>JAZDLA010000022.1:0-4689 GCA_043802425.1 Candidatus Omnitrophota bacterium
CAAAGTTATCGCTGAATCCAAATTATCCAATAGCAATAAAGTAATTAAAAAAGACAAAGAAATCGAAGAATTACTTAATAACAGAGAATATACTGATTTCATACGAAGAATAAAATGTGGCCTTAAAAATAGTTATTATCATCCTCCACAAAATCACATGTGGAAAAGGCTTGAACGCGCTAGGATACAGGAAGAAATAGCGCGAAAAAGTTTAACATTTGAAAATAGTAAAAAATTAACATCTTGACTTAGTAATAACAGAATATTTTTTTATCCGGATAGCTTGGACTGATTTTGAGCGGGGTCTCCGAGGATGCCGAGTGGGCACGGTTCACCCGCTATTTACGAAGTCAGTGAGAGCGAGGCACCGCAGGGGAGCGAAATTTTGACTCGCAGGGGCAAAATGAGCGTCCCCGCGAGAAACAGGACAAGATAGCCTGATAAATTAAATCTAAAACTCGATTCCCTTTCTAGCTTTCACGCCTTTCTTGTAATAATGCTTCTTATCCTTAATCTCGCTTACTAAGTCAGCGATTTTTAAGATTTTTGGATGGGCATTGCGGCCGGTGAGGATTAATTCTGTTTTTCGGGAAGCATTCTTGATAAGTGAGATAACCCGCTCTAATTTTATAAGCCCGAGGTTTAAGGCTACGTTGACCTCGTCTAATATTACCATATCATAACATTTTGAACGCACTGCTTTTTCCGCTGCTTTTAAGCCGCGCCCGGCTGATTCTATGTCTTTTTTTGCAGGAGCCTGACGGATGAAACACCTTGTCCCGAATTGTTCTAATTTTATATTTTTTATTTTTTTTAAAATTACCAGTTCGCAATAATACCTGCCTTTTAAAAACTGGCAAATGTATACCTTTAAGCCCGCACCCGCTGCCCGTAATGCCAGGCCTAAACTAGCGGTAGTCTTTCCTTTGCCGTTACCGGTATATACCTGTATCAATTTAGCACCGCTTTCCAGCTAATCATGCCCAATGTGCACAGCGTAGAAACAATTAATCCGGCAATGAGAATACCCGCTATGATCGCGATAAAGGCGTATCTAAACCTTATTTTAAATAGCGATGCGGCTACTATCCCGCTCCATGCGCCGGTCATCGGAAGCGGTATGGATACGAATATAGCCAGGCCCAACGCTTCGTATTTTTGTAGCTTATCCGCTTTTTTCTTAGTGCGCTCAAAAAGCCAGTCAAAGAAGCGCGACAAGATTTTAAATTTCCTTAGCTTCGTAGAAACCGGCTCTAAGAGAAAAAGTCCGGGGATGACAGGGATGCAGTTACCTATCACCGACAACCAGAATGCCTTGCCTAGCGGCATCCCTAAAGATAAAGCCAGGGGGATCGCTCCCCTTAATTCCGAAACGGGTAGCGCCCCGACAATCATTACCAGATATTCCCGGGGAAGATTCTTTAACCAGTTTATAATTATATTAAGCATCTTTAGCGCTCCAGGCGTATTTTCCTACTAAGGGAACAAATACGCAACCGCAGATATCTCTGGATTCCAGCTTGCCTTTTTTCTTTTCAATTAATGTTAAGACTTGGCTAGAGCTTTCGCCAAGCGGCAGAATAAGCTTACCGTTTTCTTTTAATTGTTCGGTCAGCGGTAAAGGGATTTTAGGGCTTGCCGCGGTAATTATAATCTTATCAAACGGAGCGAATTCCGGCCACCCTAAGGTCCCGTCATCTATTTTTATTTTAATATTCTTATAACCTGACTCATTCAAGATAATCTCTGCTTTTTTACCCAGGGCTGTAAATCTCTCTATGCTATAAACCTCTTTTGCTAACTCCGCCAATATTGCTGTCTGATAACCCGAGCCGGCACCTATTTCTAAGACCTTGTCCTGACCGCTTATATCCAGATGTTCGGTCATCAGGGACACGATATAGGGTTGGGATATAGTCTGACCATCACCGATAGGTACGGGAAAGTCAGCATAGGCATTACTTCTTAAATCTTGCGGTATAAATCTATGCCGTTCTACCTTCAAGAAAGCAGCCAGTACTTGAGGGTTTTTAATTCCCCGGGGAATTAACTGTTCTTCGACCATGCGCTTTCTTAAGATTTCGTAATCCATAATTCTTTTATCATAAACCTGATAAACCTTAAGGTATCGATAAAGGGGTTAATCTGGCTCTTTTCCCCTCTATATACGCTCTTAATAGGTACTGATTCGACCTTAAGCCCTGACCGCGCAGCCTTGATAATTATCTCTGATTCGGTTTCGTATTTACTGGTGCGCAGATTAACCGTAGCTAATACTTCTTTCTTTATAAGACGGAAACCACACTGGGTATCCGGAATCCTCTGCCTAGCCAAAGAGGATATAATCCAGGACATAAATTTATTGGTCATAACCCGTACCAGGGGCATATCCTGCCTTTTTAGCATCCGGTTACCGATGAGAATGCTGCTATTGGAGTATTCGGCTAGCCTAGTAAAATAGGGTATTTCGCTAGGCAGATGTTGTCCGTCGCCGTCCATGGTAATCACGGCATCAAAATCTCTGCTAAAGGCATAGCGGAATCCTTTGATTAAAGATGCCCCTTTGCCCTGATTATCGGGGTTACGTAATACTGTAGCGCCGTTATCTTTGGCAACCTGGGCGGTATTATCCTGTGAGCCGTCGTCAATAACTACGGCCTCTATCCCCTGTTCTCTGATTTCTTTGACCAGCCCTGCAATGGTCACGGCTTCGTTGTATGTCGGTATAACAACGCAGATTTTCATATTAGATATCTCTCCAGAACTTCCTGAATACGTACCACTGGTTAGGGTATTTGCGGATATAGTCTTGGAAAACAATTTTGTATTGATTAGTCAACTCCAAGAGATCCTTACCCTTATCGCCGCTAGAGTCGATTTTTATGGGCTTCTCAAATCTGAAAGTAAAACTGTCATCCTCATTTCTTAACATGAATGCCGGCACAATCCCCGCGCCTGTTTTTAGAGAAAGGGCTGCCGGGCCTTGAGGAAAAATGGTTGGCCTACCAAAGAAATCTGAAAGGATACCTTTTCCCGAAAAATCCCTATCACTCGCCAAAGCTAATATTTGATTTTCCTTTAAGATATCCAGGGATTGCCTAACTGCCCTCCCCAGGGGTATAACCCTTACACCCTTGCTTTCCCTCTGAAGGTTAAAGAAATTGTTTATCTTTTTATGTTTATGGGGTAAGGCAACTACCCAGAAAGGATACCCTAATAGCGCAACGACCACCCCGCCTAATTCCCAGTTTCCTAGATGCGCGGTAACCGCAATAGCACCCTTACCTTTAGAAAGTACCTCTTCGATGTAGTGTATATTTTCTACCCGGATATTTTTTTTGATATAATCCATATCTAATTTTGTAAAGCGAAAAAAGTCCACCAGGTATTTAGCGAAATTCCTGAATATTTCTATCCTGATCTTCCTGATTTCCCTTTCCGGTTTTTCCGGAAAGATTACTCTTAAATTTGCCCCGGTGATCCGACGGTCCCTATAGGAGAATATATAATGCAAATCAGAAAAAAATACCGCTATTTTATAGGCTACCCTTAAAGGCAGGTGCAGGCTGATAAATTGTCCGATTCTACAAAGTATATAGTTAAACATTTCTACTAGATAAATTCAGGATAAATCTGGCGATGTCAAGGCTGGCATTAGGTTTGGCGATACGGCCGGCAGCTTCAGAGAGGCGGTTTAATTTTTGACGGTCCCCTAATAACTCTTCAATAATTATCCGGGTATCTTTGGGTTTATCTATTTTTATTGCCGCTTTTTTATCGGTTAAATAAATAGTATTATTTATCTCCTGGCCGGGTATAGGCCTTATGATGACCATAGGTATCTTTTTTGCTAAGACCTCCGATATAGTTACCCCCCCGGGTTTGGTAATGATAATGTCTGCCGCAGTCATCAGCTCATTTATATTATTGGCGTATCCGAAGAGCAGGATTCTTTTTTTATATTTTTTAATCCTTCTCTTTAGGGATTTATAAAGTTTTTTATTTGTGCCGGTCACGATTATTTCCTGTAAGCCCTCTTTTATTTTTTCTAAAGACCTGACAATCGTTTTAATTGGGCCTAATCCCTGGCCTCCGCCCATAATCAGTATGGTAAAAAGGTTCGGGTCTAGGTTTAATTTTCGCATAACCCCATTTTTTGTCAGGGGTTCGTTAAATTTATGGTCAAAGGGAATCCCTAGCGGTTTTATCTTTTTGGGGCTAACGCCTTTTTTGATTAAACGCAGGCCTACTTCTTCGGAAGGAACGATATAGTAGTTTATTGTCTGGTAAACCCAGTAAGAGTGCGGTATGTAGTCTGTCAGTACCGCTACTAGCGGTATATCCGAAGCATAGGTTTTCTTAAAATCTGCCACCATTCCGCAAGGGAATGCCTGGGTGCAGATAATTGCATCGGGCTTAAATTTATCAAAAAGCTTTTTTAATTTTGGCGAGTTAAATTTATGAATGGTATTTTTTATCTTTTCTATTTTTTTCACTACAGTAGGATTATCATAAAGGTAATCCCAGACTTTAGGCGCCCGTTTAAGGATGCTTAAATAAATACGGTTTACGATTTTTTCTGAAATTGGGTTAGTATAATTGAAGGCGTTGATGTTCAGCGTCTCTGAACCCGGGGAGATGATTTTAATCGCTTTTTCTATGGCCAAAGTTGCGCTGCGGTGGCCGGAA
>JAZDLA010000023.1:0-4885 GCA_043802425.1 Candidatus Omnitrophota bacterium
GAAGAGGTCGCTAAACTTAAGAATGTCGAAGAGGCCTTTTGTAAAGAGTATAAACTAGACCTGGATAAATTCCGTAAAGGGCTCTATCGTTATGATGAAAAACAGGAGAAATTTGTAGAGGTAAAGCAATAAAGGACCGAAAACTCGCTTACCTATATATATTATCCGAAAAGATAATAGGAAATGGCTAAACTGATGAATGCAGCTAAAAATAATCTGCTCAAACTAGGCCTGCCTAAGGGTAGCCTGCAGGAAGCTACTTTTAAGATATTCCGTAAGGCGGGGTTTAATATTTCTGTGTCCAGCGAGCGCTCATATTTTCCTTCTATAGACGATCCCGAAATAGAGACGGTTCTCTTGCGTGCCCAGGAGATGTCCCGTTATATCCAGGACAGCGCCCTGGATTGCGGCATTACCGGTAATGACTGGATACTGGAGAATAAATCCGATATAGTAAGGATTACGGATTTAGTTTACGCTAAGCAGGGCCTAAACCGGGTGAGGTGGGTTTTAGCTGTGCCGGAAAGTTCAGGCATAAAATCCATTAAAGATTTAGCGGGTAAACGCGTTGCTACGGAGTTGGTTAATGTCAGCAAAGATTACTTTAAGAAAAATAAGCTAGATGTAGAGGTTGAATTTAGCTGGGGCGCAACCGAAGTCAAGGTCAGCGCCGGGTTAGTGGATGCGATTGTAGAATTAACTGAGACCGGCAGAAGTTTAAAAGCCAATAAATTAAGGGAGATAGCTACTATTTGCGAATCTACCACCCAGTTTATCGCTAATAAGGCCGCCTATAAGGATAAATGGAAGAGAGCCAAGATGGAAGAGCTGTCGCTTCTCTTAAAAGGCGCCATTGCCGCAGAAGAAAAAGTCGGCCTGAAGATGAATGTGCGCAAGAAAGACCTCAAGAACATAATCCGTCTTTTACCTGCTTTAAAGAGGCCGACTATCTCAAGCCTCTCCGAAGAAGGTTGGGTGGCGGTAGAGACTATTATTGACGAGAAGGTCGTGCGCACGTTAATCCCGGGATTAAGAAAGGCCGGTGCGCAGGGAATCATTGAGTATCCTTTGAATAAGGTGATTTATTAAAGGAGGCAGCAACTTATGCCTTGCGGTAAGAAGAGAAAAAGAAGAAAAATCAGAACCCACAAAAGAAAAAAGGCGCGTCGTCGTCTTCGCCATCTGAAGAAGAGGGCCTGGGGTTAAACCTAAGTCAGCGTTAATCTTCCAAAATTACTAGTTACTGACTATGACTTTTCAACTTAAGCGATGCGCGCAGGGACTTTTTTTGTGCTGCTTCACATTTTTACTTGTAAATACGCAAGCCCACGCTTTAGATAAGAAGGCCTCGACCACCTTAAGCCACTATATTATGGCAGCGATGTATGAGCAGCTCGGCGATATAGAGATGGCCATACAGGAATACAAGAAAGCCCTGAAGATAGATAACCAGAATTCGGTCATTCATTTAAATTTAGCCTCCAGCTACATAAAAGACAACCAGATCTCCAGCGCCATTGAGGAATTAAATTTGACCGCGCGCCTTGACCCTGAGGCAACAGAGCCGCATGCAATATTAGCCCTGCTTTATTCCTCCCAGAATAAACCCGATTTAGCCGCCGCAGAATATGAAATCGCTTTAGAGGGCGCCTCCAAGCGCCAGCCTCAGAATATCGATATTTATAAGACCTTAGGCGTGGTATATCTTCAGCAGAAAAAATTCAAAGAAGCAGAAGACACCTATCGGTTGATATTGAATTTATCTCCGGATGATGCCGAGGCGTATTTTTATTTAGCTAATATTTATGATGAGTCAAAGGATAAAAGCGCTGCCATTGAAGAGCTCAAGAAGAGCCTTGCGCTGAAGCCTGATTATCACCAGGCCTTGAATTATTTAGGCTATCTCTATGCGGAAGAGAACCGGAATCTGGACCAGGCAGAGATAATGATCAAAAAGGCCCTGGGGATAGAGCCGGATAACGGCGCGTATGTAGATAGCCTGGGCTGGCTTTATTTTAAACAGGGAAAACTTAAGGAAGCCATAAAAGAATTGGAGAAAGCAAGCCTGCTTATAGACGACCCCATAATTTTTGACCACTTAGGAGAGGCTTATCTAAAGGCAAATGATATCGCTAAGGCGAAATTGAGTTGGGAAAAATCATTGCAATTAGAACCTAGTCAGGATAAGATTAAAGAGAAATTAACAAAAACGGGGTCAGAATTATTTTTACAGAACGAAACGGCGGCGAAAAAATAAATCCGGCCCCTATTAAAGAAGATGCAATACGCAGATACCCAAATTAAAGAATTAGAAAATAAAGCTAAGCAGATCCGCAGGTTGATTATCCGGATGCTGGCGAAAGCCGGTTCTGGCCATCCCGGCGGGAGCCTTTCTTCCACAGATTTAATCACGGCTTTATACTTTGCGGTCTTACAACATGATCCTAAGAAGCCGGACTCGCCCGACCGCGATAGGTTCCACATGTCTAAAGGCCACTGCTGCCCGTTATGGTATGCGGTGTTAGCTGAATCCGGTTATTTTTCTATTGATGAGTTGTGGAGTCTAAGACAGTTAGGTTCCATATTGCAGGGCCATCCGGACAGGCGCGCTCCCGGCGTAGAGGTTGCTTCGGGTTCTTTGGGCCAGGGTTTATCCGTAGCCATAGGGATGAGTTTAGCGGCAAAGATAGACAAGAAAAATTACCGCGTATATTGCCTGATGGGTGATGGCGAGATACAGGAGGGGAATATCTGGGAGGCGGCTATGGCCGCCAGTCATTACAAATGCGATAATTTATGTGGTATATTAGATTATAACGGTTTTCAGATTGACGGAAAGACAAAGGACATTATGAATCTGGAGCCATTGGTAGCCAAGTGGCAGGCCTTTGGCTGGCACGCTATAGAAATAGATGGCCATAATATGAAAGAGATACTTTCTGCGTACCAAGAGGCAAAGACTGTCAAAGGCAAGCCCGTAATAATTATTGCGCGTACTATAAAAGGTAAGGGAGTTTCTTTTATGGAGAATGTAGTAGATTTTCACGGCAGGGCCCCGACCAAAGAAGAGGCAGAAAAAGCCCTGAAAGAGCTGGAATAATGGCAGAGTCGCTTTATCAAAGAGATGTTTACGGTCAGACCTTAGTAGAACTAGGCAGGGCCAATAAGGATATCGTGGTCTTGGATGCGGACTTATCCGGTTCAACGCGCACCAGCATTTTTGCCAAAGAATACCCGGAACGATTTTTTAATTTTGGCGTCGCAGAGCAGAATATGATGGCTACGGCTGCGGGCCTGGCTAGTTGCGCTAAAGTCGTATTCGTTTCCACCTTTGCCATGTTTGCTACCGGCAGGGCCTGGGACCAGGTAAGAAATACAATCTGCTATAATAAATTTAATATTAAAATAGTAGCTAGCCACGCGGGCCTAAGCGTAGGCCCGGATGGGGCAAGCCACCAGGCGCTGGAAGATATTGCATTGATGCGCGTTATCCCGAATATGAATATCGTTGTTCCCTGCGACGCTCCACAGACACGTGACGCAATTAAGGCCTGTATAAACATCCAGGGGCCATTTTATATCCGCCTGGGAAGGGCTAAAGTAGCTACGGTAGAAGGTAAGCCTGAATTTAAGTTCGGCCAGGCCCAGGTTCTTGCCGAGGGCAAAGACCTGGCTATTGTTGCCTGCGGGATTATGGTAGGCGAAGCACTTATAGCTGCCCAGAATCTCCTCGCCAAAGGCATAAAAGCGCGCGTAATTAATATACACACTATCCGCCCCCTGGATAGCGCAACAATCCTGAAGGCAGCGGAAGAGACTGCCGGCTTAGTGGTCTGTGAAGAGCATACGGTTATCGGTGGCTTAAGCTCTGCTATTGATGAGGTGGTAGCTGAGAATCATCCCACCAGAGTCATCCGTGTAGGCATAAAAAACAAATTCGGACAGTCAGGTGAACCCGCCGAACTCTTAAAAGAATATCACCTTACCAGCCTTGACATAGAAAAGGCTGCCTTAGCCTGTATTGCTACCAAGCGTTAAATAAGTTGGTTCTACATTCCTACGCCAAGTTAAATCTTTATTTAGAGCTCCTGCGCAAGCGCCATGACGGTTACCACGATATAAGAACAATATTTGAAAGGATAGACCTCTCTGATAAAATAATACTCAAAGCCCGCAGCGACAAAAAAATAAAACTAACCTGTAGCTCTACCCGCGTCCCCGCCGGCCGCTCTAACCTCGCTTATCGTAGCGCCAAATTATTACAGGACACATTTCATATTCATCAGGGTGTTGGGATTAAGATTATAAAACGCATCCCGGTGGCCGCAGGCCTTGGCGGCGGCTCCAGCAATGCTGCTTCTGTGCTTATGGGGTTGAATAACCTCTGGGGGTTGCACCTTGATAAAAATAAACTGGTGCGATTAGCTAAGAGAATAGGTAGCGATGTACCGTTTTTTATTTATAATTGTCAGTTTGCCCAAGGTTCGGGCCGCGGAGACAGGATAAAACCATTAAAAACATTTTCTGGCTTACGGCTCTGGCATATCCTAGTTGTGCCCAGGCTTGAGGTCTCTACCCCCATGATATATAAAAAGTGGGATGGGCTTAGCAGGACTTTTAAATTGACAAGGCAGGGTGAGGGTGTTAAAATAATGACCCTGGCATTAAGAAAGAATAACCTTCCTTTGCTGGGCGAGGCTTTATTTAATAGTTTAGAGCAGGTTACTGCTAAATTGTATCCTGAGATACTGCGTATCAAAGAAAAGCTGAGCCAGATAGGCCTAAAATCAATCTTGATGTCCGGCAGCGGGCCGGCAATATTTAGCGTGGTTTCTTCAGGAAAGGAGGCCCTGTCGTTATACAGACAACTAAAGAGAAATAAAGG
>JAZDLA010000024.1:0-5939 GCA_043802425.1 Candidatus Omnitrophota bacterium
GGAGATATCAAAAAAGCAGTGGCGTTCTTGCGCAAAAAAGGGCTTGAGATAGCCGCTAACAAACATGGCAATGCTGCCAAGGAAGGGCGCATAGAAGCCTATGTCCATTTGGGCAATAAAATAGGGGTTTTGCTTGAGGTGGACTGTGAGACAGATTTCGCCGCCAAGAACCCCGAATTCTGTCAGTTTACCAAGGACCTCTCGATGCAGATAGCCGCGCAAGCGCCCACTTTTATAAAAAGAGAAGATGTTCCGGAAGGGGAGTTGGAGGCAGCAGGAAAAAAAGAAGAGTTTATAAAAAATAACTGTCTCCTCGAGCAGCCGTTCGTTAAGGATCCCAGTATTAGTGTAAAAGAGTATCTGGGAAGCATTATAGCCAAGATCGGCGAAAATATCGTTATCCGCAGGTTCACGCGCTATAAAATCGGCGAATAATGGCACGGCCTGTTTATAAAAGAATAGTTCTTAAGTTAAGCGGTGAATCCCTGCAGGGTAAACGCACACACGGTATTGACCAGTCTGTTTTAGTTTCTATTTCCCGTCAGATAAAAGAATTAAGGGAGTTAAAGGTGGATGTAGCCGTAGTTTTAGGCGGCGGAAATATTTTCCGCGGGCGGGAAAATACAGCTACCCGAGGGCTTGATATGGACAGGTCAGTTGCGGATTACATGGGCATGCTCGCTACGGTGATTAACGGCTTGGCCTTGCAGAACGTCCTTGAAAAAATGGGGATACCAACGCGCGTGATGAGCGCGGTAGAAATACAAAGGGTCGCAGAGCCGTATATAAGAAGAAGGGCGGTCAGGCACCTTGAAAAGGGCCGGGTGGTCATCTTTGTCGCGGGCACAGGCAACCCTTATTTTACCACTGATACCGCGGCCGCATTAAGGGCGATGGAGATCAATGCTGAGGCCATACTTAAGGCGACTAAAGTAGAGGGGGTTTATTCCGCGGATCCTATGAAAGATAAAAAGGCCAGGAAATTTAAAAAGCTGAAATATATCGACGTACTTAAAAAACGGCTTATGGTTATGGATGCTACGGCAATCAGCCTGTGCATGGATAATAAATTACCGATAGTAGTATTTAATATCAATAAAGAGGGAAATATAAAGCGAGTAGTTTTAGGCGAGATTATAGGCACGGTGGTAAATTAGCGTAAGAGGTGCCGGGGAGGGAATAAATGACTACCAGAGAAGTCCTGCATAATACAGAAGAAAAGATGAAAAAAGCCCTGGAGTCAGTAAACAGGGAGTTCATGGAGATAAGGACCGGCAGGGCAAGTCCAAGCCTGATAGAAGGGCTGCATATCGATTATTACGGTACACCTACGCTTCTGAAGCAGCTTGCCTCTATCTCTACAGCAGATGCCCATCTTTTAACTATACAGCCATGGGATGTATCTTCGATACCTGAGATTGAAAAAGCAATACAGAAGTCTAATTTAGGGATAACTCCTTCTGATGATGGTAAGCTGATAAGGTTATCTTTTCCGCCTTTATCAAAGGAAAGGCGCCAGGAGCTGGCAAAGGTAGTGCATAAAATGGCAGAGGAGGGTAGGGTTTCATTGCGTACAATCCGGCGCGACGCAAAGGAGGCGTTGGAGAAACTCGAAAAGGACAAGGTTATCCCCGAGGATGATAAATTCCGGGGCATTGACGAACTGCAGAAGCTTATTGATAGGTATGGCGTTAAGATAGAAGAGTTGTTTAAAAATAAAGAAAAGGAAATATTAACATTCTAAATAGCTATGGGTCTATAGTCTATAGTAAAAGCATAGACTATCGGGCATAGACCCGCTTGTTCTTTGATTGATTACGGGCCTCTAGCTCATCTGGTAGAGCACCACCTTGTTTAAATGAGATGATTAATGAAAAAATTAGATTATGAACTGATCTCTAAATGCAGAGAATTACGCATAGAAGGTAATTCATTCGGTGAAATATCTTCTGTTTTGGGGGTTGCTAAAAGTACCCTTTACGCATATTTAAAAGATATACCTTTAAGCTATAAACAGAAACAGGATATAGAAAAGAGAAGGAAGGCAAAATGTTTCATTGGGGGGAATCCCAGAAAAGGTAAGTGTTTAGCGGGAAGGGAGATTATAAAACCCGTCTCGTGGTCTAAGGATTTAATACATATTGTAAGCCATTTTATATTTGACGGCAGAGTAGACGAAGATTGCTGTATTTACTATAGTAAAGATAAATATCAGATTCGGCATATGCAGCGTCTTCTAGAAGAAAAATTTAGGGCTATTCCAAGAATTCAACTAAGAGATAACGGCGTTTATGGGTTAGTTTTTTATCATGTTGAGCTCGCTAACTATTTGAAGAGGCGCAGAGAAGAGTTGATTGCTTATGTGGCCAATGGAGCACCGAAGGCATACAAAAGAGAATTTATAAAGGCGTTTTTTGATGATGAGGGATGCATTTTTTACAAAGGCGATAAACGGAGAGTGCGAGGATACCAAAAGTCAAATTCAGTATTAGAGCTAGTATTAAATTTACTGAAAGAGTTTGGAATTGAAAGCAGGATAGATAAACGCGCTAATGGGGTTGAGATTTCCGGAAGGAGTAATTTAGAGAAATTTTCTAAAGAAATTAATTTTTCCTCAAAGATATACATTAATCCCTATAGAAAAAATGGAATATGGAAAAAAATAATCTCAAAAAGGAAAATATTAGGTTTAGCGCTGCAATCGTATAAATAATAAAGTTTACATTGTTCTTTGAGAATTCTAGATACTGCTAATAAGAGATTGATTATGGGCCTCTAGCTCATCTGGTAGAGCACCACCCTCAAATAAGGGGGCGCTAACAAGTGACTGTTAGCGAAAATCTTGTAAATTGCGGGAAAGTCTGGGTATTTCAAGATACTCAAAATAACAGAGTAACAATTCTTGAATGCAGATAATCCGCAGCCAAGCCCCGCCTATTGGCGGGGAAGGTTCAACGACTATAATCAAGACTCTCTCGCAAATATACATTGGATCGAAAGCTATTGGTCAAAATTGCAGAGAGATGGGATAGTCTGATCTGTATGGCGACATACAGTTAACATTAATGTTTAAGGTGGCTGTGCCGAGTTCGAGTCTCGGGAGGCTCATATAAATTGTATTCCCAAGACGAGAACGCAAAAGGGGTGTGGGGGAAGATTTCCCCCACGCTTTCGGGGTGACAGCGAACGAAGTGAGCGTCAGAGGGGCAGAGCCCCTATGAGGAGCGAGCGCTTGTTTTAAGTTACTGACGAGCGACGAGTTCGAGTCTCGGGAGGCTCAATTAAGTTTTTCAATCGGGTCTAGAGTCGGTGGTCTATAGTCTATACTAGAACCATAGACCATTGGCCATAGACCATAGACCCGCTCTCTTGGTTCGAAAGGGGCGGATGGCGGAATTGGCATACGCGATAGCCTTAGGAGCTATTGGGGTAACCCTTGGAGGTTCAAATCCTCTTCCGCCCATTAAATTTTCCCGGCAAGGGGAAATTTAATGGCACTAAAGTGAGCGTAAAAAACCGCGACAAGCGGTTTAGCGAACGCAGTGCCTAAGACAGAATAAGCCATAGTGTGATCACGCGGGAGTAGCTCAGCTGGTAGAGCATCACGTTGCCAACGTGAATGTCGCGGGTTCGACCCCCGTCTCCCGCTTTGTCCAACTAAACAATATTTACAAAGGAGAATCAGAAATGAAAATAATGGATTTTCTCTCAAAGAAGGCAATAGTAATGGATATCAAATCCAGCAAAAAGATCGACGTGATCAAAGAACTCATTGATGCTCTGATAAGCACCGGAGATGTTGAAAAGCGCCAGCGTAATAAATTAATCGAAGCCCTCATGGCGCGTGAGTCGCTGGGCTCAACCGCTATCGGCCAGGGTATCGCCATTCCCCACGCCAAAGCCGATTGCGTCAGTAAATTGATCGCGGCCTTCGGGCTTACAAAGAAAGGTGTAGATTTTGATTCCCTTGACGGTGAGCCGATCTTCATCTTCTTCTTGCTGTTAGCCCCTCAGGATTCAGCCGGGCCTCACCTTAAGGCATTGGCAAGGATCTCTCGCCTGCTTAAAGATAAATACTTCAGGGATACGCTTAAAGCATGCCAGGATGAGAAGGCAATTCTTAAGGCGATTTCCGAAGAAGATGAAAAGAAAATCTGAAAAATAACTTAGAGCCAATATGGCCAGGAAATTGAAAGGTTTCTTTAAATGGTTTTATCCGGGGATAGGGGTAAAACGCTGGATAGGCTTAAGCGCCTTCGGGGTCGTACTGCTTATCCTGGGTACCGGGCATTTGCGCCCAGAAGATTTCCTCGTACTTCAGATACTTGATGCCATAGTAATTATTTCCGGAATCATAATTTTAATCTTAGGCATCAAGAGGATGGTGCGCTCATTCATCGCCGCAATCGTGCCTTCTTCCAAAGAAACCGAGCTGGTTGATTTACTCTATCAGAAAAAACAGCTCGGTAGAGGGCCTAAAATCGTCACTTTAGGCGGCGGTTCAGGGTTATCGGTTTTACTGGAAGGCCTTAAAGAATTTACCTCTAATATCTCGGCAATTGTGACGGTAGCCGATGACGGGGGTTCTTCCGGCAGGCTGAGGCAGGAATTTGATATATTGCCTCCCGGGGATATCCGTAACTGTCTGGTTGCTTTAGCTGATGCGCCGGCACTTATGCGCGATCTGTTCCAGTTCAGGTTTGATACCAGCTCGGACCTTTCCGGGCACAGTTTCGGCAATCTTTTTATCACGGTAATGAGCAGGCTGACCGGAGATTTTGAAAAAGCAATCAAAGAAACAAGCAAGGTTTTAGCATTAAGGGGACAGGTTATACCTTCTACCTTGAACAACGTTGTGCTTGTGGCTGAACATAAGGACGGTACAACAACTATCGGAGAAAATATGATTCCCAAGGCGCATAAGCCGATAAAAAGCGTAAGCCTTAATCCTGCGCAATCACAGGCAACCCCCGATGCAATAAGAGCTATCCAGGAAGCGAATATTATTGTCCTTGGGCCGGGTTCTCTTTTTACGAGCATAGTACCGAATCTTTTGATAAAGGAGATCTCTGAAGCTATGGCGGCTTCTTCTGCGGTTAAGGTTTACGTATGCAACATAATGAGCCAGCCGGGTGAAACCGACGGTTACAGTGCTTTAGACCATTTAAAGGTACTTATCGAACATAGTAATCCGCGCATAATCGATTATTGCCTGCTTAACAATGCGGATATCCCCGCTGAAATAATAAAACGCTATGCACTGGAGAGTTCATCGGTCGTTGGCAGCGACAGGAAAAAAATAGAAAATATGGGGTACCGGGTCGTCGAGGAAGACCTGGCTACTTTTGAAGGCGAAGTTGTCCGTCATGACCCGATTAAGCTGGCGAAGATAATTTTAGGGCTGATTGAGGAGATTTAAATGGCCGTGGTAAAAAAAGAAATAATTGTGAAAAATAAACTGGGCTTGCATGCACGCCCAGCGGCTTTATTCGTCCAGATAGCCAATAAGTTTGAAGCGTCTATATCGGTAATCCGTAACGATGAAAAAGTGAACGGTAAGTCCATAATGGGGATTTTGATGCTCGGTGTTGAAAAAGATACGCCTATAACTATCGAGGCAGACGGGCAGGATGCAGAGTTGGCGTTGGTAGAATTGGAAAAACTGGTGAGTAGCGAGGAAGAGTTATGATAGAGCTAAAAGGGATTGCCGCGGCTCCTGGGATAAGTATCGGGAGGGCCTTTAAGCTGGGCAAGGAGGATTTTACCGTTCCCAGGCATTCGATAAAGGAAGAAGATATACCCCTGCAGATCCAGTTATTTGAAGAAGCGTTGATAAAAACACGCAAGGAAATACTTGATCTTCAAAAAAGGATCAGCTTCGAGATGGGGCAGGAGGAGGCGCAGATCTTTGACGCGCACCTTCTGGTGCTTGAAGACCG
>JAZDLA010000025.1:0-5556 GCA_043802425.1 Candidatus Omnitrophota bacterium
GACGGATTCCAAATCTCCCCGGCTAGAGATAGGAAAACCTGCTTCAATTACATCTACGCCTAAATCCGAAAGCGCATGGGCAATCTCTAATTTTTCTTCCGGGTTAAGGCTGGCACCCGGCGCCTGCTCTCCGTCGCGTAATGTGGTATCGAAAATAATTATCTTTTCCATATTTATTTTTTCATCCAAGGCATAAAACAAACATGCCTCTGGCGTTTATGTTTGTTTTATCCTGTCCTCTGGACAGGATTTACTTCCTATTTCCTCATCCAGGGCATCATCTCGCGCAGCTGCTGCCCGACTTTCTCTATAGGGTGCTCGTCGCCTGCCTTGAGCAGACTATTGAAATTTGGCCGGCCAGCCTCATTTTCTTTAATCCATTCCCGAGCAAACTTCCCGGACTTAATGTCCTTTAAGAGCTTCTGCATTACCTTACGCGTCTTCTCGGTAATAATCTTCGGGCCCCGGCTTAAATCACCGTAACAAGCGGTATTAGAAACCCTACGGCGCATCCCCGAAATCCCTGTCTCCTGAATCAAGTCCGTAATCAGTTTTAATTCGTGTAAGACTTCAAAATAAGCAATTTCAGGCTGATATCCTGCTGCCACTAAGGTATCAAACCCGGCTTTGATTAATTCGGTTACGCCGCCGCAAAGGACTGCCTGCTCGCCGAATAAGTCGGTTTCGGTTTCTTCATCAAAGGTAGTCTCAATAACACCGGCCTTAGTGGCTCTTATAGCTTTAGCATAAGCTAAAGCCAATTGCTTAGCTTGTCCGCTGGCATCCTGAAATATTGCTATTAACGACGGCACACCCTTACCTTCTTCATACATGCGTCTAACTAATGCGCCCGGCCCTTTAGGCGCAATCATAAATACATCCACATTCTTCGGCGGTTTGATCTGTTTAAACCTAATATTAAAACCATGGGAAAAACAGAGGGCCTTTCCTTTTTTTAAGTTCGGCTTAATGGCCTCTTTATAGACCTTGGCCTGGACATGGTCCTGGGTGAGAATCTGGATGATATCCGCGGCCTTGGCAGCTTCGCTTGCCGAAACCGGTATAAAACCATCCTGCTTAGCCTGTTCATAATTAGGCGTGCCTTCTAACTCAGAGACGACTACCCTGCATCCGGAATCGCGCAGGCACAATGCCTGACCCCGTCCCTGTATACCATAACCGATAATAGCAATGGTCTTGTCTTTTAAAATCTCTAAATCCGCATCCTGATCATAATAAATCTTTGCCATACTCCTCCTCCCTTAGGGACACCTATTCTGCTAATCGGCAGGGTGCCCCCTACCGAACTATTAAGGGGACACCCTTAGCTTTGGCTGGATGGGTGTCCCTGATGATTTTAGTATGCTACGGCAATTCTGCCGGTTCTGACTAACTCCTTAATTCCGAATTTATTCAAATCCGCAAGTAAATCCTTAATCTTTCCCTGCTCATCCACAGCTTCAATAATCGCAGTATCGCCTTTGTGCTGAATTATTTTAGCTACATATTTATTCAGCGTGCTTTCCAATTTGGTTTTCTCTTTTGGCGAATAATTAATTTTTACTAGCACCAGCTCGCGATCTGCATGCTCTTTCTTGGTAAAATCGGTAACTGTAATTACGTCGATCAATTTATTTAGCTGCTTCTTTATCTGCTCCAATATCTTTTCGTCCTCTGCCTCTACCACGATAGTCATGTAAGAGATAGACGGATCCAAAGTTTCGCTTACCGCCAAAGAGGCAATGTTATAGCCGCGGGCACTAAAAAGACCTGCAATGCGCGCCAGGACTCCGAATTTATTTTCTACTACGACTGAAATAGTATGTTTCATTTTTTTGTTGGAGGCGCCCCGCTATGCCATGCCGCCGATCATTCTGTTTATGGCTTCGCCTACAGGCACCATGGGATAAACATTCTCTTCGGGTTCAATATGAAAATCGATAAACACGGTATTATCTATAGAAAGCGCCTTCTCAATAGCCGGCCGCACTTCTTCTTTCTTGGTAACCCTGATGCCTACCGCACCGTAACTTTCGGCTAATTTCACAAAATCCGGATTATAGAGAGTGGTGTAGGAATAGCGTTTTTTATAGAATAATTCCTGCCATTGCCTGACCATCCCCAGATAACCGTTATTTAATATGGCGACCTTCACGTTTATCTTATTAGCAACGCAAGTCGCCAATTCCTGGATATTCATCTGTATAGAGCCGTCGCCGGCAATATCAAAGACTCTTCTGTCAGGGCATCCCATCTTAGCGCCCATGGCCGCCGGAAACCCAAAACCCATAGTGCCTAATCCGCCGCTGGAGATGAATGTACGGGGATAGTTATATTTATACCACTGGCACGCCCACATCTGGTTCTGACCCACCTCGGTGGTAATGATAGCATCTCCCTTTGTGACCTCGTAAATTTGCTCGATCACATATTGTGGTTTAATTTTACCGTTGTCTTTATACGTTAAAGGGTGTTTTTTCTTCCAGGAATTAATGGCTTTATGCCACTCGGAAGTATCCGGTACTTTCTGAATTTCCTCTAAGAGTTGACCTAAGATACTCTTGACATCACCTACCACCGGAATATCCACGTTTACATTTTTACTGATAGAGGTGGGGTCAATATCAATATGGATAATCTTGGCATGGGGAGCAAAGGCGTCGAGCCTACCGGTAACCCGGTCATCAAAACGCGCGCCGCAGGCAAGAATTAAATCTGCCTCCATAATGGCGTGGTTAGCGTAGGCAGTCCCATGCATACCTAGCATGCCTAAAGAAAGCTCGTGCGTTCCGGGGAAACCGCCTAAACCCATCAGGGTCATAGTCACAGGCGCCTGTATTTTTTCTGCCAATTCCTTAAGTTCGTGGCTAGCCCCAGAGGTAATTACTCCACCGCCGGCATAAATAAGCGGCTTCTTGGAACCGCTAATTAGTTTAGCGGCTTTTTTAATCTGTCCGGGGTGCCCGAAGCAGCTGGGCTTATAGCCGCGGATCTGGACTTCTTCGGGCCAGATAAATTCTATATCCTGCTGCTGGACATCCACGGGTATATCGATTAAAACCGGACCGGGCCTTCCCGTAGAAGCAATATGAAATGCCTCCCGCACAATGCGCGCCAAATCTTTCGCGTCTTTGACCAAGTAATTATGCTTGGTGATAGGCCGGGTTATACCGGTTACGTCTGCCTCCTGAAAGGCATCATTGCCGATAAGGAATGTTTTTACCTGTCCGGTAATGGCTACTATGGGAATAGAATCCATGTAGGCATTGGCAATACCGGTGACCAGGTTAGTGGCGCCGGGACCAGAAGTAGCCAAACAGACACCTACTTTTCCCGTTGCCCGCGCGTATCCATCGGCAGCATGGGCTGCACCCTGCTCATGGCGAGTCAGAATAAACCTAATATCCGCATCGTAGAGCTGGTCAAATATCGGCAAAACCACGCCACCCGGATAGCCAAACATCACCTGAACGCCTTCGCGTTTCAAGCATTCAATTAATATCTCTGCGCCTGTCATTTTCTTTACCTTAATATAGCCCCTTTATCCGCGGAGCTGACTAATCTGGAATAACGCGCAAGATACCCTGTTTTAATCTTAGGCGGGGTAATCCTGCAGGTTCTAAATCTCTTCTCTATTTCCGACTGCGTTAATTTCACCTCTAACTTTCTGTTAGTGATATCTATACTGATTATATCACCGTCTTTTAAAATGGCAATAGGACCTTTTTTGGCTGCCTCAGGCGAAATATGTCCGATGCAGGGCCCCTTGGTGCCGCCGGAAAACCTTCCGTCGGTAATCAACGCCACCGAATCGGCTAAGCCCATACCCACAATCGCCGAAGTCGGGGCAAGCATCTCACGCATACCCGGACCGCCGCTGGGCCCTTCGTAGCGGATGACAATGCAGTCGCCTTTCTTTATTTTTCTGGCCAAAATCGCCTGCATGGCCTCTTCTTCCCGGTTAAAGACTTTTGCCCGGCCGATAAATTTCATCATCCTCGGATTCACTGCCGACTGTTTCACCACTGCGCCGTCCGGAGCCAGATTGCCGTACAAAACGGCAATCCCGCCCTGTTTATGATAGGCCCGGCTGAATGGACGAATCACTTCCTCATCAAAAATCTCAGCTTCTCTGGCGATATCGAATATCCTTTTGCCGCTTAACGTCATAGTATTATTTAGTTTAGCCCTTAATCTCTTGAGCACTGCGGGGATACCTCCGGCATATTCTAAATCTTCCATAAAATGCGTGCCGGCGGGCTCTAAGCTAGTAATATGCGGCGTCTTTTTACTAATCTGATCAAAAGTCTTAAGGCCAAGGTTCATCCCTGCCTCATGGGCCAGGGCCGCTAGGTGTAACACCGTATTGCTGGAACCACCTAAAGCCATATCCACAACAATAGCATTCTCTATAGACTTTTTGTTGATGATATCTAGGGCAGTAATATTTTTTTTCACTAATTCCACGATGCGTTCTCCGCTGGCTTGAGCGATCCTGCGTTTCTTGGCAGAAATAGCTAATGCTGTAGCGCATCCGGGTAAAGACATACCCATACTTTCAGTTAAGCATGCCATGGTATTGGCCGTATATAACCCCTGGCAGGCGCCGGCTCCGGGACAGGCCTCCAGCTCTAAACAGGCTAATTCCTCTTTAGAGATATCGCCTTTCTTTGCCCTGGCTAACGCCTCGTAGGTATCATGCACAAAGGCAAGCTTTCTTTTGCGAAAACGCCCGGAAAGCATCGGCCCCGCAGTCACAATAATCGCGGGAATGTTCAGGCGCGCTATACCCATCAGCATACCGGGAGTGATTTTGTCGCAATTAGTCAGACAGACAATCCCGTCTAATTGATGGGCATTACAAACTGTTTCGATACTATCAGCGACTATTTCTCTTAAAGCCAAAGGATAGCACATGCCCAGATGCCCCATGGCAATCCCGTCGCAGATACCCGGAATACCGAATAAAAAAGGCACACCGCCACCATAACAGATCCCGCGTTCAATATAACGCTCTAAATCACGCATGCCGATATGGCCCGGAATCAAATCCGTAAAGGAACTGGCGATACCAATAAATGGCCTGTCTAAGTCTTTCTTGCTTAAGCCTGTAGCGTGCAAAAGCGCGCGATGCGGAACTCTTTCTAGACCTTTTTTAATCTTGTCCGAACGCATTGTTTCTCTCCTTTGTATGGGGGACACTTCTCCGATTGAGCTGAAAACTGTCCCTAATACTAGTCTGCACCTTCGCCATCGTGCTGAACACCCGTTCCTTCTTGGCGCTTACGCATAATCACCCGTTTTAAGGTAACATGTTTATCTATCAAATCTTTGTTATTCACGGCATTTAGCTGTTTAAAGAGAAAATCAAATTTTTCTTCTATCTCAGCGGCAATCGCATCGCGCGCCTCTTTAGGCAACCCCATAATCTCTTTCTTAAACGGGCCCAGCGCTTTTTTGCGCGTCTTATAAAAGAACTGCTCTTCGGTCTCGCCTTCTTTCTTTTCTGAAATAGCATTGACTTTCAACCACTCATAAATTTTCGCTTTTAATTCC
>JAZDLA010000026.1:0-7500 GCA_043802425.1 Candidatus Omnitrophota bacterium
TGGGAGAATCTGCGGAGATAGTGCAAAAACAGATGTTTTTGATCGAAAAAGATGATGACGTCTATGCCTTAAGGCCGGAAGGCACAGCCTCCATAGTGCGTTCCTATCTAGAAAATAATCTGGATAAGACCGCCGGCTTAATAAAGCTTTATTATATGGGACCGATGTTTCGCAGGGAGCGTCCGCAGAAGGGGCGCTTAAGACAGTTTCATCATCTAGGTTGCGAAGCTATCGGATCAGGTAGCGCATCCATGGATATAGAGGTTATTTCTCTGGCAGATACACTCCTTAAGGCCTATGCCATAGAGGGGTATCAGATTAAAATCAACAGCTTAGGTTGCGCAAAAGATAAAAAGGAATTAATAGAAATTTTACGTAAGAGTCTGAAAGCTAAATTATCCTGCCTCTGCGATGATTGTCAGACGCGTTTTAAACATAATGTCCTGCGTATCTTAGATTGTAAAAACGAAAAATGTATTGAGGTAGTCAGGAAATTAGATATCCACCAGGATTACCTCTGCCCGGAATGTAAAACCCATTTTACTGAAGTAAGAGAAGGCTTAGATTCTTTACAGGTAGACTACCAAGTTGACCTGTATTTAGTGCGCGGTCTGGATTATTATACGCGCACCGTTTTTGAGATTACGCATGATGCCTTAGGCACACAGAATGCCTTGGGCGCAGGCGGAAGGTATGATAACCTGATTCACGATTTAGGCGGAGCCGAGTTGGGGGCGGTAGGGTTTGCTTTTGGCGTAGAGAGATTATTGCTAGTTTCAAAGTTTGAAAATTTGAAAGTTTTAAAGGAAGAGTTAGTTTATCTGATAACTTTAGGTGAAGAAGCAAAAAGGCAGGGCTTAAGATTATTGACCGAGTTACGTCATACAGGAATTAGCGCGGATACGGATTACGAAAATAAATCCCTTAAAGGAGCAATGCGCAGGGCCAATGATTTAGGCGCAAGATATGTTTTGCTGCTTGGTGATGATGAAATTAAGAAGAGTGCGCTGACGCTTAAGGATATGGTTTCCGGAGAGCAGAGCGAAGTCAAACAGGGTGAAGCCTTGACCCATTTAAAAAATTTATTAGGGAAGGTTTAAGAAATGCTACGTACACATACTTGTGGTCAGCTAAACGAGAAGGATATTGGTAAAGAAGTAACGCTTTGCGGTTGGGTAGCTAGCCGGCGTGACCACGGTAAGCTTGTTTTTATCGATGTGCGCGACCGCGGCGGCCTGACCCAGGTAGTTTTTATTCCTAAAGATGCACCTGATACTTATAAGCTAGCCCAGGATTTAAGAAGCGAGTTTGTGATTAAGGTATCCGGCAAGGTCAATAAAAGGCCAGAGGGTACCATTAACCCTAAGTTGGCTACCGGTACAATAGAAATCCTTGCTAAAGAATTAGAAATTTTAAACCCCAGTTTAACCCCGCCTTTTGAAATCGCAGAAGACATTGATGTCACCGAAGAGATGCGTTTGAAATACCGCTATCTGGATTTAAGAAGAAAAAAAGTCTTTGCTAATTTTATCTCCCGGCACCATCTTTATCAGGCTATGCGTGCATTTTTAGATAAAGAGGGCTTTATCGAATGCGAAACACCTATTCTTACTAAATCTACACCCGAAGGTGCGCGCGATTATCTGGTTCCTTCACGCTTTAATCCGGGTAGATTCTATGCCCTACCGCAATCACCCCAGTTATTCAAACAGATCCTTATGGTTTCCGGGATAGAAAGATATTACCAGATTGCCAAGTGCTTCCGCGATGAAGACCTGCGCGCTGACCGCCAACCGGAATTCACGCAATTAGATTTAGAGATGTCCTTTATTACAGAGGAGGATATCTTTTCTTTAATGGAAGGCCTGATGCAGCTGGTGATCAGAGAGGTAGCTAAAAAAGAAATCGCCATTCCTTTCCTGCGCCTGAGCTTTAGAGAGGCCCAAGAGAAATATAAGAGCGATAAGCCGGACTTAAGAAAAGAATTAGGTAAAGACATGGCTTTTGCCTGGGTAGTAGATTTTCCTTTATTTAAATATAATGCAGAAGAAAAGCGCTGGGAGAGTGAGCACCATCCTTTTACTGCCCCCCATCCGGATGACTTAGAGATGCTGGAGAAATCACCGGATAAGGTAAGGTCACGTTCCTATGACTTGGTTTTAAACGGCACAGAGATAGGTTCCGGTTCGATAAGGATCCATAACCAGCAGCTTCAGGAAAATATTTTTAAGATTATTGGAATAAATAAGATAGAGGCGCATAAACGTTTCGGTTTTCTCTTAGATGCCTTTCAATACGGCGCGCCGCCTCACGGAGGAATAGCTTTAGGTTTAGATAGATTGCTGGCGATTTTAGCCGGTGAGCCCAGCATTAGGGAAATGATCGCTTTTCCTAAGACGAGTGCAGGTTACTGTCCTTTGACAGACGCACCTTCAGAGGTAGATGAAAAACAGTTAAAGGAGTTAGGTTTAACCGTCAAAAGTAAAGGGGAGGGTAAGAAGAAATGAAAAGAGATGGGAGATTTTATTTATTGGGTCTGGCGTTTATTTTTGTACTCTCTGGCTGCGTGGTAAGAACCTATCCGCTCACCAGAGAAAGAGTGGATCAGGATCTAGAGATAGGTAATCGGGGATACCTTCAGGGCGAGTCATCTGCCGGCGAAGAGATCGAAAGAAAGGCCACCCGCACTACACAGATGGTAGAGATAGAATTTCATTCGCCAATAAGATTTGAGCGGATGCCTAAGGCAGGGCGCGTAGAAGAAGAGGCCAAAGAGGAAGCCGAAGAAATCACCAGCGATACCGATATAGGCATCTTGGGAAACCGCGGCTATATTTCCATGAGGAATATTCCCGAGGCAAAAAAATCAGTCCCCGTAGTGACTGTGGAAAAATATACCGTGCAAAAAGGCGATACCCTGCAGAAAATCTCCAAGAAATTTTACGGGACCACCAAAAAATGGCAGAAGATTTATGAAGCCAATCAGGATACCTTAAAGGGCCCGAATAAGATTTATCCCGGCCAGATCATTGATGTGCCGCTTGATCCCGAAGAAGGCCAGGGTGCAGAGGCCTTGATGGAGACTGAAGAGAACCTGAAATAAGACTATATGGAAAAAGTCATCAAATTACAAACGCACCAGGAAGCGCAGGAACTCTTTGGTTCTCACGACGAACGCATCAAGAGTCTAGAGAAGGAATTCAAGGTTAAGACACTCCTGCGCGGCGAACACCTTAAAATCAGCGGCACAGCCACTAATATCAAGAAGGCCGCTAGCCTTATCGAATATATCTTAGAGTCCATACGTCAGGGGCAGGAGGGCTTAGGTAGCAGGGATTTAGCGGGCCTGATACTAGAATTTAAGAGAACTAAGAAGCCTGTTGCTGTGGATGTGCCGGAATCAAGCATTACTTTTTCATCCAGAGGTAAACAGATAGGGCCGAAGACCCCGGGCCAGCGCGAATATGTAGAGGCAATTAGTAAACACGATATTGTCTTTGGCATCGGACCTGCCGGTACCGGTAAGACCTATTTAGCTATGGCAAGCGCAGTAGAGGCTTTGAAGAAGCAGGAAGTGCGTAGAATTATTCTGACCCGACCGGCAATTGAGGCCGGAGAATCCTTGGGATTTCTACCCGGAGATATGTATGAAAAGATATCTCCATACCTAAGGCCGCTCTATGATGCGCTCTACGACATGGTGGATGCCGAGCGGATCGAAAAATATTTAGAGACCGGCATTATTGAGGTAGCGCCTTTAGCTTATATGCGTGGCAGGACCTTAAACGACGCTTTTATTATCCTGGATGAGGCGCAGAATTGTACTGCCGAGCAGATGAAGATGTTCCTGACGCGCTTAGGCTTTGATTCCAAGGCAGTGATTACCGGAGACATTACGCAAAGTGATCTGCCTGACGGCAAGCCCATAGGCCTGCTTCAGGCGCAGGATATCTTAAAAGATATTGCAGGGATAAAATTTAATTATTTTACCGGGTTTGACGTAGTCAGGCACGCATTAGTGCAGAGGATTATTGAAGCTTATGATAAAGTCAATCGTAACAAATAGACTGAAGTTTACCCTGGGGTTACTAGTACTCTTTTTGGTCAGCTATATCCTGGGAATAAACCTGATTATCCCTCTATTTTTACTTTGCATGGTCATCTACCTGAAATTTTCCTGCCGAGAGTATCGACTGCTACAATTATCTTTATTTTTTGTGATTATTTTCGTGCTCAGCTACTTCATCATAAAAAATGGCTGGCCGACATTCTACATACCTTTTGTCGCCATACCGATGTTATCCGCCATATTATTTGGCGAATTGGAATTATCTTTACTGCTGGTTTTAGCTTCTTCCGTAAGTATTGCTTATCTTGCTCACGATATTCACCTGGGAATCTTATTTTTCATCAGTGGCCTGATAGCCTCTATCCTGGTGCGTAATGGCCGTCGGCGCAGCATCATTATCCGCACCGGTTTTATTGTGGGGGCGGTGCAAATCCTAGCTTTGTTCTTTATTGAACGATTCAAGATAGGATACCCCATAGGATACCTGATGTTTATGCTTAACGGCGTTGTTTCGGCAGTCATTGTCATCGGTATCCTGCCCATCTTTGAGTATCTTTTCAGCACCGTAACCAATATCAGCCTACTGGAACTGGCGGATTTTAACCAGCCGGTTTTGCAGCGCATGATTATGGAGGCGCCCGGTACCTATCACCATAGCCTGATTGCAGGTAACCTTTCTGAGGCTGCCTGCGCGGCAGTAGGGGCTAACGCGCTACTGGCCAGGATAGGCGCATATTACCACGATATCGGTAAGCTGGATAAGCCAGAGTATTTTATCGAAAATCAGGAGAAAACCAGCAAACACGATGCGCTCTCTCCGAGCATGAGCAAAATGGTGATTATGAACCATGTAGACAAAGGCATAGAATTAGCCAAGAAGTACCGGCTAAACCCGCGCCTCATAGATTTTATCCGTCAGCATCACGGCACTAGCCTGGTCTATTATTTTTACCGCAAGGCCCTGGAGACCTTAGAGGAAGACCAAGAGATAAAGGAGGAGGGTTTTCGTTATCCCGGACCAAAGCCCAACACCAAGGAAACCGCTATCGTGCTCCTGGCGGATTCGGTAGAGGCGGCAACGCGCTCCCTGAAAGAACACACCCCCAACAATGTCAAGGATTTAGTGCATAAGGTGGTAAATAATAAGTTCATCGATGGACAGCTCGACGAATGCGACCTTACCTTGAAGGACTTAGAGAGGATTTCGGAAATATTTATCCGTATACTTAGCGGGATATACCACCCGCGCCTAACTTATCCTGAAGGCCAGGTAAAGAGTAGTGAAAATAACCATAAAAAACCTGCAAAATAAAGTTCCCGTCAATCCCAAGAGGATAATAAAAATAGTCCAGAAGGTTTTATTCAAAGAAAGCATAAAGAAGTCCGGGGAAATCACGGTTTGTTTTGTGAATGATAAAAAGATTAAAGCGTTGAATTCAAAGTATCTAAACAGGAATAACCCTACGGATGTCATCGCCTTTAACATTACTGACGCCGAAGACAAGAGGCATATTTTTGCGGATATTGCTATATCCGCAGATACCGCCGTGGCTAATGCCCGGGCTTTTAAGACCACGCCCTTATTTGAACTCTACCTCTATGTAATCCATGGGGTATTGCATGTTTTAGGTTATGATGACCGGAAAAAATCCGATAAGTTATTGATGCGCAAAAAAGAAGAGCAGATATTGAAGGTTTTAGGCCTATCGTCTTAACCCGTCTTTTGTAAACCGAATAATCCGATTTAAAAAATGCCAATCCATAAAACCGAAGCCATAGTTTTAAACAAGTGGGATTTCCGCGAGACCTCTTTAATCGTAAATTTCTATACGCGCCAGTTCGGAAAAATCAGCGGCTTGCTTAAAGGCATCAGGAAGGAGCCCGCCAAATTCGCCAGCACCTTAGAGACCTTTTCCTATAGCGAGATCATCTTTTATCAGAAAGTCAATTCCGCTTTACATTTAGTCTCCCAGTGCGACACCAGGAACAATTTTGACGCTATCCGGCAGAGTATCTCCAGAATCACTATCGCCAGTTATATGATGGATTTGATAAATGCGCTGATGCAGCAGGAAGATAAAAATGAAGATGTCTTTAACCTGGCAATAACCAGCCTCAACGAACTGGCAGTAAACGCTAATCCCGATAAGATTATGACCATATTCAAGATTAAGATGCTGGCATTCTCCGGGTTTAAGCCGCATTTTGATTCCTGTGTTTCCTGCGGTTCCATAGTCAATTCCCAATCTAAGTTCAGTTTTAGCTTAGGGGGCCTGCTTTGTTCCCGCTGCTACGCAAAAGATTCAAAAGCGCGCTCTATTTTTAGAGGCACGGTAGCTTCTGTTCTGCATATTGAAAAGAACGACTTTCGCACTAACCTTAATTTAGGGATGAACCCGCAGATTAAGAAAGAATTAGAGGTAATCCTGAATGCATTTTTGAATTTCCATCTGGAGAAGGAACTCAAGTCCCAGAAGGTGATCAACAAAATGAATAATTTTGTGCCGGCATTAAGATAGCTTTGGGAGGATAAGCATGAAGATAGTGATTGTGGGGCCGGGTGCGATGGGAAGTTTATTTGCGGCATTTTTGGCTAAATCCCTGCCTAACGGTAGGCAGGCAAGAGAGGAAGTCTGGCTTTTAGATAAACATAAAGAACGTGTCAGCCAAATACAGCGAAACGGAATATCCGTAGAGGGCGTTTCCGGTAATTGGCAGGCGCAGGTCAAGGCAGCTAGCGAGGCAAAAGAAATAGGCGAGGCGAATTTAGTAATTATCTGCGTAAAATCCTATGATACTAAAGAGGCGGTCAGGCATGCCAAGCTTCTCATTGGCGATAATACTCGGGTTTTGACGCTGCAGAACGGTATCGGAAATATTGAGATTATTAGTGAAGTGGTTGGTATAGAGAAGGTAATTGGCGGAGCGACAAACTTAGGCGCAACTTTACTAGAGATAGGTAAGGTTAGGCATGCGGGGCGTGGAGAGACAGTAATTGGCCGCATAGACGGCAAAATCCCTGTGGAGATGCGTTCTATCCGGGAGATTTTTAATAAAGTGGGCTTAGAGACGAGGATTTCGCGCGATATCAAAGGGCTCTTATGGTCAAAGTTGATTGTCAACGTAGGCATCAATGCGCTCACTGCTATCACGCGTTTAAATAACGGCAGGTTAACGGAATTTGAAGGCGCGCGCAGAATCTTACGTACGGCAGTTACCGAGGCTATCCGCGTAGCCAAAAGAAAAAGAATCAAGCTTATCTATGATGATCCTTTGGCAAAAGTAGAGGCAGTCTGCGAAGCCACAGCCACCAATGTCTCTAGCATGCTGCAGGATGTCTTAAAAAAGAAACGCACAGAAATAGATTTTATTAATGGGGTGATTGTCAGGCAGGGGCAGGAATTAGGCATACCCGTGCCCATCAATTCGCT
>JAZDLA010000027.1:0-3025 GCA_043802425.1 Candidatus Omnitrophota bacterium
TTAAGATATTCGGCAGGACTGTTTTTAAAGGCGTTATTGATAATCTTACCTACAGGGCACACTTTAAACCGGAGGATTATAAATTATCCAAGTTATTATTCCATGAAGGGTTGGGCGCTCAATCGCTCATTTTCATATTGCCCTCTCTATTTCTTTCGCTGCCCATTGTCCTGTTAAAAAGAAGAAAATCTCTGGATCTGAATTTAATCTATTTTTTACTTTTGCCGTTCCTGATCTTCTTTGTCTATCGCTGTATATTACCCCTGGTTAATACCAGATATTTATACCCCCTATTAGGTATGGGGATGGTGATTAGTTTTTATACGCTGCAGATTTTAGGTATCCCCAGGCAGGTAATAAATATCCTGACTGTCCTTTGCGCACTAGCCTCAATGTCGGAACTGGCTAAGCGTTACGAATTAGTATGTTCCATAGCGCTCACATTTTTATTATTCTCTCTATCATTGTTCTTCATAAAGCAGGTCAGGCAGAAGTTGAATATGAGGACGTTTTTACCCCTTATATTGGCTACAATCCTTTTATTGGCATTACTGGAAAAGGACTATACGCGTAATGAATACGGACGTTACGTTAGAATGACTAAATATTCCGGTTTCTGGCCGGATGCAGCCAAGGCATGGGATTGGTTAAATAGCAATACAGGCGGTAATAATATTGCTTATGTGGGCAGGCCCGTAGCGTTTCCATTATACGGCACAAATTTCAAGAATAACGTTTACTATGTATCGGTGAACAGGACGGATCCGGCGAAATTACATTATTTTCCGCATAGCCGCTATGTCTGGGGATATGATTTCTCCAGCCTGCATAAGAGCCTGGAGGAGAGGTATAATTATCGCGGAGATGGCGATTATAATATCTGGCTGAACAATCTCGCCAAACGTAATACCGAATACCTCTTTATTTATTCGCTTCACCAGACTAAGGATGTGGAGTTTCCCAAGGAAGATAACTGGGCAATAAATAATCCGGATAAGTTTGCCCCGGTATTTAAAAACGAGACTATACATATCTATAAAATAGTTAATAAACAGGATTAACATCAATATGCCGCTTTTGTCGGTAATAGTCCCGGTCTATAACGAAGCCAAAACCATAAGACAGATTTTGGAAAAGATAAATTCTGTCCCTGTTGACAAAGAGATAATAGTCGTAGACGACGGTTCTTCTGACGGAACGGAAAAGGTTTTAGGGGATATTAAGTATAATAATGTAAAGATTATGCACCATACTAGTAATAGGGGCAAAGGTGCAGCTTTTTTAACCGGCCTGTCGCACGCAGAGGGAGAATTAACCATTATACAGGATGCGGATTTAGAGTATGACCCCGGAGATTACCTGAAATTAATAGAAGCTATCAGGCAGGACCGGGCAGACATTATCCTGGGGGCAAGGTTCACCGAAGGATACCGCGGCCTGCTTATCCATAAGTTGGGTAATAGAATATTAACCGGCCTGTTGAATCTCTTATTTGGTTTGCGGCTCAATGATTGTTTTACCTGTTATAAATTATTCCGTACTGATACAATCAAAAAATTAGACCTGAAAGAAAAAAGCTTTACCATTGAAACAGAGATAATCGCTAAGGCAGCCAGGAGGGGCTTAAACATTTTAGAGATCCCGGTCTCTTATCGCCCGCGGGCCTATTCGGAAGGTAAAAAGATAAGATGCATGGACGGCATCTGGGCAATAGCCAGTATCATCAAGTACCGTTTTTGCTGTTAATCCCATGAAGAAAATTAGCAAATATCTGGATTATATAATTTACTGGTCAATGGTTGCCATACCGTTTTTTATGGCGATTGCCCCGGCGCCGATGAACGTATTTATGGGGCTCTTAGTTGTTGCCTTCCTGGTAAAGAAGGCGCTGAAAAAGGAACGGCTCTTTGTCAGGACAGCGCTGGATATACCGCTATTGGTCTTATTCCTGGTTACTTGTGCGTCTGTTTTTAATTCCGTAAACTTAAGGGATAGCCTTAAAGGGGGCATCGGTAGGCTGGCCTATTATATATTCATATTATTTATTATTATCGAAGAGGTAAAAGACAAAAGGCAGTTAAAGAATATTGTTTTTTCAATGGCAGCAGGGGTAATCCTGGCTTCCGTAGATAGTATATGGCAAGTGGTGACTGCCCATGATTTTATCAGGGGGTATACCCCGGTAGTGAATCTGGGCATTGTTCGGGCTACGGCCTCTTTCAAGGACTCAAATACGCTGGGTGTATATTTAAGCTCCATAGCGCCGCTGATATTCGGTCTATCGCTTTATTATTTAAGAGGAAAAAAGAAGGCCGTGGGCCTCTTCTTCAGCCTGATCGTGTTTATCGGCATAGCCTTAACTTATTCCCGGCCGACACTCCTGGCGATATACCTAGCCTTATTTTTCTTCGGTATTGTCAGAAAAGATAAAACGATGATAGCCGCCTTGATTGTAATCACGCTGGTCTTTCCGTTCCTGGTTCCACAGTCCGTTAAGAAGTGGGCAAAAGAAATGGAATATAATCCCCTAAGGATAATGTGTAATGACGACAGGGTTGCTGTTTACCACCACTCTCTGAACATGATCAAGGCGCATCCTTTTATAGGGGTGGGAGCGGGTGCTTATATGAAAAGTTATAAGTACTATAAGGAATCCCCGGAATACCGCAATATAGTTACCCTTGACGAAATGAAGGCGCATAATAATTTTCTGCATATGGCAGCAGAGATAGGCCTGGTGGGTTTTGGGGCCTTTCTCTTGTTACTCTATAAATTATTTGATGAATCTCGTAATATATATAAACGGTTAAAAGACGAATATATCAGAGTGATTTTGCTTTCTCTTTCAGCCTGTATTATTGCCTTTTTGATAAATGGCCTTACTGAAAGCAGCCTTTATTATTCCAGGGTCGCGCCGATATTCTGGTATCTGACGGGGCTTTTGCTGTCACTATCCAAATTTGTCCATGCAGATAAATAAGGATTCCATCAGGAATATATTAGTAGTGCGTAATGACCGATTCGG
>JAZDLA010000028.1:0-8520 GCA_043802425.1 Candidatus Omnitrophota bacterium
GGCAGGACTTAACGGTGAAGAGCAAAAAGCCATCGGGGTTATCGAGGCGGAATATAGCGCAAAGATAACAGAGCTAGAAAAGAAACTAGCCGGTTTTGAGGGGCAAAAGAAAACAGCCATAGATGCCCTGAAGAAAGCCGCGGAGGAAGATATCAGGGCGCTCTGCGAAAAATACGGGGTACCTTTTCAGAAGTGGTTCGTAGATTATGTTTTTCGTAAATACGCACCTCATATCCCTGAGCCCCCTCTTCCTAGAGGCTGGGTAGAATGGACAGAAGAACGGATGCTTCCTGATGGCACGAGAGTATACGTGCTCCTGCGTGGGCCAAGTGTAGGCGACCCGTGGAAATCCTGGGTAAGTCCTGATGGTAAAAAAATGTATATACCTGAAGGTTTTTCGCCCGGTCCGGATAATATGCCGGCGGACACCAATGGAGACGGTATTGCTGACGGCTATTATGATTTCGCGGGGAGATTCCAGCCTTTTGTATTCAGAATCAAAGATTGTTACGGCGGCGGCGGCTGCGCAGCACCACTGAATCCGGAATTTGTTGAGTGGATTAAGAATCCGCCCTCACCTGTGATTGGTTATGACAAAGACGGCAATCCGCTTTATGGCGGTTATGTGCCTCCTACTGTGGATTTGAGTCATCTCAATAGGATACCGGCGAATAAAGATAATGCAGGCGGCGCTTCTGGGTCAATCTCTTTTGTGCCGCATATGGGGGGAACAGGGCAAGATGAAAAGCTGGAGTATTACCAGTAAGGGTGACTTGGCTTTTTTATGAATAGATGAATAAATGTAAGCATAACTAAATTAAAAAGGAGGAAAAAATGAAAAGGAAAAATGCTTTTTTCAAAGTAATACTATTGTTATCAGTAACCATATTTTGTTTAACTTCTTTTCTTATCCCTAACGTAAGCGGTAATTCCGTAGGGGTCAAAGATGGGCAACAGAACGCTATAATGCCTGCTACTGACCTGCAGAAGAATTTTGTTCCAGTTCAAGATGCTCTGCAAAACCTCACTCTCACCGCTGCTCTTGAGGCCGTAGAGCCTCCTGTGCGCCCGCCTGACATGGATCCTGACGCCTGGCAGAATTATTATCAAAATTACGTCGCTTATATAAACCAATTAACTGACCCGGCGATGAAAACCTCAGCCTGGAAAACATTACTAAACAGCCTGCGAGATATGCTTACCGACCATACATCTGTCGTTACTGGCGCGGCAATTAAAGCTGTGCTGGATGCAGCCACAGCTTTCTTAAACTCAACGGATTTCAACGGGCTAAATAATACCGAGAAAACCGATTATCTCTCGGCAATAATAAATACCCTTACCATTGCCGTGAACAAAAACTCCGCCATAGACAAAGCTACGTTGACAAAAGCCTTAGAAGGAGTGCAGAAATTCTTAGGCACAGACGGCTGGGAAATAAATGCCGGCTTTGGCGCCTTAGGCGCTGCCCAAAAACAACAACTCCTCTCTTCCTTTACGGCTTTAGCCAAAGCAATAATAGATAGTACCTCTTCCACTATAGATAGCCAGATGCGTTGTGACATCTTTATCAACCTCGCCCGCATGCTTACTGCCAATTTAAGGGAACAATTCAGAAATTCAAGTTACGGCGTAGATTTAACCCAGATTAAAAAAGATATCATGGATATCTTCGCGAATTACGCAAAAAGCGACGACTTTAAGAACCTCTCCGACGGCCAGAAGCTGGGTGTCATCTGGCACTTTAACCGAGTGGCTATTGAGCTAATTTGGCGTCCGGAGGACAACGCAGCCAATAAAGAATTTGTCAGCAAGATTACCGATTTCTTCAAAAGAGCCCTGGAGGTTGGCAGCACTACGGTCCAGGCAGGGACCATTAATGAATTAACGCATCTCTTCCGTATTACCAGCTGGCGTAATGGCACTGTAGCCGCTAACATATTGGACGCCCTAAACGTCTCAGGCGGGCTCAGCGCGCTGATTAACAAATTCATCACTGACGTAAGCAATACCTCTTTAGATGCCAACTTAAGAGGAGATATCGCCGTTGCTTTAGCTAATCTGATATTGCACCGCGATTCTATAAACAGCAGGCCAGGCATACAAATTGACGCAGCCCTATCAGAGCAGATGGTAACTAAGGTAACAGATTACATGAAAGGATTAAACGATGGCACGATAAATGCCGGCTGGTGGATAAGAAATGGCCTGTTGCACATTGCCGGAGGCACTATCGGGGGGATTATTGACCGGGGCGCGCAAAATGATACCCTGAATAAAACTTTTATCGACGCCTACCTTAAAATGGCTGGCGACTCCCTCCTTCTCTCTGAAGCTCAAGGCGGATCAATGGACCTTCAGACGACAGTAATAAATCTCCTCACTTCATTAAGAAACATCTCTGTTAATAAAGGAGATAATGCGCTTGGGAATAGAATGAAAAATGCCCTGCTGGACAGCGGCTTTGATATTGATGCATATATAACCGCCGCTAAAACAGTGATGGCAACGCTCGTAGGCATAAATGCCGATGGCGGAGCCTGGTATGCCGGAGCCTTAATCAATTTAGCGCAGTTACATCTGGCAGAAGGCACAGAAAAAATAGACGCGCAAACACTCAAAAGCATACTCGTAAGTGTCAAAAGCTGGGTAACTAACCAGAAGAATATGGATGATATGCGCGATATGGGGATGCAAAGCTGGTTGTTCCAGCTCTTAAAAGATCTGGCCGCGCAAATCTATAAGAAAGATTCAAGCTTAGCGGATGATAAAGAAATGGAGGACGCCGCGGTAGACATCTTTAGTGTTGTGCTAGGAATTAAAGATCCTAAGGTAAAAGAACTGGCTATAAAGGCGATATCTGTGGATCTAGTCACATACCTAAAGGATAATAACCGCCAAGACTTAGCTATAAGGATAGAGGATATCTTCAAAGGGTAACAAAGGTAGCCTTGTTAACAGAACAAAAGTTAGCTTTTTCGCCTTGAACCCAAGGTATTTATAGGGTATACTTTAACTGTACCAAAGATATAGTGATCTAGCCTAGGGATATGTATGCTATGAGCAGGTTAGATCATTTATTTGCTCTTTTATTAAATACTTTATAAAAGTATTAATTCACCTAAATCGATAAAGCCAAACCCGCCGTAAGGTGGGGACGGAAAGCCACGGATCGATAAAGAAATTCTGGATTACCTCTTCCCTGTTTTTACTCCTATCGATAGCCGGGTTGCCAAAATAAGATTGCGCAACGCGGCTTTTTTATTATAACCCAAAGATAAAAAAATGAGCATAAAAAATATAGGCAAAAAGACTATAAATCTGGCGATAATTTTATCCTTCCTCCTCTCTCCCTCCCTGTTTCTCTGGGCAGAGGATTATCCTGCCGGATTTTTAGCCCCGGGTTATCGCGATTACATCCTGCAAAAGACACAAAACGGCTATTATGTGGATATCTTCACCAGAATTGACCTGCGCCAAAAAGAACGGGTAAGCAAGAGAAACCAAGTGGAAGAAATCCTGGGGTATTCTTACCAGGCTACGCCTATAGCGGCTAATGGCATCGTATCCGCAGAGTATCAACAAAAATATAATATTGATGACGTAAAAAGGGTGATTATTCAGACCCGCCAGGAACGTAACAAAGTAGCTTCCGCCAATTATGCAAGCGGCTATACTTACCTGCCTTATTCTGATGGTAAAATAGAATACTTTAAGGATGGCTTGGCTATCCGTATTGAAAATGAACGGGTAGTGGACGAATTCGGTAATGTCAGCCATAAGAATACCTATAATATGCAATATAGTGATAAACGCCTGCTCACCAGCTATGAGGCGAGCCTGAAGGATATACTCGGCAATATCACCAAGCTCTCCTGGTCCGGCACCTATACCGCGGATTCAGTATTTTATGGCGGCCCTAATACTAAAGCCAATAAGAACATCAATGGATATACCCTCAAAGAAATAGACTCCGCAGGCAATGTAAAGGCAACCCGTTGGGATGCATTAAGTTATGAAGGAAAGCTCCTCTGCGCCTTCTCGCAAACTATTGAAGATAGCGTTTATGGTAAGGCTTCCTTTACCCGTTCTAAGATAACCTATGCCGGAAATGACCCCGCGCAAATGACCTCTTACCACGAAGAAGGAATCGGAACTGACAATTTAGCCTACACCTTAGATAGAACCGATATCGCCTACAACGGTAAAGGCCAGGTTGCGGCTTACCACGAAGAAATAACCACCACCCAGGTTGACGGCAAGCAAGTAAAAACTAAAACAGATGCGCAATTTAAGTATTTAGACCTAGGAAATAATTTCGGGCCAGATGTAGAGCCTGACCCGGATAGGCTATTAGAAACAATCATGACTACGACCACGGAAAATCCTGATGGCTCTAGTAGAATAGATACTGCCAACACCACCTATCACTATAATGCCGCCGGTCAACTTACCGGCACATCAGGCCAAGGGCAATTTAAGGGCCGGGAAGCCAAGTGGTATGAATACAAAGATGTGGCCGGACGCATACTCTCAAGAAGTGTAGATAAAGATGGTGTGGTTACTTATACCTATGTTGACCCTGATACAAAAAATACCGTCACCGTATCTGAAGACCAGGTAACTGCCACCTTAAAAGACGGCAAGGAGTTTAAGGGCGTCCAGACCTCTGAAGTCCAATTTGAAAACACCTTTGGTAGGCCCATGGCTAAAGAAGGTGATTATGTTACCGTATATTTGGACCCTGCGGATGACGGGATAATTAAAATCGAGCATTCAACCATTACCTATACTAATGGCTTAGTAAATAATCTCCCCAGGTTGCTGAGTAGCCAGGAGTATACAATAGCGAGCTCTCCTCAGATAGATTCAGACAATACCCGCGAAGAAATCCGCGATATCTCAACCGTATATCAGTATGATAATAAGGGTAACTTAATCGATGCCCAGGGCGCAGGCGCAGGAAGCGGCTGGGAATATTCCGGCGAAAAGGGCTGGTCCGGACAATATACCAGCATTATTACTATAGAATATGAAATCGTCTCAGGTAGGGCGCTAAGAAAAACATATACGGAGAATAGGACATCGGCATACGAAAATACTTCCTCCGAAGAAAACATAGATAATGAAGAAGCCACAGAGAACCAAGTAACACGTGAAACGATACCTATCAGCGTCAACAAAGATACCGAAATCAAAATAGAATATCAATACAACTCCTACGGCGTCATTCTCTCTTCTATAGAAACCGCCACTACCGAAACCACTGTTACCAGCAAGAGAAAACAGGAAGACGGAACCTACAAAGAAGAAACATCAACCACAAGCACTGTTTCTACGACTAAGAGTAATTTTAGAGATGGTAGCCTTAAGGCAGAATTCGTTGAAGGAACATCAGTGACTAACGGAAGCGACGGCGCAACTTCTACTTCTGAATTCTGGACCAACTATGAATATGACGATCAAGGCCAGCTAAAAAGTGTTTCCGGAGGACAGGATAGCGAAGGTAATAGGGGTAAGGACGCTAATGATAAAGAGCTGGGAACCTTCACCTCTAACCGGGTGGATAACTATATTATCAAAGACGGCCGCGCCTTAAGATTGGGCTCGGTTACCACAGGAATAAACAATGGTGTAAATGGCCAAAAAGAGTCTGATTTCACAGAGACTCTCTCCTATGAATATGAGCTAAAAGGCGACAGCTGGGAAGTCATGAAAGAAACCAGCCACTCAGAGACCAAGAATGTAAACGAAAGCATAACAACCACTGATAAAATCACCGTATATCAAAGAAATGAAGAGGGCGTTATCATAGGAATAACCCAGACTGCCACCGGAAAAATGGAAACAACAGGCGGCAGCGGCGGAAAACAAACATATGAAATGAGAAATTATGTAGCAGAATTTGTTTTAGATCCAGATTTAGGATGGTATTTAAAGAAAGAAGAGTGGGATTGGGAGAAAATCTAAGATCCCAACTAATGCTAATTTAAAGAAAAGGGGGTGAAAAAATTGAAGACTATACTATACGCATTAATTATAAGCTTTGTGCTATTAAGCGGGATAAACGTATTTGCCGTGGAAACTAGCCCCATTACCGGCGTTAGCGAAAAAACCACTATCCATGTAGAATACCTATATAACGCTTATGGTATGGCCGTATCCTCTGCAGATACAACCACCACCATTACCACAACTACAAATGAAAAAGGGGAAACTTCCACTACGACCACTACTTACACTACCACAAGCGTCTGGAGAGGCGGCAGTCTTAAGGTAGCCTCGACTACAGGAACGTCTAAGAATGAATCCGCAAACGGCGCAAACTCTACAACTGAGTTCCAGACCAATTATGAATATAACGACAAGGGACAGCTAAAAGCTGCTTCTGGCGAATCACAGACTACAGGCGACAGGGGTAAGAACGACGCAGGCGAAGAGCTGGGGACTTATGAATCAACCAGCGAGGATACTTATATTGTCCAGAACGGCCAATCTCTGAAAAAGACATCCGTCGCCACAGGAATCAACTATGGCCCGGAAGGCCAAAAAGAATCTGATTCCACAGAAACCACTACCTATGATTATGAACTCAAAGGTGGCAGTTGGGCGTTGGTAAAGCAAGTAGACAAATCAGAGACTAAGAATGTAGATGGAGGCACATCGCTTGTCGAGAAGACCAAGACCTACACGAGAGATGCTAATGGTGTATGCACGGGAATAACCCAGGCTGCCAGCGGTACTTTGACCGCAGTCGGAGGAAACGGCGGGACACAAACATATACCATGCAGAACTACAAGGCCGAATTCAAATTTGATGCGGAGATGGGGTGGTATCTTTCTAAAGAAAGTTATGACTGGGAATAAACTGACCTAATCTTTAAGCCTAACCCCAAGAATAAAAACTCCTCCTGCATATCAAGGCGTCATTCTAATTAAATTATAGGACGTCAAAATCTTGACTATCCCAAAATAAATATGTTATAATGCCTTAAATTTAGTAAAGAGTACCATGCTAAAAGAAGCGGCGCTTATTTTTGGATTATTGTCCATCTCTATTTTTCCCCTGCCTTTGGTCTATAGCCAAACAGATTCTTTGGCTCTAACGGAAAATTCCATAGTCTCGGTAGAGGGAAGACTGGCCGTAGAAAAACACGGCCAGGAGGAGTGGCTGGTTTTACATGCCAAAGATGCCCAGACGTACCTAGTAACCGGCAACTTTAGCGGGAAACTTAAAAACACGCTTCTGGAGCTAGGGAAGAAAAATCTGGTTTCCCTTACCGGTATACTTGACGGCAAAAGTAATATTTCCTGCGCGCAATCTTCCCAATACGAATATAATGAAAAGGGTGAAAGGATATTGATAACAGATACGGCATGTATCCGCTATTATCATCTAGGGGTAACCCAAATCGACTCTACGAAGACATCGGATGAAAAGATGCCCCCCGCGCAAAGATATGCCGATGAAGAAAGAAGGATGTCGGCAAACAGAGGGACGCAGGGATTAACGCCGCTGATTACGGGTGAAATTTACGGTAAAATTACCTCGGCGAATTTAAGATCGCCCATCAAGACCATCACAGTCGCTAACCAGGATAAAGATAGCCCCATAGAAAGTATTACCTTAATCATTACTGCCGGCACGCGCATTGTCGAGAAGATCGGCGAAAAAGAACCCCTGGCCTTAAGGACGGATGCATTAAAAACAGGGCAAAATGTAACCGCCGTATTCTCCAAAGACGAACTAAAAAACGAGGCCTTATTAATTACGATTACTAAAGAATAGTTGCATTTTTTATAATTGTGTGGTATAAGTAAATCGGGATAGGGACTGGCATAATTTAAATCAAGGGGGTAGCTAAGCATTTACTATAATGCTTAGTAACCCTCTTTTTTTATGTTTAATTGTTCAAATGTTGTAATGTTTAAGCATTTTTCGAATATTTTAACATTAAAGCGTTCTAACATCCCAACAGCTAAACGATGAATATCTCTAAACTCTCCGTAAACCGCCCGGTTACCACCATCATGGTCTTTACGGCGATAGTCCTCTTGGGCTTTATCTCCTGGAGCAAACTCCCCCAGGAGCTCTTCCCTTCTATATCCTACCCCCAAATAACCGTGGTCACTTCTTATGTTAATGCCGCCCCGGAAGAAATCGAAAGCCTGGAAACCAAGGTTATCGAGGAAGCGGTGGGTACAGTAAACAACGTCAAAAGAGTCAGCTCGCTTTCTAAGGAAGGCCTCTCCCTGGTGATGGCAGAGTTTAACTGGGGAACGAATATGGATTTTGCGGCTTTAAGCGTGCGCGAAAAGATTGACCTGATCAAGGAAAAAATCCCGCGCGAATCGCAAGAACCTATTGTGATGAAATACAACCCCTTTGACCTACCGGTGATGAACCTGGCTGCCATCGGACCGATGTCTCCTTTGGAGTTACGCGAAATCTGCCGCAAATATATCAAGGATGCCATTGAAAAAGTAGAAGGCGTGGCTTCTGCCACTATTACCGGCGGT
>JAZDLA010000029.1:0-5112 GCA_043802425.1 Candidatus Omnitrophota bacterium
GTTGAGGACCATTTTAAAATCTAAAATACATAGGGCACGCGTTACCGAAGCTAATCTTTATTACTCCGGTAGTATCACTATTGACGCAAAACTGATGCAAGCAGCGGATATTATTGAGGGTGAGAAGGTGGAGGTGATGAACCTTAATAATGGCCAGCGTCTGGAGACCTATGCTATTAAAGGCAAAGAAGGTTCCGGAGTAATCTGTCTTAACGGTCCGGCAGCACGCGGCGCCTGCGTGGGCGATGAAATAATTATTGTCTCATACGATATTGTAGAAGATAAGGATGCAAGAAATATAAAATCCAGGATAATTGCTGTCGATGAAAGAAACTGTATTAAAGATTAAATTATTCGGCGATCCGGTATTAAGAAAGAAGGCAAAAACTGTAAAGGGAATTACTACCCGCCACAGCGAAATCTTAAGCCGCATGGCCCAATTAATGTATGCCGGATCGGGTATTGGTTTGGCTGCGTCCCAAGTAGGAATTAATGAAGCGATGATTGTAGCGGATATCGATAGTGGCCTTTATAAATTAATTAATCCCAAGATAGTAAAAAGAGAAGGCCAGCAGGTTTTGGAAGAGGGATGCTTGAGTATCCCCGGTGTTTGTATAAAAGTTAAACGCGCCAAAAAAGTTTTGGTAGAGGCGCAGGATGAATCCGCTCAGCCCGTCACCATAGAGGCAAAAGGTTTATTAGCCTGCGTTTTGCAACACGAAATAGACCATCTAAGGGGCAGGCTCATCGTGGATTACGCTTCATTTTTAGAGAAATTAAAAATAAAAAGGAAACTAAAGGAATTAAGAAAGAAGGCAAAAGATGAAGGATTGCCCGAATCAGGAAAAAAATCTTGTCAACTGCAACTGTAGTTATGACCCCTGTTCCAGAAAAGGAACCTGTTGCGAGTGCATACTATATCATCGCAAAAACGGCCAGGTTCCCGCTTGTTTCTTCTCTGCCGATGCAGAAAAAACTTATGATCGCTCCATCGCTAATTTTATCAGGACGCATAAATGAAAAATAGATTACCCCCCTGGTTTAGGCAGGATATCCCCGACGCCCAGGTCTTAGAGAGGATGCGTTTATTCTCCAGGCTTAATGTGCATACTGTCTGCCAGGAGGCAAAGTGTCCTAATTCTAGCCACTGTTTTAAGAACCTAGAGTTTACTTTTGTAATTTTAGGGGATATCTGCACGAGAAGTTGCCGGTTCTGTGCCGTTAAAAAATCGGGGATACTTCTCCGATTAGGCCAAGAACTGGTCCTACCTGTTGATTTGGGGGAGCCGGATAAGATTAGCCGGATAGTAAGATTATTCAAATTAAATTATGTAGTGATTACTTCAGTGACAAGGGATGACTTAGCCGACGGTGGTGCAGGGCAGTTCGCGAAAACCATTGAATTAATCCGCGCTATAGATAAAAATATAAAGATAGAGGTGCTCGTTCCGGATTTTTCGAGTAATTCCCAAAGCCTTAAAACCGTAATCGAGGCTAAGCCTTCTATATTTGCGCATAATATTGAAACAATCGCAAGATTATATAAAACTTTAAGGCCAAAGGCAGGCTATCAGGCATCTTTAGATATATTAAGCCGGTCTAAAGTAATCAGCCCGTCCTTAATTACTAAATCTTCTCTTATGCTGGGCCTGGGGGAGAAAGAAGCAGAAGTTTTAGAGACGATGCAAGATTTAAGGCGCAGTCACTGCGATATTCTGATGCTCGGGCAATATCTGGCTCCGTCACCAGGGCACTACCCGGTAAAAGAATTTATCAGTATGGAACAGTTTACGGAATACAGAAAGCGGGCCCTTGCCTTGGGGTTTAAGGGAGTTTCATCCGGCCCTAAGGTACGTAGTTCCTATCAGGCAGAAAAGGTTTATAGAGAGGTGCAGTATGCATGATTTAGTTATCATCGGCGGTGGACCTGCCGGGCTTACAGCCGGCCTCTACGCAGGCAGATTCCGCTTAAAAACTTTACTCTTAGAGAAAATTAGCCTGGGAGGACAGGTTATTCTAACTCCCAGCATTGAAAATTTTCCGGGGTTTGTTGGGGGAGTATCTACTGAAAAGCTCATTTCGGCAATGCATAAACAAATTGAAGAGTTAGGCGTAGAGATAAAAACCGACGAAGTATTTAGGGTAGTTTATGATTCCGGTTTTAAAATCAAAGGCAAGGAAGGCGAGTATCCGGCTAAGGCAGTTATTATTGCTACCGGCGCACAGCCTAAGCGGTTGGGCATACCGGGGGAAGACAGGCTCACCGGACGGGGGGTTTCTTATTGCGGCACCTGCGACGGCCCTTTATTCAGAAATAAAGATATTGTAGTTATCGGAGGAGGCGACCGCGCCATCGAAGAAGCAATTTTCTTAAGCGGTTATGCCAGGAAAGTGAGCATTATTCACCGCCGCCAGTCCTTGCGCGCTTCCGGGATCTTAGAAGAGAGGGCAGGAGAGAACCCCAAGATAAATTTTGTCTTAGATACTTTAGTTGATGAGATAGTAGGTAAGGATAAAGTTGAGGGGGTCAGGGTAAAAAACTCAAATACGGGTTCTACAGATAACATCTCCTGTCAAGGCGTTTTTATATTCGTAGGCATAGAGCCTTCTACCGCCTTTATAAAAAACCAATTGAATACGGATGAGAATGGTTTTATAATGACTGATCAGGAACTTAAGACTTCTCAAGAAGGTATCTTCGCCTGCGGAGATTGCAGGAAGAAAAGTCTATATCAGGTTATTACTGCCTGTGCCGAAGGGGCAGAGGCTGCAGACTCCGTACATAAATATTTATTGAATAGGTGACAAAAATTATTATACATAACAAAAAATTGGCGGCCTGGGTCAAGAAGATGGCCAGGATCTGCGAGCCTGATGAAATAATTTGGGTAGACGGCTCGGCCGCACAGAGAAATAAATTAGAGGAAGAGGCCATTGCTCAGGGGGAGATTGTTTCTTTAAACCGGGATAAACTTCCCGGATGTTTTTTACATCGCACCAGCCCCGATGATGTATCCCGCACAGAGCACCTCACCTTTATCTGTACCAAGAAAAAACACGACGCCGGCCCGACGAATAACTGGATGTCTCCGGGCGTAGCCTATAGAAAAGCAAAGGTAATCCTTAAGGGGGCTATGAAAGGAAGGGCGATGTATGTCGTTCCTTTTTCCATGGGCCCGGTAGGGTCTTCTTTTAGCAAGATCGGAGTAGAGCTGACGGATTCGCGTTATGTGGTACTAAATATGTTAATTATGACCAGGGCAGGGGAAGCAGTCCTTAAAGAAATAGAACAAGGCACAGATTTTACCAAATGCCTGCATTCTAAGGCAGAGTTAGATATAAATAAAAGATTAATACTACATTGCCCCGAGGATAATACTATCTGGAGCGTAGGCTCTGGATATGGCGGCAACGTGCTCCTGGGTAAAAAGTGCCTGTCATTACGCATAGCTAGTTTCTTAGCCAGAAAAGAGAAGTGGCTGGCAGAGCATATGCTGATTATGGGTATCGAAGAGCCGAATGGCCATGTAGAATATATTGCCGCAGCATTCCCCAGCGCCTGCGGAAAGACTAACCTGGCAATGCTGCTTCCTCCCGAAGGTTTAAAGCAAAAGGGTTACCGTATCTGGACGGTAGGCGACGATATTTCCTGGATACGTATTGATTCAGACGGCGGACTCTGGGCGATTAATCCGGAAACAGGATTCTTCGGGGTGGCGCCGGGCACGAGTTCTAAGAGTAATCCCAATATGGTAGAGACGATTAAGAAGAATACTATCTATACCAATGTTCTTTTGAAACCAGACGGCACGGTTTGGTGGGAGGGTGCTGATGGCGAAGTGCCTCCTGAGGGTATTGACTGGCAGGGCAGGGCCTGGAAGCCGGGCATGCTTGATGCACACGGAAAATCAATTTTAGGCGCGCAGCCTAATAGCCGCTTTACCGCTCCTATTAGCAATTGCCCGACAGCATCATTTAGATTAGAACAGCATCACGGCGTGCCTATTTCAGCGATTATTTTCGGGGGGCGTAGGGCTCACCTGACACCTTTAGTCTATGAATCTTTTAACTGGCAACACGGAGTATTTGTCGGAGCTACCATAGCGTCGGAGTTAACCGCAGCACAAGTAGGTAAAATTGGCCAGGTGCGCCGGGATCCTATGGCCATGCTTCCTTTCTGCGGATATAATATGGCGGATTATTTCAGGCATTGGTTGGATATGGGTAAGCGTATGACTAAACCGCCAAAAATTTTCCACGTGAACTGGTTTAGGACAGACCAGGAGAGTAAATTCTTGTGGCCGGGTTTCGGTGAAAACTTAAGAGTTTTAGAATGGATACTAGAACGCTGTAACCATAAAATAGAAGCAGTAGAAAGTCCTATCGGCTATGTTCCGCGGCCTTCTGATATAGATACAACCGGCCTTACGCTGCCAGTAGATACTTTAGAAAGGCTCCTGGTGATAGATAAAAAAGCCTGGTTAGAAGAATTAAAAAGCATCAAGGCCTTTTTTAAGCAGTTCAAAAAAGATTTACCCCCAGAATTATGGGAAGAATACCAGGGGCTTAAGGCACGCTTTCACTCCAATGGGTAAAGACGTTTTGCTATCCACTGATTTCAAAGATTTAAAACTGCATAAGCGCGGTAAGGTAAGGGATGTTTATGATTTAGGCGATAAATTGCTTATTGTTTCTACGGATAGGATTTCCTGCTTTGATGTAGTTCTGCCTTGCGGCATACCTCATAAAGGCCAGGTTTTAACTAGTCTGTCCTGTTTTTGGTTTGGTCTTATCCGCGATATCATTCCCAGCCATTTTATCACCACTGATCTTAACGATTATCCCAAAGAATTACAGAAATATAAAACCAGCCTCCTGGGCCGTTCCATGTTAGTGGCAAAAGCCAAATCACTTCCCGTAGAGTGTGTAGTAAGAGGTTATCTTTCGGGCTCGGGGTGGAGGGAATATCGGGAAAAAGAGTCGGTCTGCGGGATTAGACTTCCCGGGGGCTTGCGCGAATCAGACAGATTGCCGGAGATTATATTTACCCCTTCCACTAAAGCGGATTCCGGCCACGATATGAATATTACGCAAAAAGAGGTAGAAGGTTTA
>JAZDLA010000030.1:0-14841 GCA_043802425.1 Candidatus Omnitrophota bacterium
AAAATTAGAGATTGCCCATGCGCTTTCGGATTTAGGCGTAGATGTAATTGAAGCAGGTTTTCCTATCTCTAGCCGGGGAGATTTGGAATCCGTCAGACAAATTGCCCGGGCGATTAAGGGGCCGGTAATTTGCGGCCTGGCGCGGGCGATAAAAGCGGATATCGACGCTGCCTACGAAGCGGTAAAATACGCTAAGCATCCCCGCATCCACGTATTTTTAGCTACTTCTAAAATCCATATGCAATATAAATTAAAGAAAGCCGAGGATGAGATCCTGCGCCTGGCAATTGAATTTACAAAATACGCCAAAAAATATTGCGCGGATATTGAATTTTCTCCCGAAGATGCCTCGCGTACGGAGAGAGAATTCCTATTTAAGGTAGTACAAGCAGTAATTGCTGCCGGTGCAACTACGGTGAATATCCCGGATACCGTCGGTTATGCCGACCCGGTGGAATTTGGCAGCGTAATCAGAGAGATCAGGGAGAACGTACCCAATATTGATCAGGCCATAATCTCCGTGCATGCGCATGATGATTTAGGTTTAGCCGTAGCCAGCTCTCTGGAAGCGGTAAAAAATGGCGCGCGCCAGGTGGAATGTACTATTAACGGTATCGGCGAACGCGCGGGTAATGCTTCTATGGAAGAGATTGTCATGGCGATTAAGACGCGTAAGGACATTTACAACGAAGTAGAAACGCGGATTAAGACCGACCATATTCATAAGGTTTCTCGTCTGGTGAGTAAATTAACCGGTTTTGCAGTTGCGCCTAATAAAGCTATCGTCGGCAGTAATGCCTTCCGTCATGAATCCGGCATACACCAGGACGGAGTTTTAAAAGAGCGCTCTACTTATGAAATTATCTGCCCCGTAGACGTAGGTTTTACCGGGACAGGCCTGGTATTAGGTAAGCATTCGGGGAGGCATGCCCTTTTAGAGAGGTTGAAAGAATTAGGTTTTAAGCTTACTGTTAAAGAATTGGATAGGGTTAGCGTACGTTTTAAGGAGCTAGCCGATAAAAAGAAAAATATTTTTGATTATGACTTAATCTCCATAGTCGAAGATGAAACTAAGGCTATCAAGCCTCTCTGGGGTCTGGAAAGTTTTGTTATTAACTCCGGGACCAAGATTACGCCTACTGCTGAAGTCAGTTTAAAACATAAAAATAAGCTTATTTCGAGGAAATCTTCTGGTGATGGCCCGGTTGATGCCTGTTTTAAGGCCATTGACAAAATTACCGGTATAAAAGGTGAGCTCCAGGATTACCGCATCGAAGCCGTGACCAAAGGTAAAGACGCCCTGGGCGAAGTGAGCCTGAAATTAAAAGCTAAAGGTAAGGTAGTTACTAGCCGCGGCTCTAGTACTGATATTATTGAGGCATCGGTTAGGGCTTATATTAATGCCCTGAATAAAATAGAAAGCCTTTAGTCCCCACCAAGTAAATAATGGCTAAAGATTCAGCTGCCAAAAAAGTCTACGGTTTAATCGGCTATCCGGTCAAACACAGTTTCTCGCCTGCCATGCACAACGCTGCATTCTGCGCCCTCGGAATAAACGCCGAATACCGCCTCTTTGAAGTACTACCGGAAAGGCTTGAAAAATTCCTTCTTGATCCCGAAGAGAAATTTGATGATATAAACCATGATTCTGTTCGTGCCGGCGATGTATGGGGGTTTAATATAACTATTCCCCACAAGATAAAAGCAAGGGAGATTCTAGAAAGAGAATTTCCTTTTGATAAGAACGCAGATATTATGGAAATGGATTTATATTATGTGAAAGTATCCGGGGCCGTGAATACAGTAAAAAGAGTTGGCAATAAATTAGAATATCGTAATACTGACGCTGAAGGATTTTTAAGGTCGCTAAAGGAAGATTTAACCTTTGATGCTAAAGTTGAAAATGTACTTATCAGTGGCAGCGGGGGAGCGGGTAGCGCCATTATTGCTGCTTTAAGTTGGAAAAACCCCGCAATTAATAACCTATCTATAGACAATATATTTATATATGACGTAAGTAATAAAGCGATGGATTCTGCAAAGAGTCGTTTTGAAAAATTACAATATGTTATGGATAAGGTAAAATTTATTTAGGCTGAAGAGGCGCCCGAAATTATTAAAGATTGCCAGCTATTAGTTAATGCTTCTCCCGTTGGGATGAAAGAGGGCGATAGTTCTGTAGTAGAGAAAAAATTACTGCATCAAGATTTATCCATTTATGATGTAGTATATAATCGGAAAACTCAGCTCATTGAAGATGCAGAGTCTCTAAATTTACGCGTAAAGGATGGCTTAGGAATGCTTTTATACCAGGGTGCAGTCGCTTTTGAACTTTGGACAGGACAAAAGGCGCCTATTGAAGTAATGCGTGAGGCGTTACAGGAAGAATTAAAAAGATGCCAGAGATAATCACCAAAATTTTTGTTTTTATTTTCGGTTCCACTATAGGCAGTTTTTTGAATGTCTGTATCCACAGGATGCCTTTGGGTGAATCCGTGGTCTGGCCGCATTCGCATTGCCCGCATTGCAAAAAGAAGATCCCTACCTACGACAATATCCCCTTTATAAGTTATCTTGCCTTAAGAGGAAGGTGCCGTTTTTGTAAGGGTAGGATCTCTCTCAGGTACCCGCTGGTTGAGTTGTTGACTGCATTAATGTTTTTAGTGCTTTTTCAACGTTATGGGTTAAGCTATGATTTCCTGGTCCTTGTGCTATTTGTTTGTGGTTTGATTATTGCCAGTTTTGTAGATATGCGGCACCTGATTATTCCAGATGAAATTTCTATCGGCGGGATAATTCTAGGGTTTATTTTAATCTCAATAAAAGGTTTTGGGCTAAAGCCCTTTACTTATGACCCCAAGCCGCTGCTGAATTCTTTATTAGGTATTATTGTCGGCGCGGGTATGATTTATTTTACGGGAAAACTCTTTGACCTGGTTTATTTTAAACTTCTTAAGAGGCCTCCCGTACAGGGTGAAACCGAATCTATGGGTGGCGGTGATGTAAAGCTCCTGGCTATGATTGGCGCGTTCTTGGGCTGGCAGAAAGTAATCCTTACTTTCTTTTTGGCTCCTTTTTTCGGAGCGATTATCGGTTTAATAAATCTTATTACTAGAAAAGAGCATGTTGTCCCTTACGGACCGTTTTTGTCTCTGGCCAGCCTTTTATCTTTATTCTGGGCAGATAAGATAATTTCCTGGATTTTTCCTTACTTGGGATAGAGCCCTTTATCTGTATCTCATTGATAAAAAAGAAGTTATAACTCAACCTTAACCTCAGGTTTGCTTTTTCTCTTTTTTTATGCTATACTTAATTAAAGCTCCTCAAGAAGGGGTAAAGATGCATTTAACTTGAAATAAGAGAGTAAGTTTAAGGCAATTCTCCAGGAAGAGAATTGCCTTTTTTTGTCGTAACTTAAGATGGGGAAACAAGATATGATAGAAGAGCATTCCGTAAATAGGGGGAAACAGGAAGAATTGCAGATTATCTTTGATTCTGTGCCGGCAATGATTTTCTATAAAGATAAAGAGAATAAGATGATCCGCGTCAACAAGCCTTTTATTGAGGTAATGGGTTTAAGCAGGGAACAGATAGAGGGGAAGTCCTGCTTTGAACTTTGGCCAAAAGATGCAGAGCATTATTGGTGCGATGATAAGGAGGTTATGGAATCAGGTTTACCAAAGATAGGTATAGTTGAGCCCTTGGCGATTGAGAAAGGCACAATCTGGGTTGAGACAAATAAAATCCCCTATCGGAATGAAAAAGGTGAAATTGTGGGAATAATAGGGTTTGCCGTTGATGTTACTTATCGCAAAGAGGCACAAGATGCATTAAGGCAAAGCGAAGAAGAGTACCGTACCCTTGTAGATAACGTCAATATTGGCGTATATAGGAATACCCTTGATCTTGACGGATATTTCATAAAAGCAAATCCGGCAATGGCTAAGATGTTCGGTTACGATTCATTAAAAGAATTTATGCAGGTAAAAGTCTCCTCATTGTATCGGGATTCGCAGGGCAGGGAAAAGTTTTTAGAGAAGACTAAACAAACCGGTTTAGTTAAAAATGAAGAACTCAAACTTAAAAAGAAAGACGGAACATTTATTTGGGTTGCGGTCACGGCAAAAGTAAATTTTGATCATCAGGGTAATCCCGCATGGATAGACGGGGTTATCGAAGATATTAGCGAACGCAAAAAAGCAGAACAGGGATTAGCATTATTAAATATGGAACTACTCATCTCGAACAAGAGATTAAAGCAGCTGGCCTTACGCGATCCCCAGACCGGATTATTCAACCATCGTTACCTCCAGGAGGTTATCGAGGCGGAATTCTATCGCGCCAAAAGGTATGTGCACCCATTTTCATTAATGATGTTAGATGTAGATTACTTTAAGTCCATAAACGATGTCTACGGCCATCCCTTCGGAGATTTAGTGTTGAGACAGTTAGCTAGACAGCTTAAGAGGCTGGTGCGCCAATACGATGTGGTAATCAGGTTTGGCGGAGAAGAATTTATGGTCATATCCCCGGGGATAGACAGGGCTCAGGCTTTAACTTTAGCGCAACGGCTTCTCGATGCCATAAATCTGTATAATTTCGGCGATAAAAAACATACGGTGAAAATAAAATTAAGTATCGCGGTGACCTCTTATCCCGAAGATAGAATAGTCAAAGGTACGGATTTGGTTGAGATTGCCGACCAGATTTTAAACCAGGTGAAAGAATATGGAGGTAATAATGTTTATTCGTCTTTAGATGTCCATAAGAAAGAATTAGCTTCAAACGGCAGAATTAAAGTAAACGGGAATATCAAATTTCTGAAGAATAAGCTAGATAAGCTTACCAGAAGGACGAATCAGGGATTGTTGGAAGCAGTCTTTGCCTTTGCCAAGACTATTGAGTTAAAAGACCATTTCACCGGCGAGCATGTAGAAAAGACTGTCCAGTATGCCACTGAAATCGCCCGGGCTTTAGATTTGACTTATGACGAAATAGAATGCATCGGTCAAGCAGCCATGCTTCATGACTTAGGAAAAATCGGTATCAGCGAGAAGATTCTCATGAAGAAGTTAAAATTAACCAAACAGGAATTTGAAGAGATTAAGAAACACCCGCAGAGCGGCGTAGACATCATCCGGCCGATTAAATTATTGCATAATATCATTCCTTTAATTCTCTATCATCACGAGAGATGGGATGGTAAAGGTTATCCTAACGGTTTAAAAGGAGAAGAGATACCTATAGGAGCACGCATTGTGGCTCTGGCAGATGTATACCAGGCGTTGACCTCGGATCGCTCATATCGTAAGGCTTATTCTAAGAAAGAAGCCCTTGAAATCATTAAACAGGGCTCTGGTACCCAGTTTGACCCTCGTATCGTGACTAAATTTGTGCAGATTCTAAAACAGAAAAAGTAATTCCTTCTATCACTCCTTTCTAATTTGTATTGACCTTCCCAAAATAGCCCTATATAATTTTAGGGACAGTTCTCATCCCAATCGGAGAAGTGTCCCTGCTAAGAGAGGTGTAGATGGCGGTTTTAGAGGGCGTAGAATTTTCTATTTCCAAGAGGGTAGGCCGGGCAATGACGGATTACGCCATGCTCTCTGACGGCGATAAAATCGCGGTGGCAGTGTCAGGCGGCAAGGACAGCTTGACACTATTACGCGTTTTAAACGACCGTAAGAGTTTCGTCCCTATTAAGTATGAACTTTTAGCAGTACATATTGACTTAGGTTATCCCTGCCAGCATCCCAAGATTTTAGGCGCATATTTTGAGAAACTTAAAGTTAACTACCATATTGAAAAGGTTGATATCTTGCAGGGCAAAACGCGCAAGGATATTTCTTGCTTCTGGTGTTCATGGAACAGGAGGAAGGCACTATTTGAAACGGCTAACCGTTTTGGTTGTACCAAGGTTGCCTTGGGCCATCACAAGGACGATATTGTAGAGACTATCCTCTTAAACTTATTCTTTCACGGAGAGATCTCTGCGATGTCTCCGAAACAGGAATTATTTAACGGTAAAATCACCATTATCCGGCCCTTGGCCTACGTAGAAGAGGAGATGATTAGGCGCTTTGCTAAACTGGCCCGTTTTCCCCACGAAAAGTGTGCTTGTCCGAATTCACTTACCTCTAGCCGTACAAAGATTACCAATATTATCAAAGACTTAGAGAAAGCCTGCCCGGATGTAAGAACCAATATTTTCAGAAGCGTAAAAAGGATAAAGAAGGATTATTTGCTTTAAGGAATTAGCTTGTGGTGGTATAATAAGTGAGTAGATAGATTATTTGCTCATAGAGGGAGGTGAGATAGAATGGCAAAATTTCTCATGTTGGGGAAGTATTCGCAGGAGGCGATAAAGGGGATATCCGGCGAACGTACAAAAAAGGCAGTTTCTATGATTGAGAAATCCGGCGGAAAGGTAAACTCCATGTATGTGCTGTTAGGAAATTACGATTTAGCGCTGGTGGTAGATCTGCCGGGGGTTTCTGAAGCGATGAAGATTTCTATAGCGCTTACGGACCTGACCGCTATTTCCTTTATCAGCTATCCTGCTATGACAGTAGAGGAGTTTGATAAAATAACGGGTTAATTTTTTAGATAAGAAACATATTTTTTAGAATAGGGGCTTTTATATGATTTTGTTAATAAGCGGCTTACTCTTATTATTTGCCTTAATTATTCTGGCCGTTGTTTTTAAGATATTCTCTTTAGTGACTGAACGCTTAAACCAGATGCAGCAGTCCCTTCAGGAGGCGAACAAGATTATCGGGCAAAATTTAGGTAGCGCCACCAATATATTCGGTAACGTAAAAGAACAATTAGGAAGACTGGAGTCAACCAACAGCCAGATACTAGAGGTAAGTAAGAATATATCCAGCCTCCAGGAGCTTTTACGCGCCCCGAAATTCAGGGGGCAGATGGGTGAGACGCTTCTGGAGAATTTGTTAGCGCAGGTCTTACCAAAGGAATTTTTCCAGATGCAATATAGGTTCAGGTCAGCCGATACCGTAGATGCGGTGATAAAACTGGGAGAGCGGCTTGTGCCGGTGGATGCAAAATTCACTTTAGAAAACTTTCAGAAGATGCTCGATACTCCAGGCGAAGAGGAAAAAATTATACACCGTAGGAAGTTCGTCCAGGATGTAAAGAACCGCATTGATGAGGTTGCCTCAAAATATATCCTGCCACAGGAGAATACCTATGATTTTGCCCTGATGTATATCCCCGCTGAGAACGTATATTACGAGCTGATCATTAAGGAAGACCTTCTTTCCTATTGCGTATCTAAAAAAGTAATCCCGGTTTCGCCTAATACCTTCTATGCCTATTTACAGGTAATCTGCCTGGGTTTAAGGGGCCTAAAAGTCGAAGAAAACGCAAAAGGTATACTGAAGAGTTTAGGCATGTTATCCGTCGAGATTAATAAGTTCAAAGACGATTTTGATACCCTGGGCGTACATCTTAGCAATGCCAGCACCAAATATACGGATAGCCACAAGAGGCTGGAGAGATTTTCAGACCGCCTTAGCAATATCCAGGATAATAAAAAGATAGAAGCGAAGTAATTTCCTTTCCCAAAAGAAGTGCTCTTGAATATCCGCGTTATACCTAAGGCAAGCAGGAATTTTATTAGGCAAGAAAATAATCGCTACAAAGTCTACCTTACCCGGCCTGCGCATGATGGCCTGGCCAATAAACAATTAATAGAATTATTAGCCAAGCACCTTAGCCTCAAGAAATACCAGATTAAGATTATTCATGGTGAAAAGTCTAGAGATAAGGTAGTGGAAATTGATGCCTAAAGCCGCGCTACTAAAAAACGGGCAATATTATCGGTTCAATAATTTTCTTGACCCGGGCCTCATCTGTGCTTTTAGCTGTCGCGCCTTAGGGAATATGTCTTTGTGCTATGGCCAGACACAAGGCGTATTAGAGAACCGTAAACAGTTTTTAGGGGAATTAGGCGTTGATTATCGGGATTTAGTATGTGCTCATCAGGTCCATGGCAATGCGGTCTGCTATATACAAGAGTCCGATAAGGGTAAAGGGGCGCTAGTGTATGAGGGTTCCGTTGCCAATACGGATGCCCTGGTAACGGATAAAAAGGGCTTACCTTTAGCTATTTTTACGGCGGATTGCCTCTGTGTATTTTTGTATGATCCCGATAAGCCGGCTATCGGAGTAGTCCATGCCGGATGGCGCAGCACTAAAGATAATATCGTCGCAGAAACAATAAAATTAATGCGGGGAGAGTTTAATACCGACCCCAAGGGCTTATACGCGGCCTTTGGCCCGGCCATCAGAAGCTGTTGTTTTGAGGTGGAGAAAGAAATTATAGATTTTTTCTCCGGGGGATTAATTCAAAGAGATAACCGGAGTTATCTAGATTTGCCGGGAATCAATAAAAACCAGCTCTTAGATTCCGGGGTTAAAGGGGAGAATATCTCTGATTGCGGGATTTGCACTCTCTGCCGTAATGCCGATTTTTTTTCTTATCGTAAAGAAAAAAGCAGCTCTGGCAGGATGATGTCGGTGATGATGCTTTAGCCTATGTATAAGTATTACCTGGAATTTATCTTAAATACCCTGCAGGATGTATCGCCAGAGATCTTGAAGAGCTCTTTTGTAGAATTCGGAGATAATTTAGAGATTTCAGAGGAGCCAGAGGATAGCGATATGAAGGGAAGAGATTTTAAGATACGCATATCTACCGATGAGCCCACGATTATATTTGATACCTGCGCGCAGCTTGGAAGGATAAGGTCAATAAAAATTGATGAGAAACATTAGGAGGGAGGGATTAATATGGCAAAGGTATTAGTGATTTATCATTCCCATAGCGGCAATACCAAGAAGATGGCGGAGTTCGTTGCCGAAGGCGTCAAGAAGGAGAATCTAGAGACAACCGTAAAAGATATCCAGGATATAGCTGTGGATGAACTTTTAAAATATGAGGCCATAGTAGTAGGTTCGCCCACCTATTACGGAACAATGGCCGCTGAGATTAAAAAGTTGTTAGATACTTCGGTAAAATTCCATGGCCGGCTTGACGGAAAAGTGGGGGCGGCGTTCTCTTCTTCTGCTAATGTGGGTGGTGGTAATGAGACTACGATTTTAGATATCTTGAACGCCATGCTCATTCATGGTATGATTATCCAAGGTGACCCCCAGGGAGATCATTACGGAGCTGTATCTATAGATGCCCCGGATGAGCGCGCCACCAAGCAATGTATAAGGTTAGGTTCAAGAGTTGCCAAGTTAGTTAAAAGACTCACAATTTAATTAAGGACCGTTTCTTAGTCCAAAGCAAGAAGTGTCCCCTAAAGGGGACACTTCCCCGATTAGCAGGGGACCTGGTCCTAAGAAGAAAATGTATGTAGTAGTTTTTGTGACCGCTAGCCATAAAAAAGAGGCAGATAATATAGCCCGGGCATTAATTAAGACCAAATTAGCTGCTTGCGTCAACATCATAGAGAGCGTGCATTCCTTATTTTGGTGGCAAGGCAAGGTGGATAGCGCTAAAGAGGTACTTCTTGTGATTAAAACCAGGAAGGCCCTAATGCCTAAGTTGATAAAAAAGGTAAAGTCACTGCATAGTTATGATGTCCCGGAAATTATCGCTCTTCCTATCGTTGCCGGTAATAAGGAATATCTTAAGTGGCTAAATGATTCTACAAAGTGATCCCTTAAGCTTTATAGGTGTTTTTTTAGGCGGGCTGGTAGTGAGTTTTTCGCCGTGCGTGTATCCTTTGGTTGCGGTAACTCTGGGTTTTATCGGAGTGGAAGCGGGTTCCTCGCGCCTTAAGGGATTCATCTTAAGCCTAGTTTATGTATCGGGCATTGCGATTACCTACTCCATTTTAGGGCTGATCGCTTCGCTTGGTGGAAGGTTATTCGGTCAGATTTCCAGCCATCCTCTTTCTTTCCTGGTTGTAGGCAACGCCTGTATCATCGCCGGATTATCTTTTTTCGGTGTTATCAATATAAATTTTTTCGGGATACATCTACAGAATAAAGTGAAGGCAACCGGCGGAGTTTTCTCTGTGTTTATAATGGGCCTTATTTCGGGATTAGTTGTCGGCCCCTGCACTGCCCCGGTTTTAGGTACAATATTGTTCTATGTTGCCACCAAGCAAAATATATTTTACGGTATCAGTCTTTTGTTAACCTTTGCCTACGGTATGGGTTTCTTATTAATTTTAGTGGGGACCTTTAGCTCCATTCTCGTCAATATGCCTAAGTCCGGAATTTGGCTTCTGCGCCTGAAGAGACTCTCTGGTTTTATTTTATTAGGAATAGGCGAATACTTTCTGATTAAAGCGGGGAGGGCAATGTGGTAAAAAAGATTTTCCTTATTGCCCTATTTTTAATATTTGCGCAAAACTTTTTATTTGCCGCTGCTCCTGCCTTAGAGAATAAAAGCGGAGAATCGGCTATTGACTTTACCCTTTTAGACTTAAATAGCAAGGCAGTTTCCCTTTCCGATTTTAAAGGTAAGCCCAGGATATTATTTTTCTGGACAACCTGGTGCCCTTACTGTCGGGGAGAGCTGAAACAATTAAACGCGCTACAGGCAGAATTGGCTAAAAGCAATACTGAAGTTTTAGCTATAAATATAGAAGAGCCCGCGGAAAAAGTACGCAGGTTCATGGAAAATAATCCCTTCTATTACAGGGTGCTTTTAGATACGGATGCTGCAGTGAGTGCGGACTACGCCGTTATGGGGGTGCCTACCTATGTCTTCATCGATAAAGAGGAGCATATTGCTGCTACTAGCCATTATTTCTCGCCCAGTAAGTATAAGAATATAGTCTCGCAGTGATCTTTATTCCTTAAGTGGACAAAAAAATAGATAACCTGATTAAGGGCTGGCAGAAAAGAAATATTACCGGCATTTATTGCGAGAATAAAGACCGGGCAACGGATAGAATATTAGAAATCATACCTGTAGTCAGCAGCGTCGGTATTTCCGGATCGGTAACTTTAGATGCGCTGGGTATAGTCGGGCGTCTAGAAGGCCGCGCTAACCCGGTATTTAATCAATATAAGACCGGGCTCACCAGAGAAGAAAGTTTAGAGATAAGAAGGCAGGGGGTGGGGGCAGATTATTATCTAGCCAGCGCCAATGCCATTTCAGAAAAAGGGGAGCTGGTATTTTTTAGCGGATACGGTAACCGTACCGCAGGTATTTCTTATGCCAAGAATCTTATTATAGTCGCGGGGGTTAATAAAATTACTCCGAATATTCAGGAGGCCCTGAAGCGGGCGAGGGAATATGTCACTCCCCTTAATTGTAAGCGCCTCCAATGGAGTAGCCCCTGTTTTAAAGACGGCATCTGCCGCCAGGAAATCTGCTTTTTCCCCGAATATAAAAGGATGTGCTGCCAGGTTTTGATTATTGAAGCAGAAGTCACGCCGAATAGATTGAAGGTAGTTTTAGTAGGAGAGAATTTAGGATTTTAGGGTTTTGCTTACGCGCACTGAATTTTTAGCGGGTGGCTTAGGCTGATTTCCCTGCCTGCCGGCAGGCAGGGAGTGGAGCGTTCCCGTGAGAAACAGGCCAAGGCAGCCCGCTAACAATAATTGAGGAGGAAAAGATGTTCATATTTTCTAATCTTTTAATCGCCATAGCAAAAATCTTAGATATCCTGCTGACTATCTCCTATTGGTTGATACTGGTGCGCGCCTTAATCAGCTGGGTGAACCCCGATCCCCTTAACCCCGTCGTACAGTTTTTATATAAAACTACCGAACCCATACTTGATCCCATAAGAAGGGTTCTGCCTATGGGATTACGGTTTGGGATAGATATTTCTCCGATCATCGCCTTTTTGGCAATACTATTCTTAAAGTCGTTTTTGGTAAAGACATTAATAGATTTAGCTATAAAATTCAGGTAATGACTATGCAGAGTTTAAGGGGTCTGGTTACAGGTATAGGTAGCCTCCCGCATCAGGATCCAGATAAGGCAATAGACCTGGTGTTTAAATATGCGCCGAACATCCCTTTCTGGCCGCAACTGCCTAAACGGGATATCCGCGAGGGAATGCTTGCGCAATTCAGCGAAAACCTGCCCTGCTTAAAAGTAGCGCGCGAAGGCCTCTTTTTTTCTACTCTGGGAGACAAGGAGAAAGAATTAGAGGCCTTCTATGAGCGCGTAATTGCCAATGACGTAGATTATTTTAAAATCAGCCAGGATTTTGCCTTAGGATTATACAGATTTTATCAAAGGTTGGAACAAGCTGATTCCAAGACAATCGAATTTATTAAATGCCATATTACCGGGCCGTTTACCTTTGCTGCCAGTATAAAGGATGAACAGACAAGAGCGCTTTTACACGATCCGGTTTTTATGCAGGTAATTTTAAAGGGCCTTACTATGAAGGCGCTCTGGCAGATAAAATTCTTTAAGAAATTTGGCAAGAAAATCATTATGTTTGTGGATGAACCTTACTTAAGCTGTTTCGGCTCTGCCTATACATCCATAAACAGGGAAGATGTTATCAGGCAACTGGGGGAGCTAACTCTAGCGGTAAAATCAGAGGATGTTCTATTAGGGGTACATTGCTGTGGCAATACTGATTGGTCGATATTCACGGATACCAAGACGTTGGATATCATTAATTTTGACGCCTTTGGTTTTTTGGACAAGCTGGTTCTCTATGCGGCTAATCTGAAGGATTTTCTTAATAGGGGCGGTATCCTCTGCTGGGGCATAGTGCCGACACAGGAGTTGACGGACAAAGAGACGGCCGGTGTACTGATAAAGAAGATTAATGAAGGGATAGACATATTGACTAAGAAAGGCCTAGATAGGGATTTATTATTAGATAGGCTCCTCTTAAGCCCCAGTTGTGGCCTGGGTACCTTAGATATCCAAAAGACCGAGAAGATATTTAAACTGCTTATGGAGATATCCCTTTCTATACGCAAAAACCCCTAAAAATAAATTGTTTGACAAGTGCGGCTAAAAATTATATTATAGAGAAGTCTTTTTTTCTCATCTAAGGAGTAAGGAAACTCAATGAAAGAAATCCGCATTCACGCCCGCGCCGGCCAAGGCGCGATTACCACCGCAGCATTATTGGGCGATGCCTATTTTCTGAAAGGAATGTATCCCTATGCCTTTCCGCATTTTGGCGCAGCCAGGATGGGGGCGCCCATGAATGCCTTTGTGCGCGTGGATAATAAGCCCGTACGCCTGCGTAGCCAGATCTATGAACCAGATTACGTGTTGGTTGTGGATTCTACGCTAATGCGCGGTTTTAACTGCTTTTCCGGCCTTAAAGAAAACGGCGGCATTGCTATTATTAATGAAAAAGAGGGTGTAGATGTCCCCAAGGCAAAAGCAAAGCAGAAGATATTTGCCGTTCCTGCTACAGACATTGCTATAAAAACCATAGGCCGCCCATTAGCCAATACTACCTTAATCGGCGCCTTTGCGGCGGCAACCGGCGAATTAGACCTAGATGTCATCTTAGAAGTAATTAAGAAGAGATTCTCCGGTAAGGTTCAGGAAGGTAATCTTGAAGCGGTTAAGGCAGGCTATGAGTATATTAATAAGAATGTTTAAAAGTTTAAAAGTTTAAAAGTTATGTTTGGGCCATTAATAGTAAAACCAGCTAAGAGTAAAGGCGATAAAACCGGTTCCTGGAGAGCGCAGTTAAGACCTGAATTCCTCCGAAAGAACTGCATTGCCTGTAAATTGTGTATTTTAATTTGTCCGGAGGGTTGTATACGGGGCAAAGAGAAGAATACTTATATGTCCGATTATAATTATTGTAAAGGTTGTGGCCTTTGCGCTAAGGTTTGTCCTAAGGCTGATATTGAGATGGTTGAGGAAGGTTCTGCAGGAGAAAAGAAGTGAAAGAGTTTTTAGAGGGATCGCGCGCGGTTGCCGAAGTTGTAAGGTTATGTAAACCCGGGGTTATTTCTGCTTATCCGATAACTCCCCAGACGCACATTGTAGAGGAATTAGCCCAGATAGTCGCTGACGGCAAGCTCGACGCGCAGTTTGTTAATGTGGAGAGCGAGCACTCCGCAGCCTCGGTAGTCTTGGGCGCTGTAGCCACGGGCGTACGCGCTTTTACCGCTACCAGCTCGCAAGGCCTGTTTTATATGGCAGAAGTGCTTTTTAATATCTCGGGGTTACGCCTGCCATTGGTGATGACCTGCGCCAATCGCGCGATATCCGCGCCGATTAATATCTGGAATGATCAGCAGGATTCTGTATCGCTTAGAGATTCGGGGTGGGTACAGCTGTATGCAGAAAATAACCAGGAGGCGGTTGATTTTCACCTCATCGGTTATCGTTTAAGCGAAGATAAATCTATCATGCTTCCGGTAATGGTCTGCATGGACGGCTTTATCCTAACACATGGTATGGAGGCAGTAGATATGCCCGAACAGGATAAGGTGGATAAGTTCCTGCCTCCTTATAAACCCTTATACAAACTTGACCCCGCTGAACCGCTAAGTATGGGCCTATTGGCTACCCCGGATTATTATCTGGAGACGCGCTTTGCCATGCAGGAGACCTTTAAGGATGTATTAAAGGCTATTCCTAAGGTTTGCGAAGAATTCAAAACCCAATTCGGGCGGGATTATAAAGACGGCTTAGTGGAAGAATATTACACTGAAGACGCAGAAAAGGTAATCGTGGCCATGGGTTCAGTTTGCGGCACAATTAAGGAAGTAGTGGATGCCCAAAGGGCAAAAGGTAAAAAAGTCGGCTTATTAAAGATTATCTCTTATCGGCCATTTCCCTATACCAGGGTATATGATATATTGAAAGATGTGCCCCGGGTTGCGGTTTTGGATAAGGCGTTA
>JAZDLA010000031.1:0-6220 GCA_043802425.1 Candidatus Omnitrophota bacterium
TTTACCCTCCAGATACATCTGTATGGGATACTCCTTGCCATCTACGTTATAAATATCGTGTCCCCTAAAAATACTCTGAAATTTCTTTCCGTTGGCGTCAAATTTCTCTTCATAGATATTTGTGCCGTATTTCTTATCCACCCAGACAATCCTTTTGGTATAATACCAGCCGGCTCTCTTGGGAGTTGCCTCAATCACATAACAAGGTTCATCCTTGTAATAGGTCTTCTTCTTAAAATCCGATGTATACCCTGAAAAGTTCTCCTCTTTTACCAGCTTGTAACTTTCGTCTTCAAAGCGACGCGTGCTGATGTCCTCAACTGTAAAGTCAGACCCTAAAAAAGAATCATCGCCTTGCGAAGCAGAGACCTTTCTGATTTTCTTTAGCGAAGGGATCCACAACCAGACATCCTGGTCCCTTCCGGGATTAAGGTAGGTCCAGCTAAGGCTCGCCAGGCCCTTTACCTGCGTAGGTCCGGTAAAAATGGTCAGATCCTTATAGGCTATGCTATCTGACTGCCTGCCTAAATTAATTCTTTTGCGTGCCGTAGCCCTTTCGCGCGTGGCTCCGGATTTGTCAATAAAGTATGCCTTGCCCGTATACTGGACGTCATGGGCAAAAAGGGTATACTTATTAAAATATTTGATTTTCATAATCTCATCGGCGCTCATACCTGCTTTGGGCATATGCACATTGAAGTAATCTAATTCTGCGGCAAAGGCATAACCCAAGATAAGCGCAATTGCTGTAACCAGAAACGCAACTCTTCTCATCTTGCTCCCTCCTTTATCTTGTCAAAAACTTAGGTTTAAGCGTCATAATCATCGAAGGCAAAACCCCTAGTGTCCCCACGGCATTAAAAAATATAAAGAACGCAAGTAGCGCCCCTAACCTTGCCTGCAGGAGAATGCTAGAAAACATCCACGTGGCTATACCGACGGTCAGGGTCATGCCGGTGAAGAATACCGCCTTGCCTGATGATGACATCGTCTCTACCAATGCGTCTTTTAATGCTACTGTCCCACCCCCTTCCTTTAGTTCGTCTTTTATGCGTGATACAATATAGATCCCGAAATCATCGCCAAAACCAATACCCAGGGCAACTACGGGGATCATCTCCTGGGTAAGACTCACTCTTAAAAAACCTAATATCCCGAAAACAAGCAGCGTCCTGAATAATAAGGGTATCATCAAAAGCCATCCTGAGACTAATGAGCCGTAGGCCAGGACAAGGCACAAGAATACCAAGGCCGAAGTCAATAATGAGTTCGCCGAGAGCATAGTGGCCACGATCTGGTTAACAGCAGCTAACATTCCGATATTCCCGCCGGCATAATAAAAATCCACTCCCGGAGCCTTATGATTTGCCTTGATCCAGTATTCGGTCTTCTTAATGACATCATTCATCGTGGAGGCCTTGTGGTCGCGAAGCTCTACTTTGATGTTAGCGTATTTATAATTGGGATTAACCACCGGATCAAAATCACCGGGAAAACTGCTTAAGTCGTATAGGAATAGGTATTCGGCGATTGTCTTGTCATTATCGGGAATCTTGAATTCGCGCGGATTACCGGAAAACATAACCATATTCATCCCCTTGATATATTCTACTAAAGACAGGGTCCTGCCTACGCCGGGGACTTCTTTTTCCAGATAACGCTCTAGACTATCCATTTCTTTCAAGACTTCGCTACTCAAAAACGCATCCTGGTCCTTTCCCTCTACAAATATATAATACGAGTCTGATGTAGCAAAGTGTTCGCTGATAAATTTCTCTGCCTGGTTATAAGGGCTATTAGCGTAAAGCAAAGAGGTACCCGGCTTCTTATCGCCAACCTCAAGCCTGCTCATCCCTAATACGGCGATACCTGTTAATAAGAAAAAAACTATGATAATTACCCATCGCGATGTTCTATTTATTGCCAACTTGGCAAAATAACTTAATATTTTATTGGTAAGCGTCGTCCTCTCTTCCTGAATAACCTCCAGGCGTCTTGGCGGATTCATAAAAGAAAGCAGGTTAGGCACTAAAATCACCGTACTAAAAAATACGCTTAATATGCCAAAACCAATAGCAATAGCAAGGCTCCTGACCATGCCTAAAGGAACTATGAGTAATGCGAAGGGGGCGATGCCGTCGGTAAGCAGGCCCGTAAAAGCCGGGATAAACAAAGAGCGGGTAATATCAATGGCAGCGGCCTTAGAATTACGTTTGTGTTTACTCATGTATTCATAATAACGCTTGATAAATTGCACGGAATGGCTCACCCCCAAAGCAAAGACTAAAAACGGCGCAAGTATTGTCGAAGGCGTAAGCTTGTACCCGCAAAGAACGGTCATCCCTAATCCCCAAAGAGTAGCCATCCCCGCAGACATCAGGGGTAATACCACTCCGCGCTTGGACCTGAATACGTTATACAAGACAAGGGCCATCACCAGCAAAGTAACAATAAAAAGTCCGCTCATGCGCGGCAGATAAAAATCCAGCCAACCCTGTAAAACCGGCTGGCCGCTAATATAAATATTATGATTTTTATCTTCGTATTGCTTTTTTATATTCTGCAGGGTGTCAAAGATCTTTCTCGAGGAAACGTCGGATTCAAAATCAGCCTGGATCAACGTTGCCCTGAAATCTTTTGATACGACAGGCCCCAAGACAAGGGGATTCTTTCTAATTTTATACTCCAGCCTATCCAGCTCCTCCTGGGTTTTAGGCGGATCGTGCATCAGCCACTCGGTAACGAAACCATCTTCGTTTGCCTCGATATCTTTTATCTTTCTGGCTGACAAAGAAATAACCCTACCTGCGTTTATGCCTTCGGTTAGATAGAGTTCATTGGTAATCCGCCAAACCTTATCCAGGGTAACAAGATTAAGGATTGTACCTTCTTTTACCTCGACGGCAAAGGAGATCTGATTAAGCCCACCAAAGATTTCATTGAGCCTATTCTGGATTTTTAGATACGGATGCTTTAGCGGATAAAAATCACCTAGGTTGGTCTCAAAGCTGAGGAACTTTAACTGATAAATAAAAAACAGGCTGATAACAAGGCAGAGCCCTAAAAAACCGTACCTGTATCTAATTAACCCGTGACTAAACCAATTTAGAAACTTCCTCATGCGGACTCTCTCCTTAATGCTTCTTTATCAATCTTTCCCGCCCTACTTTTAGGAAGGGAGGCTAAAAATTCAAAGTAATGGGGAATTTTAAAATGCGCAAGGCGCTGCCGGCAGAAGTAACGTAAATCCGCTTCGCCAATCTTGCTTGACTCTTTGAGCACCACAAATGCTTTGGGCACCTCGCCTCTTAATTTATCCGCTACGCCGATAACCGCTGCCTCTACGATGTCAGTATGTTTATATATGGCTGCCTCAATTTCCGGCTCAAAGACAATCTCTCCTGCGACCTTAATCATCTCTTTCTTTCTACCCACAATGTAGAGGTCGCCTTCCTGGTCAAATCTTCCCAGATCCCCGGTATGGAACCAGCCGTTACGCATAGCCTGGGTTGTAGCCTCGGGGTCCTTGTAATAGCCATCGGTAACCACCCAACCCCTGACCACTATTTCGCCTATTTCGCCCTGCGCCATCTCTTTATCTTCTTCATCAAATATCTTTACCTCTATCCAGGGGGCGGGCCTTCCTATGCTTTCCAGCTTTTTTGAACCCATAGGTATAACCGTAGTGGGGGCATTGGTCTCAGTCAAACCCCAACCGTGGAGAAAATGCGCCTGCGGACAATACTGATGGAACCTGCGTAAGGCATCGGCAGAACTGGCAGCGCCGAAACTGACTATCCAGCGCAGGCTGGAAAGGTCAAGGCTTTCGAATTCCTTTAATTGTAAAAAGGCGTAATACATCGAAGGCACAATCCAGAAGCAGGTTACGCGGTATTTCTGTATATTATTCAAAAACTCCAGCGGCACAAAACGCTCCATCAAAACCATAGTCAACCCAAAGGAAATGCAGTCTTGAAGATAAACCAGCCCCCCTAAATGCGATAAAGGAATTGCGCAAAGAATAATGTCTTCATCTTTAAAATCTACAAAGTGCCCCATGGCTTTTGGGGGAGCGTCTAATTGCAGGTAATTTACTAAAACGCCCTTGGGTTTACCCGTGGTGCCAGAGGTATAAAATATAATTGCGTAATCTTTATCCTGGATTTTAACGCCGGGGTGCACAGGCCTACCTTTCTCTAATAATCCATCAAAAGATAGATAATCGCCGCCTGGACTCTGGGAAAGTATAATTTCCTTTAAGGCCGGACACCTTTGCTTAAGATTGGGTAACGTTGTAGCAGCTTTAGGCTTAGCGATTAAAATAGCAGCCTCAGAATGCGCTATGCAGGAAGATAACTCTTCTTCGGTGAGCATAAAATCTAAGGGTACGGCAGTTGCTCCGCAACACCAGGTAGCCAGATAACTATAAACATATTCCGGGGAGTTGGGAAGATAGATAGCCACTTTATCGCCTTTTTTGATCCCTAAGTTTTTGAGGCTATCGGCTAATTTAAAACAGGCATCTCTCAATCCGGAAAAAGTAATAACTTGGCCTTTGAATAAAAAGGCCGGTTTATCCGGGTGAATCCTGGCTTTGCTTTCGAGGATTGCAGCTATATCCATTAGTAAAATTTTACTATTTAAATTTTCTTATATTTTATCTAAGGTAAGGGGGTGGTGTCAAGGACTTTTTTAAGCAGGAATGAAACTTTTAGATAATACGTAAGTTAGGTTATTTCTTCCAGAGGCAGGATAAAGGCCTTAAGGCCTTCTTGGCCTAATTTTTTGCGTAATTCTTTAATGCGGGAGGATAGCTCTCCGGCCTCTTTTTCTTCGCAGGCAACATATAAGATATTATTTCTGCCCGGCCAGACATCATTGCCTAAATGCGTGCCAGAAGCGTTACCTTTGCCGAATGTACCCATAATCTTGGTATAATTCTTCAGGCCACAGCTTGATAAAGCCTCCATCACCTCGATATCTATGGCTTCGTTATAACTAATCATTACCATTTTATTCATGCAATCTTACCTCTTTTCTCCTTGATTTTTGCTTCGACCGCCGCATAAAGCGTAGGGACAAATAACATGGTCACTAAAGTTGAAATGGTTAAGCCGCCGATCATGGTGATTCCTAATGGCTGCCAGACTTCAGAGCCTTCGCCTCTGGATATGGCTAAAGGCAAGAGCCCTACCAGTGTAGTAACCGTAGTCATCATTACCGGCCTTAAGCGATCTCTCCCGCCTTGAGTAACCGCCTCAAGCATAGAGCATCCCCGCGCACGTAAAATATTGATATAACTGATCAGGACTATCGCATTATTGACCACGATACCCATCAACATAATAATGCCCAAAAAGGTAATCACGCTTAAGGTTGTTCCGGTTAAAAGGAATGCCAGGAATACGCCGGTGAAAGTAAAAGGAACAGCAAACATCACGATAAAGGGATCTAAGAAAGATTCAAACTGGGCAGCCATAACCATATAGACTAACGCAATGCCTAGAATAAGCAAAAGCGTCAAATCCTTGAATGCTTTAGCCTGTTCCTCTGCTTCGCCGCCGAAATTGAGCATCACATCAGCAGGTAGAATTATTTTATCCAGCTCTTTTTTAATATCTTCCTTTACCTTTCCCGCTGAACGCCGGAACACATTACACTCTACCCTTACTACCCTTTCGCGGTTCTGTCGCTCAATCTCCACGGGACCCGCCACTTCGTAAATCCTGGCGAAGTTGGCCAGCCGCACTTGTTTTCCCGTAACCGGAGAAACCAGGGCCAGCGTCTCAATGTCTTCTATTTTCGAGCGTGATCCTTCTTCTAACCTTACATAGATATCATAAGTTTGGCCTTTTTCCCGATATTTACTGGCAGTCGAACCTTCGATAAATGTCTTAGTGCTGGAGGCTATGGTATTCATATCCAAGCCTAAGGCAGATGCTTTCTCTCTATCTACGGAAATCCTTAACTCCGGACGGTTTATCTCCCGCGAGATACTCACATCTACGGTACCGGGAATATTCTCCATAATTCCCTTTATCTTCTCTGCCAGGGCATTGGTCTCTATAAATGAATGCCCGATAATTTCCAGCTGTATAGCTTTACCCCCCATCCCGGTAATCATTCTGCCCAGAGGATTACCTGTGCTGATATTCACGTTCAATACGCCCGGAATGCGCCTGATTTGTTCCCTGAAGACTTGGCCTATTTCAAAAACAGA
>JAZDLA010000032.1:0-6049 GCA_043802425.1 Candidatus Omnitrophota bacterium
TAAATTCCAGGGATTATGCGTAGGCCCATAGCAGGAATTTTCCGTAGATGAGCCAAAGGCAAACTCATCCATGTTCGTCTTTAGCGGCAATACCGCTATACCCGCCTCTTTTAATTTGCGGATTACCGTAGCATCATAAGGCGGCTTAAAACCCGTTAAAATCTGGGAGCAGCATTCAGTATTATAACCTGCGCTACAAATATTATCTTTGATGGAGACGGGTAGGCCCTTTAAGGTATTTGTTGAAATATCGAAACTACCAAGACGTACATAAGCCTTAATCTTAGAATCTATTTCCTTTATCCTTTTTTCCAAAGCAGATAGTATTTCTTCGGAAACAATTTCTTTATTATTTAGTTTCTCAATTAATTCATGCGCTGTTAGTTTATTTAATTTTTCCATGCCATTTAACTTGCGAACATTAGAACTAAGCTTATTCGATTACTTTGGGGACGCCAAAGAAGTTACCCTGTTTCTGGGGTGCGTTATCCAGCGCCTTGTCGCCAGGTAAAGACTTACGCGGCGCGTCCTCCCTGAATATATTATTGATGGGTAGAATATGGCTGGTCGGGTTGATGTTTTGTATGTCTAATTTTTTTAATTTATCAATAAAGCCCAGTATATCTTTTAGTTGTTGTGACAATTTCTCTAACTCTTTGGGCTTTAACTCTATACGCGCCAGATGCGCCACATATTTTACCGTTTCTTTGCTAACCGCCACGATTATTCCTCCTCTATAATTAACTTTTAATCATAACATCCTTTATCTCAAAAGTCAAACACATTCCCTCCAGGGACACCCTTCTGTTAATCCATGCCTGCCGGCAGGCATGGGGAGGATCTCCCTTATTTTGCTGTTCAGGGGACACCCTTAGCTTTGGCTGATTGGGTGTCCCTGATGTGAAGAATAAAATTTTGTGGACAAATAAATGAAAATGTGTACAATATCATAGATAATAGACAAGGAGAATTATGGCAGGCGATTTCAAAACCAAACAACCTAGGTATTACCTGAACGAAAAGAGCGAAGAATTCGTTATCGAGAATTATAATCTCGCCAAGCCTTTTGCTAATTTCTTTCCCGGCATAGCCGGAAAATACGGCATACCCATGTGGGTCTTCTATGTCAACCGCGGCCAGGGTATAGCCAGCTTCGGCACAAAAAATAAAGACCACGCCATATTGGAATTCTTCCCTGCCAATAAGGCCTGGCAGCTGGTCCCCATGCAAGGATTCCGCACTTTTATCAAGGTATTCAACGGACAAAAGACCAGCCTCTATGAGCCTTTCCATAACGGCTTCACTAATCTAAAGTATAACCTGACCAACCGTATGCGTATAACCTCCTATGGCTTAACTATAGAAGAAGACAACCTCTCTTTAGGCCTTGGGGTAAAGGTAGAATATTTTACTATTCCCAATGACTCCTACTCTGCGTTGGCCAGGATCGTGACTCTAAAAAATTTGAAATCGCGCCTGCAAAGAATCCAGCTCATAGACGGCCTTCCGCAGATTATCCCTTACGGCATTAGTAATTTTTTCTTAAAAAAAATGAGCCGCACTATGGAAGCCTGGATGAACATAGAAAACCTGGAGAATGGCGTACCTTTCTATAAGCTTGATGTTGACCCCAGCGATAGGCCAGAAGTAATCCACATAACAGAAGGAAACTTCTACCTGGGGTTTCATTGCCAGGGGAATAAACCAAAAATCATAAAACCTATAGTCGACCCCCAATCCATATTCGGACCGGTTACTGATTTCTCCTGCCCCCGCGAATTTTTAGCCGTAAAGAAATTCATGTATCCTCGCGACAGGTTAACCAAGAATAAGACCCCCTGCGGTATGGTATTGCTGGATCTTGACCTTAAAAATAACAAAGAAGAGAAGGTTTATACCCTCGTCGGTTATATGCGCAGCAAGGATATACTGAATGCTTCGCTCTGCCGTATTGTCAACCCCGAATATCTAAACCTGAAAAAACAAGAAAATAAAAATATTATTCAGGATTTACAGGCTGATATAGATACATCTAGCAGCTCTAAAGAATTCGATCTCTATACCCGTCAGACTTATCTGGACAATATCATGCGCGGCGGATACCCGTTAATCTGCTCCTCTCCATCTTCTAAAATATCGGGCAGGATCCCACCTCCGGCGGGAAAGTCCAATTCTACGGATTCGCTATTCTATATATATGCCAGGAAGCACGGCGACTTAGAAAGGGACTACAATAAATTCCAGCTGCAGGCAACTTATCTCTCCCAGGGTAACGGTAATTATCGCGATATAAACCAGAACCGTAGATGCGACATTTGGTTTAACCCCGAGGTAAAAGACGAAAATATAGTGACCTTCTTTAATCTTCTCCAGACAGACGGTTTTAATCCTTTAGTGGTTAAGGGTGTAAATTTTACGCTTAAAAATACGGAAAACTTAAAAGGGTTATTAAATAAATTAGTAGCGGATAAAGACATCCCCCGCCTGAGCGCATTCCTAAAAGGGCCCTTTACTCCGGGAGAGGTAATCCTTTTTATTAAAGAAAACAAAATCAAATTAGGGGTATCCTACGATGAATTCCTGAACATGCTACTTTCGCACTCCCGGAAAAACCAGCAGGCCGAACACGGCGAAGGCTTCTGGACAGACCACTGGACTTACAATATGGATTTACTGGAGAATTATCTGGGTGTTTATCCGGAAAAGTTAAAGGAGATATTCTTTGAAAAGAAAGCCTTTACCTTTTTTGACAATACCGAAATAGTCAGGCCCCGCCAGGAAAAATATCTGCTTAAAGACGGCGTGGTAAAACAACTGCATGCGGTTGTGCATTGTAAGGCCAAAAGAGAAATGATTAGCAAGAGAATAGTCATGCCTAATACCGTAAGGACGCAATACGGTCAGGGGCCGATCTATCAAACTACCCTTATTAATAAATTATTATGCCTATTAGCGAATAAACTGGCTTCCCTTGACCCCTTTGGTTACGGTATTGAAATGGAAGCGGATAGACCCAATTGGTTCGACTCCCTAAACGGTCTGCCGGCATTATTCGGTTCATCCCTGAACGAAACCTTCCAGCTAAAGAGGCTGGTTATCCTGATAAAAGAGGCGCTAGATAAGTGCGCAATCGAGAATATATATATTACCGAAGAGGTCTATAACCTGCTTATCGGCCTGAGCAAATTAATTCAAGGGTACCTCACCCGCCACTCCCATAATAAAGACTATCAGTATTGGGATAAAAGTTATGCCCTAAAGGAAGATTACCGTCAGAAAACGCGGATGGGTTTTAGCGGCAGGGAATTAGAAATGCCTGCTGAATACTTAAAGATCATTCTAAATAATGCCTTAAAAAAGCTGGTTTTAGGAATTGAAAATGCACGGGATAAACAAAAAAATATCTACTATGCTTATTTTATTAACGAAGTAAAAGAATATATCCCCTTGGGCACCACCTCTGTCAAGCCCACCAAATTCAAACAAATAAAGCTCCCCTTCTTCCTGGAAGCCCAGATGCACGCCTTAAGGTCAAACGGCAGCATAAACAGGGCAAAGGCACTATATAAAGCTATAAAGAAAAGCAAGCTCTACGATAATAAGCTGAAGATGTATAAAGCCACTACTTCCCTGAAAAGTATGCCGGAAGAAATCGGCAGGTGCCGCATATTTACTCCGGGGTGGCTAGAACATGAATCTATATGGCTACATATGGAATATAAGTGGCTGTTAGAGATTTTAAAGAGCGGGCTTTATGCCGAATTCTATAAAGATTTCAAAAATGTACTTATCCCTTTCCAACCCCCCGCAAGATACGGCCGCAGCATCCTGGAAAATTCATCTTTCCTGGTCAGCAGCGTATTCCCCGATAAGACCCTGCACGGAAACGGCTTTGTTGCCCGGCTCTCCGGATCTACTGCTGAATTTCTGCAGATCTGGCTGATTATGAACGTGGGAATAAAGCCCTTCTTCTTAAACGAAAATAAAGAATTAAACCTGGTGTTTTCCCCCCTGTTGGCGGGCTGGCTATTTACCAGAAAAGATAAAACTTATAGCTTTAATTTCCTGGGGAAAATCAGGCTGACTTACCATAACCCTAAAAGAAAGAATACCTTCGGAAAGAACGCTGCCGGGATAAAAAAGATCTCCTTTAACGATAAGAGTGGCAACGCCGTAGAAATCCTGCAAGATACCATCCCTTCCCCTTATGCCCAACAAATCAGGGCCCGTCAAATTAAAAAAATCGATATATATTTAGGGTAATAGCGGCTTAGAATTTCCGGCGGTAGATTAAACGGAAGAGATGCTGCGTATCTAACGTGGAGAGGGTCCAGTTAGCCTGCTGGGCAGGATTATCGTAATCGACGAATTCGCCGTAAAGGAGAGAGAAGGTTTCGTCTTTGTTGAATTTATATTCTGTACCAAAGAAGAAATTATGGTGTGGCTCATAATAATCATCGCTCTGATTTATATTCTGTTTATAAATATCGATAAGCTTGGAATAAATATATTTAAACCAGAAGGACAATTTGTCGTTCGGATAATATGTCATCTCTATTGCCGTGTGGTTGATATTATCATCAAGGCCGGTAGCGTGCTTATTTTCGTTATAAGTATGCCCCAAAATAAATTCCCATCTTTCGGTAGGGGTATAGATAAATTTTGCCTTTCCTATGCTATAATATTTATAAGGCGGCAGGCCGAAGAATTTCTGGTCGTAGACTAAAGGCACCACCTTATCCCAGGTCTGGTAATCCCTGTACTCGTTAGCGACATAGGTATTATTAAATAATGCCCGCGGAAAATCCAGGGGATCATTGGTCCGCTCATATACTCCCTCTACTGACACAAGCTTTTCTATAAGCTCGTATTTCGCCCCCAGGCCGAAGGCACCAATCGAAGGGTTATCATCATCATCTATAGCGGCATTTTCTGGATGGATATCCTCCTCAGCAAAATAATCACTTAAGGAATACATGGTTTTGGCAAAAAGGAGAGGATCATATCCTTTTGTCGTATCGGGAAGATCCTGGTAATAACCCAATAGTTTTGTGGTTAGGCGGGGGGTAACCTTATAGGTAGTCTCATTCCTGATGACTGACTCTAAGTAGGGCCCGCTATCTCTATGGACATTACGATACTTTAAATCATTATCCAACCTTTCATCCATAGCCTTTACCGCCAGTCTAAAACCCACTACGTTTCTGCCCCGGTCAATGCCATCGCCCCAGATTAAAGGCTTATCAACCTCTGCGATCTTCGCAAAAATAACATTGCGCCCGTAATAGGGGTCATCGCGACGCGTATAACGGTAATTAGATAATCCAGGGTAGAAATCCGCATCCATATGCACGGCATAAATCTCGCTGGCATAAATACCGTTATAATAAGGAACCCTGGGAATATCCCAATCTCCTTTTTTCGAAGAAGCATCGTAAAGCCATGCTAACTTAGCAGCCGGGCCATGATAAATGGTATGAAAATTTTTAACCTCTTCCACATCCGTATAACTGGTGGCAACCTCTGCGGATATAGTATCGTACTCAGATAGTTTATAGATTAAGTCTGTTGCCGCCATTTCATTAAAGGCCTCAAAGCTGCCGCCGTTTGAGCCTATCTTGGAAGTCTGGGTAAAACCCCACTGTAAATCACTGGTAAGCGGAATCTTCAATCTTGCCGCTTGATCTACGCTATTGGAATTTTCGTAATCGTCCCATAAGCTCATTGGCGTGGCTACGGTAGTCTCAAATGAATAGTTACCGGGGTCTAATTTAAAGGTCGCTCCCCTTAAAAAGGTCAGCCGGCGTGGGTAGTCATCGCTGCTGTCTTTAGAGAAAAAGGATAATCTTCTGATCCATCTACCCTTCTTCACTGGTTCATTTGGTGCATAGAAAATATTGCTGGGTTCATATTCATCTAACCAGGGGCTCTCCTCCCAATACATATGCTTATTGGATAATACCAGCGGGTCATCTGAAGTCAGGGCTTCAAAATTATCGGAAATAGGAAATACCTTAAGGCTGTAATCTTCCTCTTTATAATCAAACCA
>JAZDLA010000033.1:0-11648 GCA_043802425.1 Candidatus Omnitrophota bacterium
GACGGCGTGACATTAACGGCGATAATCTTTCTCGCCCCCATTTTAAATAAGACCTCCGTAGGCAAAGGATTAATCACCCCCCCGTCGGATAAGAAATCTTGTTTAAATTTAAAGGGCATAAATACCCCGGGCATGGCACAGCTGGCCATAATCGCATCCACCAAAAGCCCTTTATCAATGACCCGGGATTCTTTTCTCTTTATATCGCTGGCGACAATCAATAAGGGAAGCTTCACGTCGTGGAAAGTTTTATTGCCAAAACATTTCTTTAAGAAATTATAGAGTTTGTTGCCCTTAAGAAATCCGCGCAGAGGCAAGGTCAAGTCTATGAATCCCCATATATATTTAGGCTCTTTGAATCCTTTGGTGATCTGGATTATCTCCTCGCTGGATTTTCCAATGGCCCAAAGCCCGGCAATCACTGCCCCGATACTGGAACCGGATATGGCATCAATGGGTATTTTTTCCTCCTCAATCACTTTCAACACCCCGATGTGGCAGAAACCATAGCCAAAACCTACGCCCAATGCCAGGCCTACCAGGCAATCGCCCATCTGGCGCGAGATTCTTTTTATAGCACGGGCATACTCAGAATCGGAATCTGCCAAAACCAGCTTATCGGTACTAGAAAGCTCTATCCTAGGCAGGGTGGCGAATATCGGCTGGTTTAACATCCCTATCTGCTCCTGGTGAGATAGCTTGGAGAATTTATATTCGTTAATGATCACCTTGATCTTTTTCTGCGAAAAACAGAATTCGGTCTTCAGCCTCTCTATTAAGTTACGCGTCCTCTTTAAATCTACCGGCTCTGGGCTAGTGAGGATATTAATCATGTCTGACTGGTTCAGTATATCAAAAACAGCGCGGTCCATGATAGAGGGTAGATCTAAAACTATATAATGGTAATCATTAACCAGGAAACTCAAAAGGGCAGTTAGATTCTTTACGCAGGCTTCATCTTCATGCTTATAGTAAAAACAGATTAAATCTATGCCAAAATTATTATGTAAAATAAAATCTTTTATTTTAGCGGGCGTATCCGGAGACGATTGCGCTAAATTAAAGATAGGATAACCGGTATTAATTTCTAATTTTGCAGGCAGGCTATGCATGCTATCTTCCGGGCGTATATCTAATATAACTGCAGACTTATGTGTTTCCTTCTTTAGGCTCAACCCCAGGTTCAAGGCATAAATAGTCTTGCCTGCCTGGGAATAAGAACTGAATACAGAAATAATCGTGCTCTCAAATATAGTCTTCTGGTGGATATCCTTGCACTTAAGCCTGCGGGATAGAGTCTGGCTTAAATCGATAGCCAATTGCGGTATCTTTTTTAAGATAAAATCAAAATCATCTTTTTTGATACGCAAAAGAAGGCTGTCGTTTAGGGCCCTTGCGGTTACGGAATGGGAATCACCCGTAAGAAGCGAAATAATCCCGAAATATTTTCCGCGGTGTAAATACTCTAATGTCGTCTCGTTTCCCTGTTGATCCTGGGTATAGATTACTACCCTACCCAGAACGATACAGTAAAAGGCATCGGCAGGAGAGCCCTCCTGATAAATAACCCCTGCCTTCTTATACTCTGCCAGACTGCTTTTTTCTTTGACAATATCCCGCTCGGCGACAGATAATCCGGCGAATATAGGGATTTCTTGTAAAATTGAATCTTTATCTATGGCTTTCATTTCAATCTAGCTTAAAAGTTTTACAAACCAGAGAAAATTTTTTAGCGCTCTCCCTGATAGTGCGTTTATAAGTATGGTAATCTACTCCAATAAGACCAAAACGCGGGGAAAAACCCTTATCCCACTCGAAATTATCTATCAACGACCAGTAAATATAGCCTAAGACCTTTACGCCCTGCCGCATAGCCGAATGAACGCTCCTTAAGTGCTCCTCGATAAAACTCCACCTAAGGGTATCGTCATCAGTACAGATGCCGTTCTCTAAAATAAATACGGGGAGATTATATTTCTTAAATTTTAAAAGCAGGCTATATAACCCTTGGGGATATATATCCCAACCCATAGAATTTTTCTTAAGCTGGCTATGGTTTTTATTGCAAGTATCCATTGTCAGGCTCCTGATGCTCCAATTCTGCGTTTCTACCAGGCTACGGCTATAATAATTTATACCGATAAAATCAATGGCCTTAGCGCGTAAGAGCTTCTTGATAAAATCAAAATTATAATATCTATCTCTTAAATAAGCGGCGAGCTTATTTCTTAAGCTGGGTATGCAAGGCACAAATGCCTGCGTATTCTTGGCGATACTTATTAATGGAGGGGTAAAGGCTTTATCTTTATAAATCCGCTGAATCAACCTGTAGCTTTCTATGTGTGAACGGATCATGGTCTCTCGCGCCTTGCGGGCCTTAGAAAAGGATTTTTCCTGTGGCGGCCAGACACCTAGGACATGGGCATGATAGATATAAACCAGGGGTTCATTTATAGTTACCCAATAACGCACATGTTCGGATAATTCCCGGACAACCTTATCTACATAGCGTAAAAAATAAAACCCTGCCTTATCACTCTGCCAACCGCCTAATCGGTTAAACCAGAGGGGATTAGTAAAATGGTGCAGGGTAACGATGGGCTCAAGATGATATTCTTTTAAAGAGAGGATGACATCTTTATAGTGTTGTATTTCTTGGGAGGAGAATTGGCCTTCTTGCGGCTCAATACGGCTCCATTCAATAGAGAGGCGGTGACAATTATGGTGAAGGCCTGCGGCTAATCCAAAATCTTCTTTGTAAAGCTCGTAATGGCGGCAGGCAAACCCGGAGGTATCTTTTAGGCCTACCTTCTTCTCCCACTCCCACCAGTCATTATGGATATTATTTCCTTCTACCTGATGGCTAGAAGTAGCCGCACCCCAGAAGAACTCTTTAGGAAACTCTATCATTAAATGAGCACATAGCTTACCCTACCTGCCGGTGAGGCAGGGAACACTAAAAGTGTGAGTAAGTTATCAGTGCTAATTAATCCGCCGAAGGCGGATAAGTTCGTGCATACAATTTACGTTCATCCTATTCCGTAAATTGTGCACTTACTTATTATACCACCTGAAAATTGAATGAACAGGCAATTTATGGAACGAAGTGACATAAATTGAAGCCATTGATTTTACTCGTGGTAGTGGCGTCTGTGAATTAATCCCAACAAAAAAATACCTGTCTTACGACAGGCGGGTCGGGACTTATGCCATAAAAAGGGCAAGGAACCTAAACTCTATTTAAGGATATCTTCCCTTCTAAACCCCTTAATAATCCTGAATGTCAAAAAATAAGCTGGGGCCTTTATTACCTCCCTGTTGAACATAAGATCCAAGACCATGTGTTGAGTTATGCCAATAGCAAAAGCAATCCAGAATACGCCTAATTTAAAGAACCAGATGGTAATCCAAAGGAGGATCACTAAATCTAAGGAATGTAAAAAAAGAAACACAAACCGGTATTTCCTTGCTGCGCACCAAGTATAGATATCTTTTATTTTGAGCGTTATCCCCCAGTGGAAATAATAATCAAAAATGTGGTCTACGTCTATTAATATACCTGCGGCTAAAGAACTACAAAATGACGCTGTAGAGCGAAAAACAAAATAAACCACTGTGCTTACAGCAAAAGTAACGATAATGTGGCCTGCGGGCTTGATCTTAAACCTCTGTTATCTTTTTTTGCGGGTTTTGGGGGATTCGGGCGCAGGATTAAGGTATGCGCTTAATAAAGCCCACGTCTTAGATCCGACCTTACCGTCAACTTCCAGATTACTTGCCTTCTGGAAATCCTCTATTGCTTTTTTAGTCAGGGGACCAATTTTACCATCTACTAAGCCTATATAATAACCCGCATTCTTTAATGCGGCCTGGATTTCCCTAACCGTGGGCTTAGAGGAAGCAGCCATAACTGGCGGCAGCTGCTCGTATTCTGCCGAGGTCGACACTACTGCCGCAGGTTCAACCTTAGAAGTTTCCTCCGGAATTTCCTGGCTTTGAGTATTGAGCTTACCCAATTCGTCTATAGAAATCGGCTCCTGCATATCTAAAAAGGGATCCTCTTTTTTACCGCAGCCAAATAGGTAAATTATCGCTACTAATGCCAGGATAATAAATACAAATTTTTTCATACCTTCCTCCTTTAAATGAGCATTTGACTTATGGAGCACGAAGTGCGACATAAGTCAATCTTCTATGTTTTTCTTCTTTGAAGATGCGAATTTAATCCGCCGAAGGCGGATAAGTTCGTGCATACAATTTACGTTTATTCCATTCCGTAAATTGTGCACTTACTTATTTTAATACTTTATTTATAAAAATCAATCAAAACTTTACCCCCGTTATAAATATCCATCTAATCCCAGAAAACAAAATTTGTAACGGGGTTTACAACTGCCTTCTTATGTCCGGGTATAGTATATTGATAACTATAAAAAATATGGTACAAATAATACCGCTGAGCATCACCGTAAAAGAAACGCCCAGGACCCCTGAAAGGCTTCCCGCGATTAAATTACCGAAAGGCATAAAACCGGCAAAGGTAAACATAAATACGCTCATTACCCTGCCTCTAAATTCATCGCTGACAACCGTCTGTAATAGTGTGTTGATTATAGCGATAGCGGTAACAGAACCCCACCCTATTAATGCCAAAGCAATAATCGATAATAAGTATGCCTTGGAGAGAGAAAATAATATCAAGGCCAGAGAAAATACTATGGAAGATATAACCAAAAGCCTGCCTCTATGTTTAAATTCTCCTAGCCCTGCAAGAAACAAGGCGGCGATTAAAGCGCCTAGCCCGCTAGAAGACATCAGTACCCCCAGCCCCTTAGCGCCAACATTTAATACCTGCTCCGCAAAAATAGGCATAAGGATGATATAGGAAACTCCGAACAAGCTAGAAACACCCACCATAGTAATTAATGCCAATATCAGGCGGTTATTCCTTATAACCTTTAGGCCCGCGATTAAATCTCTCACCACAGTATTATTGCGAGAAGTCCGGGGATTATTATTTATCCTGATGGATAAAAGAATAATAATGAATGGGAGAAAGCTGATAGCGTTTATATAAAAACACCCGCTCATGCCTATACTAGCGATAAAGATACCCGCCAAGGCAGGCCCGATTATGCGGCTGGCATTAAAAGCCACCGAGTTTAAGGTCACGGCATTAAAGAGATGTTCCCGTCCAGATAATTCTACCACCACTGCCTGCCTGCTGGGAGCATCGAAAGCCATGACTATGCCGTTAAGCACGGCAATAAACATTATACAAGATGCGGTGATTAATTCTATCTGTGTCAATACTGCCAAGAATAATGCCAGAACCATAAAGGCGCCCTGGGTAAAAAGAAGGATACTCTTCTTATTCATCCTGTCTGCTACTACGCCTCCGAATAATGATAAGAGGAATACGGGCACATAACTTAAAAATCCTACCAATCCTAATAAAAACGCTGAATTAGTAAGGCGAAATACCAACCAACTCTGGGCTACGGATTGAACCCAGGTCCCGATAAGGGAAATAAACATCCCTATCCAGTAGAGTCTGAAATTTCTTACCTTTAACGAGGAAAGCATTTTAAGACTTAATTACTGCTTCGCGCTTACAGCGGGGACAGAGGATTTTAATGCGGTCAGAACGCTGGAAATCCAATTCTTCTTTAGGAGAGTATTTTTCTTTTAAGGTAAGGCTTTCTATCTGTTTTAAATATAATAACGTAAGCGAGGCGTTGGAAAAACAAAGTGGTCCTAACTTTTTAGCCACCCATAATATCTGGTCATAGGGCGCGATATTTTCTCCGCAACAATCACAAACTGCAAGTTCCTTTTCTATCGTCTGTTTAAGCTCGCTTCTTTTGCCGGTGGTAGCTAAATCGAACTCCTGGGAAAGCATAATCCCTTTTTCCGTGATACAATTTGCCTGGCACTGCCCGCAAAATATACAGGTATCCCAATTCACGGTTAAAATCCTCTTGCCCCTTATGTCCTGCATCTCGATCGCCTTTGCCGGGCAGACCTGAAAACAGGCGCCGCAACCCACACAATCTTCTTCATGAAATTCTGGCTTTCCCTTGAATCGCGCATAAGGTTTATGCGGTTCGTAGGGAAACTTAGAGGTATAAGGGCCTTTAATCAGTGCCTTTATCGCTTCTTTTAACTCTCTTAATTTTGGATATCTCATCTTTACCTAATCCCTACCTACTACATACTACCTACTGTTTTTGGTCTTCCGCGTATTTATCGCAGACGGATTTCCCCCAGAGCTTTACGCCTGATTTATGCGCGCCCCGGGCCAAGGCATGGGCAGAAACAGGGGCAGTCAATACTATAAATAGAATACATAGAATTGCTTTTATCCCGACAGCAGTAAACCCCTTAAACAAAAATAACCCGAAGAGTATCCCGCAGGTCCCTAGGGTTACGGATTTCGTGGCAGCCTGCAGGCGATTATAGACATCGGGTAAACGGATTAAGCCTAAACAGCCAAAGAAATCAAAGACTAACCCTATAATTATAAAAATGATGCCTATTGTTTCATTCATCAAAGTTTCTCCCTTCCAGGTATTTAGCTAAAGCCAAAGTAGAAATAAAACTCTGTAAGGCCCAGGCAATACCGATGTCGATATACCAGTCTCTGCCTGTCGGGATTCCTAATATGGCACAAAAACCTAAAACCAATATCCCCAAGATATCAATCGCTACCGCCCTATCCGCAGAAGTAGGCCCTCTTATAATACGCCAGAGACAAAATAAGGCGCAGAAAAAAAGTATAAAAAAGCAGTGCTTTAGAAACATAGACTGCCATTCCAACAAAGAGGGCAAGGGGCAAAAAATAATTACCGCAAGGATAACTATAATGAGTATTAGCCCTAATAACCAGCGCAATTTCCTCATTCAAAAATCCTTCTTAAAATACCTTCAAACTTTTTGACAATCATCTCTGTGGCTTTCTGGGTATCTTGATCCTTTACATCAATCCAGTGTATGTAGAGAATGCCGTTCTTCTCGTCGATATCTACGCACATTGTACCGGGGGTGAGGGTAATGGAGTTTGCCAGAAAGGTCAAGGCGGTATCCGATTTTAATGTAGTCTTTACTTTCACAATACCGGGGTTAATCGGTAAATTAGGATGAACTACCCGATAAGCCACGTCAATATTTGCCTTTATGCACTCCCAGAGAAATAATGGGGCGTAATAGATAAACCATAGATACCGGCTGACGTGCTTAAATATATGCGGCCTCTTGACAAACAAATCTCCAGTTACAAAGGCAACAAACCCGCAAATAAAAACACCGGTAATCAAATGTTGCAAATCTATCGGCCAGGTCAAAAATGACCAAACCAAAAGGGCAAGTATAAATAATATAATCTGACTCTTTCTCATTTTAACGCCCCAAAAACTAAATCTTTGTAACCGTTACCTAATAATAAAGTATTAACCGCAGACTCTAAAAAAGGTTTAAATACCGGCACAAGCAATAGACCGCTAACCACGCATATAGCTGCCAGGATTATCATGGATAATTGCATAAGCCCGGGCACCTCTCTTATTTTCAACCAAGCCTCAGTAATCTTACCGAAAAATGTATTCTTAAAGAACTTCAAATAATAAGCCAGGGTCACAATACTTACTAATATAGCTACGCTCGCAAACCAAACGTGTCCTGCCTGTATTGCGGCGATAACGATGATTAATTTACTCCAAAATCCGCCCAGGGGAGGAATTCCCGATATCGACATCGAACCCAATAGACTAGTATAGCCGGTAACAGGCAGGCGAGAATTCAGCCCGCCTAATTTCTTTAAATCGCGCGTATTGGTGGAATATTCAATAGCGCCTGAATTTAAAAAGAGTAAGGATTTAAAGACCGCGTGGTTAAAGAGGTGGAATAACCCGCCTAAGATAGCCAGGGGCGTACCTATCCCCAGGGCGAATATGATATAGCCTATTTGGCTTATGCTGGAATAGGCAAACATTCTTTTTATATCACGTTGCGCTATAGCCAAAAATGCGCCTGCCACCATAGATATCAGGCCCAAAACTACCAGGACAAAAAGTAGCTGACTAGAGACGCCAAGGATATTAAAGAAAATCCTGCAAATAGCATAAACGCCTAATGTCTTTATGAATACCCCCGAAAGCATCGCCGATATCGGGGCTGGCGCAGAAGGGTGTGCATCCGCAAGCCAAGCGTGAAACGGGACCAACGCAGCCTTAAGGCCAAAACCCGCTAAAAATAATACCGCTACAAAACTGACAATCATGCTGTTGGATTTGACAGATAAAACAGAGGCGATATCTGCCATATTTAAAGTAGAGGTGTAGCCATACAAAAGGGCAATCCCCAACAGGATAAAACTGGAGGCTACCGAACCCATTACCGCATATTTAAAAGACGCCTCTAATTCTTCAGATCCCGTCCCGAAGGCAACCAAGGCATAGCTGGCAATGGAGGCAATCTCCAGAAAGACAAAAAGATTGAATAAGTCACCCGTGATGATTATGCCGTTCATACCTGCCAGCATCAGCATAAACAAGGTATAGAATCTATATTTATCCGTATATCTCTCCATATAATTAACGGAATATACCGTGACCAGGAAACTCACTAAATTTACCGTAACCAACATAAAGCTGGTTAGGCCATCTAAGACCATACAGATTCCTACGGGCGGTATCCAGCCCCCTACTTTATAGACAATAACTTTGTGTGCGGTAACCAAAGAGATAGAATATAGCGAAAATATTAATAAACCCAACGTGCCCAAATTAGCCAGGAGATCGGAAAGATTTTTTATCCTCTTTCCCAAAAGCGAGATCAAAAATGCTGCCGCCAAGGGAATAATCACAAAAATAGGTAATATCATCCTCTTAATCTCCGAATCTTAGTAATATCAAAGGTGCCGTATTTCTCGAATATCCTGATAGCAATCGCCACAATTAATGCCGTGACTGCCAGGCCGATAACAATAGAAGTCAGAACCAAGGCCTGCGGTAAGGGGTCAACCATATTCGTAATACCCTGGCCTTCGGCTAATATCGGAGCGCGACCATGTGCGCGGTAGCCAACCAGAACAAAAAATAAATTAACCGCATACTCGATAATCCCCAGGCCTATAATCATCTTGATAATATTTCTTTTTCTCAAAACCGCATACAGCCCGATGCAGAATAAGACAAAACACAATATATAAACGCTCATTCTTTCTCCCCTAACCCTCTAAATAACACCAGGGCCGCAAAAATGGCAAATAAACCTGCTCCTACCTTAAGAGATATAGCGATGTTACACAAAGGAATAATCCCCGCGCTGAATAATGTGAAAGGTTCACCCTTATCTAAGAAGAAATTAAAAAAGAAGTAGCCCCCTAAAAGACCCAGTAACGCTATGGACAAAAACATCAATGCCCCCAGGCTCTCTAAAATAGAGGCCAAGCCTTGCGATAACTTTTTTAAGGCCACCTCCCTGCCGAAGGCAAGCATTAAATGAATAAAGGAAAGTGCAATGATTACCCCGCCGGCAAACCCTCCGCCCGGTGAGATGTGGCCGTGTAAAACAATATAAATCCCGTAGAGTAATATCAGGCCGACGGTCAGCCGGGTGATGGTCTTAACAATTAAAGTCATACCCGCTTCTTTATTTTTCATGGCTAATCCTGCCTACTTTTCTAATCACCGCCAATACCCCTATCACTGCAGTAAAAAGAATGGTGGCTTCACCTAAGGTATCATAACCTCTAAAATCTAAGATTATCGAAGCAACGATATTAGCCGCCCCGGTCTTCTCCATCCCTCTAATAATATATTCCTGGGCTACTCTCATAAGCGGCTGGCCGAATTGAGGTAGATCCTTGAAGGAAAAATAAGCACAAACCAGAAAAATACCGATGAATAATAACGTAGAGATAGTATTAAAGACCCATCTGCCGTCTCTGATTAAAGGCAGGTCTTTCTTGATGGTGGCGCGGATAAGAATAATTAAACAGAGTATCTCCACCACCAACTGGGTAATTGCTAGGTCCGGGGCCTTCAAAATCAGAAAGGCCATAGATAAACCTAAGCCCACTGCGCCCATAGCAATGACGCTGGAAAGCAGATCTTCAATCTGAACCGCCGCAATAGCGGCAAAAATCATAAATAATAAGAGTAGTTGTAGTTCCATATTATCTTAAAAATGCCCAGAATAACCAGATCATCCCTAAAAGTGTCCAGACTAAATAAGTAGGCAGAACCCCGTTGTGTAAATATTGGAGAAATTTGCTAATAGCAAAAACAATCTTTTTCCCCTGTTCGTAGATATCAAAAACCCCTGCTTCGGCTTTATGATAAACGGCCTTTAAGATCCCGAATTCTTTGATGGTATTATAAAATTCTGTACCGCTGACCCTAGTTTCTTTAAAATCTGCCGTCTCTGCGCCCACAAAGGCTGTATCCTGGCGCACGGTTGGCCTTAATCCCTTTAATTTAAATATTAAAAGACCTAAGACTAAACCAGCAATAATAAGCAGGGTAGATAATCCGGCGTACCAAGTCCCAATAAAATTAACATCTTTTACTGCTGGTAATATAAAATACCTTAACGGAATGGCCTGGGCAAATATGCCAAAGACGACGCAGATAATTGCCAGTACGATACAGGGCAACCACATCGTCCAATGGACTTCGCTTGGCTGTTTGCCTGTCCGTCTATTTTCCGGTTGTCCCAGGAAGGTGGCATGAATTAGTTTCATAAAACTGGCCAGGGTTAAACCTGAACCGAACATCGCTGCCGCCAAACATAAAATACTCGTAATCCGCAATCCGTAACTCGCAACTCCTAACTGGTTAATTAAGCCCTGATAAACCATCCATTTGGAGACAAAGCCGTTAAAAGGCGGCACGCCGGATATAGAAAGACTGGCAATAAGTGCCGCTATATAGGTAAGGGGCATGAATTTAGCAAGTCCACCCAATTTATCTAAATCGGTGGTGCCCAAATTTTTCTCCACGTTACCCGAAACAAGAAATAGGCCCTGTTTATATATAGAATTATTCAACATATGGAATATCCCGCCTGCGATGCCGATAGGAGTACCCGTGCCTATACCTAAAACCATGTATCCTACCTGCGATACCGCGTGGTAACCTAAGAGCTTTTTCATGTCGTGCTGGATCAAGGCCATCATCACTGCGGCAATTATGGTAAAGGCGCCTATAACCATAAGAAAGATATTCATGGCACCGTTCATCACGAATAGGCCTAAAGAGATCCTCGCTAATAGATAAATCCCCAATAATTTATCCAGCGAAGCGGGTAAATAAGCTACCACCGGCACTGGCGCATCTTTTGCACAACCCGGGATCCAGGAGTGAAAAGGCATAGCTCCGGCTTTAGCAAAAGCTGCGATAGCAATACAAACATACGCCAAAACCGCCAAACCATTATTCAGTTCCAGCTTGATATTATCCATCTGTAGGCTGCCGGTAAGATGATAAATTATACCTATACCCAGGAGCATTAACGCATCTGAGCCGCCAACAATAAGAAAAGTTTTCTTAGCTATGTTGCTGGCATCATCACCCATATTAACCAGAATATACAGGGTTAACCCTAAAAACCCCCAAAATACCGCAAGTAAAATAAGGTTATTGGAG
>JAZDLA010000034.1:0-10471 GCA_043802425.1 Candidatus Omnitrophota bacterium
GACCTCTAAGGAAAACTTCTCCACGCCTTCAGAATCCTCCTGGAAGTAGGCCTTGCCTAAAGACAAAGGATAAAGCCATAAGCGTTTATCTTCATAGATAATTAAATCGCTGGCGGAGCTTTTGATATTTAAAATTGCCCAGCTATCTTTTTCGGGAAAATTATAGATAAAGACATTGTATAGCGCTATAAAAGAAGGGGCTACTCCTACACAACGCCACCCTAAATCTTGAATCTGCGTAATGTATCTTTCCATTACTTCCTTTTTTACCGCGATGAGATTAAGCTCGGTGTTAAATGTGAACGTATCCCAGAAACACTCCTCCAGCTTAAAGGGCAGATTCTGGCGTAAAAGAAAAGCGGCCCAGCCCTTTGTTTTGCTGCTGCCTTTACTTTTACCCTTTGCTAAAGAGGGGGCCAGGTGAAATGTGCGAAAGAGAACCGCCTGAGTAGGCAGGCTAATATATATATCTACTTTTTTCAACAAGGGATCCTTGTTTAGTTCTTTTAAATCAGAGACAACCTTGCATCCAACCAAAGAAACTTTCCCCTGTTCTCTCAAAAGCATTTCTGTGGCTACGACAGACCCTTCATCAATATCTAAACCAATGATTCTGTTCTTCATGGTTTATATTCTCCCTAAAATCTTTTTAAATTTATTGATGTCTTCCAGGGAATATTCCCTGCGTTTGTTGATAGGATTTCTGCGGATTTTGGGGAAAATCTTTTTCTTCTCGTAACGCAGTAGGGTCTGCTTAGAGATCCCCAAAATCCTAGCTACCTCCTGCGTACCATGATAAGCATATTGCATCTGGTCCTCCTTTGTAAACATTTCTTCTGGATTTAATGGGTTTGTATACATTTAATAGGTACTGTATATGTTTGGCACAACTTGATGGTATCATAAACGCTTTTTTTACTTTTGTCAAGCTTTTTTTATACCTAAGTGGTATAGTTAGGCTAAACGATATCTCCTAGGCTTACAATGTATCTACTAGTGACCGCGGTTTTAGAGAGATCAATTACCCTTAGGTTAGCCCTAGCAGCATTTTTTAGAAACGGGAATTAAATTTACAGATATTCAGGGGGGAAGAAAAAATAAGAAGATTTTTAGCGGGCCATCTTCGAAAGGAAAATAAAATCCAGCAAAAACGGATAAAAAAGGTATAGTTGATTGCAAAGATATATTTTATATCAAGAAACAAAGTCTTTTATTTGCAATCACTTACGAACTAGATAAAATTGATAGCTTAGTCTCCCCTCTCAATAACAGTGCGGATAGTTTGATAAGCTATGGTCTTACCTTGGGGAGAAAAATCGCCGCGGCAGGTGATTTCATATACATCAGATTTAACGGTAAGCTGATTATAAAAAGGCAGCGCCTCTGAATCTAAAAGAAATAGTTCACCTATGCCTAATTCACGGTTATCATTGATGCCCAGGGGCCTGCTATTTAACACCTTCTCCACTAAGCTCTCGGAAGCTAATAAACTGCGTAAAACCTCTGCCCTGGCAGTATTAATATTAATCCGGCCTACCGTAGAAATAACGGGTTCAAGCCATATTTGTTTGAGAGCGGATTTTATTTTTTTGGAATCAGTTGTAATTTCTAATTGTAGTATAGCGGAGGGGCCGGGTATCTCTATTGTCCCGTAAAAAGCAGCCCCTTGAGCAAATAAAAGTAACTGAAAATCTTTGAACTCACCCGCAATTTCAGTTTTTACTCCCACCTGGATTTCTTCCCCCTCCAGGCTTATATCATCAGTTAATACGCTTAGTAAATAATCGCCTGAGGGGAACATAGAAAATTCCCAGATACCTTTAGTATCAGACCCACCATCTTTTTCATGACCGGCCATCTCCAGACTAATTGCCTCATAAGCAAAACGGTCAACCATGCGCGCAACATCTTCAAGGGAAAATTTTTTCCAATTTTCTCCCGAAGATATTTGGTTTACCTCAGTCAATCCTAAAAGGGATTTATTAAATACGATCAGCTGGCTGATATTATTTTTTATCAGCTTGCCCGTTTCCTCATCACGCGTATACATGCCGGTGTTTTCGTTAGCGGCGCCTGCGGTGTTGCTATCTTTGCTCGCGCAGAGATACCAACCATCAAAAAATCCATTGCCATCATTATCGCTTTTAGTAGTGGGGTCGCCGCGCTCTAAGCTGGTAAAATCTTTGATTTGGCTACCCTGGTATTCTACGGCGTCTACCCTCTCGCCTGAATCATCCTTCAAGATAATCCTGCCACCTGAGTTAGGCAATAGGTCTGATTTTTTATCTATGGTTTTGCTGCCTTCGTCAAAAATAAGACCCACCGCATTCACCTCATGTATGGATTGAAAAGATACCCCGTTACTTTGAAGATTTTTCGGGCAAGGGGTAGCATCATTGTTATCCACCGTTAAAACTAGATGCTGGTAAGGTTCAATTTTTGTATCTTCGGGTATGCGGGCTGGCCAGCCAGAAACAACATCCCCCTCTGGTGTATAGGCCTCAAGCGAAAAATCACCTAAACTAATCGCTTGGGGAGAAAGATTTACTATCTCGATAAACTCTCCGTCCGGTTCCTGTATAATCTTTATGCCCTTGAAACTTGCATCTTCCAAGGAATTATTCCTTATCTCAATGGTAATTGTCCCGCTACCTGTGACGCCTATGGCCTCAGGAAAATAGTCCTGGTCGCGCAGATTATTACCTAAATAACCCAAGATATAAACATCTCCCACTAGGCCACCTTTGGTAACGGCTTCTACTACTACGTAATAATTACCGGGTTCAATATTGCTAATAATCCATTTCTGAATCTGCCCGGTTGCAATATGGCCGGGATTATCAACCAAAACTTCTTTTGAGGGCTTAACCATTAATTCATTAATCACCAATGCTTCTGTACCGCTAATTGACTTCCTGGCTAAACCCTCTCTATAATCAAGGCTTACCAGCTCAACGTGAGAAAATCTGCTGATTTCATCTTTTGCGGGTTTAAGAGAAAGAGTAAAACCACCTCCTTTGATTTCTACCCTATCCTTTAACCCTTCGCCTGAATATATAAGCGGATCTCCCCCTACTATATCCGTACTCTGTGTGCCATAAAGAAAGCAGAAATATTCTCCATCCTTAAGGGGCAGGTTGGACCAGGAAAATTTACCGGCACTATCGCTCTCGCCGTCTGCCTCATAGAAACTGCCTTTATTGCGCCAGCCTCCAGCCTCTTGTAGACTAGAAGGAAGAAAGGTTTGGCTAAACTTATCCAGGAGGGTTTGTATAAGGTTAGCATCAGAGGCGTCTTTTAAATTTGCTGCCTTCTGATAAGCCTCCCTTATGCCTGCCGCTAAAAATGTTTCTAAGATAATGCGTGGTTGAGAACTATTGAGATACACCCTCCTATTTTTGTTCAAATCTATCTCGAAATCTTGGGAATAGATGGTCAAAAAATCCTTTACTCGAGCAAAATTATCCGCCCCTAAGAACGAACCTATTGCTTCTTTAGCGTTAAAAGGCCTGCGGGTAACAAGGGTGTTCGCTTTAGAAGAATCTATGCCTGCATCTGAAAAGAGCCGAGCCAGGGTATCGGCTGAAACGCTGTTGAGATTAAGACGCGAGGCCTCGTCAGAAATACGTAGGCTAAAATGGCCAAAGGCATTGCCATCTCTGTTAGCCAGATTAAATAGCTTACTCTCATTTTTACCATCTGCGTCTAAATCCATGTCTTCGCCTGCAAAATTCTTAAAAGTTAAATCCTCGAGAGAATCGATAAGATCGTTTTGTTTATCTAACGCTATAACTTTCTGGCCGTAGACAATTCCTGCCTCCGCAATATACTGGGCCCTGAGACTATCCAGATGCCGCAGGGCAGCAGTTCGCTCAGCCTGGGCAAGGACAAAAAAAGCTGTAGTCACCACAAAGAGCATGGCTAGAATCGCAACCACAATGATCAATGCCTGGCCCTTTGTCTTCATAGAGCCGTTAAGTTGCCTGAGGGTTAAATCTTTCATGATCCCGCCGAAAGATAAGTAACAAATCTCTGCCTCTCTGTCCTGCCCCGAAAAACAAGGTCTATATCTAGCTCTACATAAGTTACTTCTATCCCTTCTTGTAATTGGAAAGGCTGGGCATAGATCGTCCACGTCATCTCCCTCTCCTTGCCGCTGGTTTCACCTGGCTCTATGATAGGCTGCAACTTTAATTCCTCCAGTTTCCTTTCCGCAAGAAAATAAACTTCATTAAGCCTGCGGGCATAGGTTAAAGACTGTAGGCCAAGGGGGAGAAGATTATAAGAAGTAACCATGCCTATTCCTAAAATAAATATGGCCATGAGAACCTCTACTAATGTAAACCCTTTATTTACAATAGGTTTCATTCTGGAAATGAGGAATAATTTACTTTACTACGCCGCTTAAAGTAAAGATGGGGAAGAATAAAGATACGACGATAAAGCCCACAATCACGCCCATAACCACAATCAAAAGCGGCTCAAGCATAGATAATAAACCCGTGACAGAAAAAGAAACTTCCTCTTCATAATCTTGTGCTATATCTAGGAATAGCTCTGCAATTTTACCGCTCTCCTCCCCTACCTGAATCATTCTGACTAAAGTCAACGGGAATAAACCTGTTTCCTCCATCGCCGCAGAAAGGCTCTTGCCCTGCTCTACCTGATAGCGAATATCGTCTAAGGCATTCTGTAAGAGGACCGCGGGTGTTGTTTCATACAATACGTTCATAGTTTTAGTTAACGTCACACCCGACGATAATAACGTCCCCATTGTCCTGCAGAATCTACCTATCTCCATTGTCTTAGTTAATTTACCGAATAAGGGCAGACGCCAGAGAAAGATATTGATAAGCCGTTTACCGTAGGGCTTGCGAGATATAATAAAGACTATTCCGGCGAGGATTGCCAATAAAACTACAAAAAGCCAGCCCCAATGTTGGATAAATTTACTGAACGCAATAAGGAATAAGGTAGTAGGAGGAAGGGTCCCGCCGATATCTTCGAATATACGCATAAAAACCGGCAAGACAAACATCAAAAGCCCGATTAAGATGACGCTGGCGATTATCAATACAAGTATAGGGTACATCAGGGCGGCCTGGACCTGCCGGTTAACCCTGCGGCTCTCTATCAGGTGCTGGGATAGCTCTCTTAATATCTCCGTCAGATTACCGCTTACCTCAGCCGCCTTGATCATGTTAATGTAGAGAAGAGAGAAAAAATGCGGCGCGGTACTTAGGCTCTCCGAAAAACTTTTACCTTGCTGGATATTCTGGATGATTTCTTCAATACTTGCCCTGAATTTACCAACGGGTAATTGTACGACAATAATCTGCAAGGCCTTTAAAAGCGGGATACCTGTCTTTATCAGGGTGTATAATTGCCGCGTAAAAGGTATAACCATCGCCTGTTACTCCTTTTAATTTGCTTAAAAGCTTATTATACAGAGGGAATAATATTTTGTAAAGGGCAAAATATTGTCAATGCATTTAGCGGGTCCTGCCGCAGGAGGCAGCACACCGGCCCATCCCGCCGCAGAAAGCGGCGTACCCACCACTCCGATATGGTGGGGTGGGTATAGGACCAGGTGTTGTCTTGGCCTGTTTCTCGCGGGGACGTTTGTTTTGCCCCAGCGAGGCAAAACTGCACTCGCCTGCGGTGCCTTGCTCTCACCGATTAACCTTTATAGCAGGTGAACCCTACCCGCTCGGCATCCTCGGACGCCCCGCTCCCTGCCTGCCGGCAGGCAGGGAAATCAGGCTAAGTCACCCGCTAAAAGATGTCTATGAACGTAGGTGCAATTTAATTTGGTTGCAATATCTGGATTTTGAATTATAATAAAGCTTTAAAAAGAGGTGTGCGATGCTTAAGAAATTACGCAATAAAAAGACGGCGAAAAAAATATGGATTATCCTGATAATACTGATTGTGCCCGCATTTGTCTTCTGGGGCTTTGGCAGCTATGTCCGCAGCAAACAAGAGACCTCCTATACGGGCATAATTTCAGGCAGAAGAATAACTTTCCTGGAATATAAAGGCGCCTTGGATGCAGTAAGGAATCAAGCTATCATTCAGTTCGGAGATAACCTCTCAGAAATAGAAAAAAACCTCAACCTCCAATCCCAGGCCTGGGAAAGATTGATCTTATTAGCCGAGGCTAAAAGACGTAGAATCAACGCAAGTGATATTGAAGTCATACAAACAATCCAAAGCTATCCCTTCTTCCAAAAGAAAAACGCAGAATTTGATAACCAGGCATATTCACAAATGCTGCAGTACGTTTTCTACGCCCAACCCCGCGTTTTTGAAGAACAGACCCGCCAAAACCTGATTATCTCTAAGCTTTACAAAGTGGTAACGGATAATTTGCGCGTCTCTGAGGAAATCGTTAAGGAAGAATACAAAAAAATAAATGAACAGGTAGACCTTTCTTATATCGCCAGCAATCCTTCTGATTTTGCGAAGGATATAGTTGCTTCTGAAGAGAAAATCAAAGACTACTTCGCCAAGAACCCGCTTCAATTTAAACAACCTCTTTCTTTCAATATAGAATATATTTCTTTGGCCTTGGATGATAAAGATAAGCAAGCCTTAGAGGAAAAGATAAAAAAATTGTTCTCTCGTCTAAACAAAAGGGACGGCTTTGCTAATGTAAGTAAGGAGTTTAACCTGCAAGTAAAGGAAAGCGGATTCTTCGGCCTTACAGACCCCATTCCAGGTATAGGCTGGTCGCCACAAATCTTAAGCCTGATATCAAAATTAAAAATAGGCGAGTTTTCTTTGCCCATACGCATGGATAAATCCTATTATATATTAAGGCTTAAGGAAAGAAAAGAGCCCTACATACCTGATTTTCAATCAATCAAAAACAAGGTAAAAGAAAGTTTCATTAAAGACAGCTCCCGGGAGATTGCTCAGAAAAAAATAGAAGACTGCCTGAAGGAATTAAGGGAATTGTATAGAAATAACCCCAAGTCTGTAAACTTTGATCATGCCGTTAAAGCCTACGGCCTAAAGTCAGACTCTACTAACTTTTTTAAATACGGTGGTTACTTAGCCGGCATCGGCGTATCGGATAATTTTTTTACGCTTGCGCAAAAATTAAAAGAGGATGAACCAAGCGAAATAATCAATATGCCATCGGGTTTTTATATTGTTAAGTTAAAGGGGAGGATTCTTATAGACGAAAACAAATTTAAAGAAGAGAAAGACGAATTCGCTAAAAAAATGCTACTGCAGAAAAAATTAGAATATTTTGCTAAATTTATGGATGAACTAAAAAAGAGGGTGCAGGTATTCTAAAATACTTAACTTACCTTAATGGAGTCCACCGGGCACTGCTCGGCTACTTCCTGCAGATTATGTATAGCGCAACTTTGGGCCTTTAGATGGGCGATACCATCGCCTCCTATCTCAAATACCTCCGGACACGATTGCTCGCATAAACCGCAACCTACACAAGTCGAAACATCTACCGTTACCTTTGCCATATCTTGCTAACCTCCGTTTAAAAAATTAGTAACTGGTAATTTAGCAACTAGTAACTCGTAATTTTTAAAAATTTTGTTGTCTTTTTGATTTTAATTACTAGTTACGCGTTACTGGTTTACTAGTTACTGACTGTTTATCTTTCCAGTAAATTCTCGAATATCTCTTCGTGTTCTACTTCTTCGGACAATATATGCGTAACTAACTGATAGGTGACATTATCCTTACCCAGGGTCTTCTTGGCAATCTTATTATAGACATCAATTGCGCCTGCCTCCGCTTCCAGCACTATACGTATAATCCTGTTGATATCGGATGAATTTTTGGGCGGCATCGTGTAAGGGGCATTGGCATTCTTTTCTAACTCCATGGGGTTAGCGATAGGAATACCACCTAACTTAATGATCATATCCGCTACTTCCTGGGCATGTTCTAACTCATCTTTAGCTATCTTGCTTAAAAACTCCTGCATATCTTCGTAAGCCTTGCCTGAGACCATCAATGCCATATACGTATAAAGATAGAATGCTAACCATTCATCCGCATATGCCTTGTTTAGGTCTTTGACCAGATCCTTCAGACTCAATTCTACAATTGCCCTGGCCTGTTTACCCATAACAACACCTCCTCTAGTTATTCCTTAACGGCCTCCTGGCCTTTAAGGTTATACTTCTGAATATTATTATCCGCAATCTCCTGAATCTGCTTTAACTCTTGCGGGTTATTTAACAGGTGTTTGAATCTACCTTGTAGTTTTAGATATTCTTCCACCGGCTTAGGCTGCGTAATCTGACGTGCCGCTACTAATTTGCCGCTCTCGTATTCAATCAAAGGATATAAACCCGTCTCTACGGCAAGCTTGGCTATTTGATAGGTCAGATTGGTTTCATGGCGCCAGCCTAAGGGGCAAGGTACGTGTATTTGAATATACTTCGGCCCTTTTATGGATATAGCTTTCTTTACTTTACGTTGCAGGTCCTGAGAAAAACCCACGGTCGCAGTAGCCACATAAGGTATACCATGGGCATTGGCAATCTCCGGCATAGGTTTTTTGGGACGGATGTTCCCTTGAGATTTGCTGCCCGTAGGACTGGTAGTGGTACTGGTATGATACGGCGTAAGGCCGCTACGCTGCACGCCGGTGTTATGAACTACAATACCGTCGGCAATAAAATTATGCTCATCTTCTACTCTTAAGTCTAATGTTGGCTCAATTCCTACTGATTTTATACTTATGACTTCTTCGGTCTGGAAGAATTTATTATCGATTAAGAAATCCTGATATCGATATTGAGACGGATATTTGTCTATGTTCCATCCTTCTTTCTTGCTAAAGCAGATATATCCATATTCCGAATCCGCCAATAGTTTTCTGTATACACATATCGTGCCTCTTTTTTTTCTTTGCATATGAATTTTGCCTACCCTATAGTTTATAGTTTGAAGTAGTAAACGTAACCGATTTAAAAGGTCTGAACTTGCCGAAACATATCTTTTACTCCCTGCGCAATCATAACCATCAGCCAGCATCAAACCATCAACAAATGCTTTCTTTTGCTCTCGAGGAAGTGTAAATATCCATCCGGGTATGGTCTTATTTTTCGCACCTTGACCAAAGCCTAATGTATCTATAAATTTAGTAAGATTAACGGAATTGGCGTAAATATAATTTTTATCAGCGGATATTTTACTGGCAAATATCTTTTTATGCAAATCTACTAAAACACCCCTTGCCTTTTTACCAACGGGCAGAGCAAAGCCTATTTCTCCCCTATTTGTCCTTCTCCAACCATCGCCGACAAATAATCCTAAATACTTCATTACATCAGGATTGGATTTTTGTGGTAAAATTATCTCATTAAGATTATTAACCTTATAATCGCCTTTCTCCGTCATTTCTATCTCTGGAAATTTAAATGGCGCGCCGCCATTCATGCTCTTTAACGCTACAACTCTATCGCCGATTTCTATATCTTCGAGCACCTTCCAGGCGAGCTCATTCTGCTTACCTCTCCCATTTCTTTTCAAAACAAGAAAGGGGTGATTAGGCGTTGCTTTTATGGAATGGTGATGGGTCTTAAGTTCAAATACTTCTTTTTTACCGTTATCAAATACTCCGCTACATTTTTTAATGACCAATCGATGGGTATTTTGATCAAAGGCGTAAACATCATCGCCGACTTTTATTTCGGTAATTTTTTTGAGGCCGTCCTTAGTTAAAATCAAAGATGAAGTACTTAAACAATTCATGTAGGCTTCGTTATCATAGCAAACGTATAAAATATCATGTCCACGCTCGAGCATCCCGGATAATGCCTGAAGCCCGATATCGGCAGTGCCGCCATCGCCTGCCTGGGCAATTACGTTAGTAGTATCTTTCTTGCCTAAATGAATCAGGGCTGCTTCTACGCCGGAGGCAACCGCTGCTGCATTTTCAAAAAGAGAATGTAACCAAGGAACATTCCAGGCTGACTCTGGATACGCCGTAGAAAATACTTCCAAGCAACCGGTATTATTTACGACAATGGTATTACTGCCCGCGGCCTCTATGACTAAGCGCGCTGCCAATGATTGACCGCAACCTGCACAGGCAGTATGCCCGGATTTAAACAAAAGGTCATTCTCCATAAGTTTCCTTAAGTAGTTCAGGTTTTAAATCAATAAACTCTAGGTTAACTTCTTTCTGGATTAGTTTACCAAATATGCCTTTTATAGATTCCGAGGTTATATCCCGCCCGCCTAAGCCTCCTATGAAACTGCTGATTACTTTAGGAGATTTCTTCTTAGCGAAGAATGCTGCCTTGACTTCAACGGCTAAAGGTGCATAAGCGCCCAGGGATAACGCCTTATCCAAAACCGCAACCCGGGGCACATCTTTCAATATATCATATACCCTGGTATAGGGAAATGGCCGATAAGAGATAATCTTTAATAAGCCGACTTTTTTACCTTTTGCCCTTTGGGCATCCACTACTTCCTT
>JAZDLA010000035.1:0-16566 GCA_043802425.1 Candidatus Omnitrophota bacterium
TCTTCTATCTTCTTACGGATGTCACGCGCCAGGTTCACCGCGTCGCTATCTGAGATTTTCTCAGGCTGCACCACTACGCGTATCTCACGGCCTGCCTGTATGGCAAAAGATTTTTCTACGCCTTTAAAAAGATTAGCTATAGACTCTAACTTATCTAATCTTTTGATGTATGTTTCTAATGTCTCGCGGCGCGCGCCCGGACGGGCAGCGCTAATAGCGTCTGCGGCTACGGCCAACACCGCATAAAAACTCTTGGGTTCTATTTCTTCATGGTGCGCCTCAATGCTGGCGATGACTTCAGGCGACTCATTAAATTTTTTCGCCAGGTCCGCCCCTATTTTGGCATGCGTACCTTCAATCTGGTGGTCGATGGCCTTGCCGATATCATGCAATAGGCCAATCCTACGCGCCAGCTTAAAATCCAGTTTCAGTTCTGAAGCCATGATGCCTAAAAGAAAAGCTACTTCCTTAGAGTGCTGCAGGGCATTTTGGCCGAAACTGCTGCGGTATTTTAAACGGCCGACGAGCTTGATTAATTCCGGATGCAGGTTGTCTACCCCTGCCTCAAAGGTTGCGCGCTCTCCTTCTTCGCGTATCCTCTCATCCATCTCTTTCTTAGTCTTCTCCACTATCTCTTCAATCCTGCCGGGGTGGATTCTGCCGTCGCTGATCAGCTTCTCAAGGCTCAGGCGCGCGATTTCCCGGCGTACGGTATCAAAGGCAGACAGGGTAACTGCTTCGGGAGTATCGTCAATGATTACATCTACGCCCGTAGCCATTTCCAGGGCGCGGATGTTCCTGCCTTCCCTGCCGATAACCCTGCCCTTCATGTCGTCGTTAGGTAAAGCCACGACGCTTACTGTCGACTCCACCGCATGTTCTGCGGCGCATCTTTGGATGGCCAGGCTAATAATCTCTCTGGCTTTTTTATCCATGGTGCTGCGCAGCTCTTCCTCATGTCTCTTCAAGAGCAATGCCTTCTCGGTATTCAGTTCTTCGTTGAGACGGCTAAGTAATATCTGTTTTGCCTCTTCCGCAGATAAAGAAGCGATCTTCTGCAACCTTTCTTTTTCTTCCGCAATAAGTAACTGCAGCTGATTATCCTTGGCTTTGATTGCCTCTTCCTGTTTTCTGATATTCTCCTGTCGACTTTCGGTTTCCTTTTCTTTCCTCTCCAGAAGCTCCAGGCGCCGGTCGATGTTTTCCTCTTTCTGGGCCAGCCTCTTCTCCGAATTTACGATATCCTGGCGCCTGTCTTTAGTTTCGCGCTCAAAATCCTGGCGCATGCGGTATAAAAGATCTTTTGCTTCCAGCTCTCCTTCTCTGCGTTTGTCCTGCGTTTCTTTTTTCGCCTGCTCTAAAATCTGCTTGGCCCTGGTTTCGGCGTCTTGAATCTTCTTCTCCGCTATATATCTTCTGAAGAAATACCCCAGGGAGCCTGAGATTAAAGCGGCGACAGCTACAATAATTATATTTAGCATCGCTTAATCAGCCTCCTGTTCTTGGAAATACAATCGATTTTTAAAAGGGTGAAGTTGTTTAGAACTTAAAGAAGTCAGGCAAAAATAACTCTGTCGACGCTTACATCAGTCGAGGTGGCGGGTATGGAAGGCAAGATTTGGAAGTCAAAGGCCAGGCCAAGCGAGACTGTACGGCAGGGGAGCCCTTTTAAAAAAGAATCGTAGCACCCCTTACCCCGCCCTAAGCGGTTACCTTTTTTATCAAAGGCGATACCTGGCACAATTACTACATCTAAATCTTCTAAGTGAACAGGTTTTTTAACCGCGGGTTCCCGTGTCCCATAGGGGCCTTTTTTGAGTTTGGCCTTGTCTTGTAACAGACAGGGGCTTATTTTGATCCTGGCCCTGTGAGAGACCGGAACTGCGATTATCTTACCTAATTTTCTTGCTTCTTTTATCATATCTTCCGTATCAACCTCGCCATCAAAAGAGATGTAAAACATTACTCTTTTTGCCTGAAGAAATTCCCAAGTTCTAAAAAGTTTCTCCTGTATAACCTTACTTTTTCTCTCTCGGTTTTCCTCCTTCTGTGTTTTTAGTTCTAAGAGGATTTTACTACGGATTTGCTCTTTTGTCAACCCCCTGACTCTACTCATCTAGCCTAAAATTAATGGTGGTCGTGACTGGGAATATCAAAATCGATCCCTTTACCCTGCCTCTGGTAATAATCCTTGATTGCGGATTTCAGCGCCTCCTCAGCCAGCACAGAACAGTGCATCTTTATGGGCGGTAGGCCTCCTAAGGCTTCTGCCACAGCACGATTAGAGATTCTTAAGGCCTCCTCAATGGCCTTTCCCTTGACCATTTCGGTCACCATGGAGCTGGTAGAGATGGCTGCGCCGCAACCGAACGTCTTAAATTTCGCATCTACGATAATATTATTTTCTATCTTAATATACATCCTCATGATGTCCCCGCAGACGGGGTTTCCGACGTTGCCGATACCGCTGGCGTCGGGAATCTCGCCGACATTCCTGGGGTGCAAAAAATGATCCATTACTTTTTCTGAATAGGGCTGCTCAGCCATCTTGTTTCGTCATGATTAATTTATGCGGCCTGGTTGTCTTCTTAAAATCCTTAGCTGGCTGGACTTTCTTAAACTCGCTAAGCCTGTTCTTCTTCTCCAACTCCTTGTAAATAAGCACCCAGGCGCAATCTTTGTCTTTATCTACTTCGCACTTACCGCGATCCACGCCGCCGCAAGGGCCATTAAGCAAACCTTTAGCACAAAGCGTAATCGGGCAAACCCCGGCAGTAACATCCAATACGCATTCGCCGCACATAGAACACTTTTCTAAGAAATTACCCTGGCTATCCAAGACCGCGCCAAATAAAGTATTGCAGGCAGGCAGAACCGTAAGGCCCAACCGATCATTATCCTTAACCGACTGCGTACCTAAGCCGCAGGCTAAGACTAAAATCGCCTCTGCTTGGCGCAGGACCTTCATATTCTTGGCTAACTCTGTTTTGATTTGGCTGGCCACACAGGGCGCGCTGGGGATACACATACCGACGATAGTTTTACCCTGGGCTTCTAGGCCTAGTTTCATTTTGGATAGTTCGTCCTGGCCGCCGGTCTTACAGGTAGTGGCACATTCGCCGCAACCCACCAGGAAAATTTTAGTGTAGCCTGTTAAGCTATCTATAATCTCCTGAAAGGGTTTTTGCTCTGTTATAATCATCTTTCTCTCCGTAGATTTAAAATTCTACCACAGTTTAGATCCGACCTCAAGGAGAAAATTATACCTCAGCCCAAGCCACCCGCTAAACTGTTACTCTATCTTCTTATCCCCGCGCAATTTATCCAGGCGCTGCTTAATCTTAGCCTCATGGCCTATATCAGCAGGCTCATAATATTTGACTTTATGTGCGGTGTATTTCTGTTTTACATAATGCCCATCATAATCATGGGCGTATTTATAGCCCTTGCCGTGGCCTAAGCCTTCGGCATCAGCGTGGGTGTCTTTAAGATGATCTGGTACTTCCTGTATTTTTTGCTTTTCCATATCGCCTAAGGCCTTATCAATAGCCAGGTAACTGGCGTTGGATTTAGGCGCGCAAGCCACATAGATAGCTGCCTGGGCAAGAACGATTCTGGCTTCCGGCATACCTACAAACTCAGAGATTTGCAATGCGGCGTTAGCTAAGACCAATGCTAGGGGGTCGGCATTACCCACATCTTCTGCTGCGGCAATACAAATCCGACGGGCAATAAAACGCGGGTCTTCCCCCGCGTAGAGCATCTTAGCCATCCAATATAAAGCCGCATCAGGGTCAGAGCCGCGCATAGACTTGATAAATGCCGAGGCAGTATCGTAATGGGCATCTTCATCTTTATCGTAAAGCACGGGTTTTTTCTGGATAGACTCAGCAGGTACTTCTAAATTAAAATCAACGGACCCGTCTTTAGACTTAGGCGTAGTCAGTACGCCTACCTCTAAAGCATTCAGGGCCCGACGGGCATCTCCCTCGCAGGTCTTGGCGAGAAACGCCAACGCCCTCTTATCTAATTTTATCTTCAGATTACCAAAACCCCTGGCTTTATCCTTTAAGGCTTGCGAAAGTATGGCGAGAATATCGCTTTCTTTAAGTGATTTTAATTCCACTACCAGCGAACGCGATAAAAGCGGCGAGATTAAAGAAAAGTAGGGATTATGCACGGTTGCGCCGATCAAAATAGGATTACCTTCTTCCACATCCGGCATGAGCACGTCCTGCTGGGCTTTATTAAAACGATGGATTTCGTCGATAAAAAGTATGGTTTTCCTATCGGCATTTGCTTTTTTATGTTTAGCCTGGGCGATGACCTTTCTTAACTCTTCGACATTAGAGGTGGTGGCGTTAACGGCCACATAATGTGCTTTAGTAATGTGGGCGATACACCAGGCAAGAGAGGTCTTGCCTATTCCCGGCGGGCCGTATAATACCAGAGAACTTAAGCGGTCTGCCTCAATCGCCCGGCGCAGGAGCTTTCCCTTGCCCAGGAGATGTTCCTGGCCTACGAATTCTCCTAAATTCACCGGGCGCATACGTACAGCTAAAGGGAGATCTTTATTTATAGCGGGTTTTTCGGCGAAGAGCTCAAAGCTATCTGTATTTTTCATAGTTAGGTAAAAAAAATCCCCGCATGTGCCGTTGGACTTAGAATGTTGTGAACCTGTTTCTTTACAAGTGGGTGCTCTGCTCCTGGCGCCTAAGCGCCAAGAGAACCAAGCTCCCTTAATATAGGTGTTGGTTCACCAATTATCGCACATCCAACGTGCACGGCAGGGATATCTAAAAGAACAATTCTGATTCTATTTAAATTATAACACATACTACTTGCAAAATCAAGACTTATCTGATCTGGGCCGCGAAGCGCTTGGTCAAAAAATCGCAGATCGCAGAATGCACCGGATTGATTTCGGCCTCGGTTAAAGTGCGCTCATCCCGTCGGTAAAAGCAGGAGATCGTAAAGCCTTTAAAGCCGGCGGGTATCTGTTTACCCTTATAATAATCTATGACCTTCGCCTCGCGCAGTAATGGGCTACCCTGCTCTTTTATCGCTTCCAATATATCCCCGGCCAAAGTCTCCTCTTTAAGAAACAGGCTGATATCCCTGGATATCCCCGGATATACCGCAAGACGGATAAATTTTTTATTTAAGTCTGCGTAAGATAAAAGCCTGCTTAAGTTAAGCTCGGCGACAAATACTTCCTTATTTTTTATACCTAAACTATCCAAAATATTTTTTTTAAGCCCGGCGATAAAACCTATTTCTTCACCGGACACATATATGGGTATCCTGTCGGTATTATCCGCCGTCTTAAAACTATAATCTCTTGCGCCCAGCCGCACAAAGAGGGCTTCGCATATCCCTTTCAAATGCAGTGGCTCGGCCGTATCTTTAATCAGCCCCTGCTCCAATAATAAAGGCTTTGCCCCGCAAAGGGCCATACCTAATAAGAGCTCTTCTTTTGGCCCGAAGTTTGACGCTAAGAAACCGTGCGCAATCTCAAATATATTCACGTACTCCTGCTTCTGATTCAGGTTGTAAGCCACGCAAGCAGCAAGGCTGGGCATAAGTTGAGGCCTTAAAATCCCCTGCTCCTGACTTAAGGGGTTAAGAATTTCTATGGCCTCATCAGCCTGCGCCCCCCTAAAATTCCTTAATAAATCCTTATCCATCAGGCTATAGGTAATTACTTCATTTAAGCCTAGCCCGGTAAGGATATTCTTTATCGCCGATACTAAAATTCTCGGCTGGTCAGCACTTACTTGCGGCTCTACCACAGGAAGAGTCGTGGGTATATTATCATAACCGGATATCCTGGCTATCTCCTCAATTAAATCTACCTCTAATTCTACGTCCGGCCGGTGCGCAGGGATTGCCACCCGAAAAGAATTTTTAGCTTTAGCCTTAGTTTTAAACCCTAAGTCATTTAAGATTTTCTTTATCTTGGCCGCGGCGATATTCACCCCTAAGATCTTCTGCGCGGTGAATACTGATAAATTAATACTCTGCTTTTTAATTTTGGGTAGCCCCGAACTCTTGGCTAAAGCGCAACTTCCGCCTGTTAGCTCCCGGATTAATCCCGCTGCCTGCCGGGAGGCGCTCTCTACCGTTTCGGCATCCACGCCTCTTTCAAATCTATAGGAAGAATCACTCTGGATCCCTAATTTCTGCCTACCACGGCGCACAACAATGGGGTTAAAGACCGCTGCCTCTAAAAGTATATTTTGTGTGGCCTCGGTAACCTCGGTATCCTTTCCGCCCATCACACCGGCTAAAGCCACTGGTTTTTGGTCATCGGCGATTACAAGGATATCGGGATCAAGTATCTTCTCTTCGCCATCAATAGCGATAATCTTCTCGCCGCTCTTCGCCCGGCGCACAATTATGGTATCCCCTTTTAACTTATTTAAATCAAAGGCATGCAGCGGCTCACCCCAGGTAAATAAAACGTAATTAGTGATATCGACAACGTTATTGACGCTACGGCAGCCGATAAGCTCTAATCTTTTCGTAAGCCACGCCGGCGATGGCCCGACTTTAACATCGCGGATGATTCTTGCGGTATAGAGAGGGCAATCCCTTTTACTCTCTATCTCTATCTTAAAAGGTAAGGCTTCTTTTTTCGTAACTCGTAACTCGTAACTCGTAACTTTTTATTAGTAATTGCCGCGACTTCTCGGGCAATCCCGATTACGCTTAACCAGTCCGGACGGTTAGAAGTAACTTCAATCTCAAAAACAAAATCGCCGCCCTTTTCTTCCAGAGAAGTAACTTCCAGGCCGGCCATAGTCAGTTTGTCTGCCAAGGCCTGAGGCGAAATTTTAATCTCTACAAAATCCTTGAGCCAATTATAGGTGACTTTCATAATAAATAATTCTGGCCCCGTTTTTTAGCTTTTTGCGCAATATCTTTCGCAATAACCATAACCATTTCCGTACATTCCGTTGCTTGAGCTCTCTTCCGCTACCCCGCCTCCCATGGCGGCGCAACCCGTGCCTAAATCCGTGTATCCCGATGCACACGTAGGTGGTGTACAAGCGGCTGTACAGCGCCAATTAGGAGTCATATTACCGTATGAAGACACCATACAACTCCAACTACACTTGGGCGAATAGACTGCCTTACCCCCTGCTGCATCCACATAGGCCTTGATGGCCACGTCGTTATCTGCAGTAGGGGCGGCGACATTGGTAATCTTATAGGAAGGTGTGGCCCCGGAAAGCTTAATCTCTCCTGCTACTTCTAATTTCTTCGAAGGGCTCTCTATCCCGATACCGACGTTACCTGACTGAATAGCCAGATTAGTATTACTGTAGGTGGTTAATTCATTGTAGACCCCATACGGTGATGGATAATAGGTAGTGATGGTGTAGGATTCTTCTTCGGCGAATAAATCAGTAACTAGTAACGCGTAACTAGTAACTAGTAAGGCTGTGGCCAATAATACTACTAAACCTAAGCCTTCCTTTCGCATAGCGCGCCCCCTTTTGAAATTAAAACTGTTTTAAGAACCGCAAATCATTCTCAAAGAATAACCTAATATCGTCTATACCGAATTTGAGCATGGCAATTCTTTCTATGCCCATGCCAAAGGCAAAACCTGTATATTTTCTGGGGTCGTATCCGACGTGTTTAAAGACATTAGGATGAATCATGCCACTGCCTAAAATCTCCAGCCATCCTTTCTTACCGCAGACCGAACAACCCTTGCCCTTACAGATAATACAAGAGATATCTACTTCTGCAGAGGGCTCAGTAAACGGAAAGAAATGCGGCCGAAAACGCATCTTGATATCTTTCCCAAAAATGGATTTAGCCAAGGCCTCTAAGATACCCTTTAAATCGGAAAACCTGATATTTTCATTGACCATAAAACCTTCTACCTGATGGAACATAAAAGAGTGGCTGGCATCTGTGGCATCCGGCCGATAAACCCGACCCGGCACCACTACTGCCAAAGGGGGTTTACGTGATTTCATCACCCGGATCTGCACCGGAGAAGTGTGGCTGCGTAAAAGCAATCTCTCTTTTCCTTTTAGATAAAACGTGTCGAAAACGTCGCGGGAAGGATGCTCCAAAGGAATATTTAATCCGGTAAAATTATTGTATTCGGTTTCAATCTCCGGGCCTTCGACTACGGAAAAACCCATCTGTGTAAAAATCGCGCAGATCTCATCCGTCACCTGAGTTATCGGGTGTAAACGCCCTAACTCCTGGGCAATTCCGGGCATGGTAATATCATAGATACCCGCCTTAGAGCGGGCCGGTTGAGCCTCCATGGATTTTTGCTTCTCCTCAATCAGCAGAACTATTTTATTTTTTAAGGCATTAGCCTCTTGGCCAAAGCTGGCGCGCTCTTCTAAAGGCAGAGTAGGAATAGTGCTGGTTAATTGGGCAAGAACACCTTTTCTACCCAGATATTTTAGGCGGAATCCCTCCAGCGCTTGCGCAGAATTTATGTTTGCGATTTCTGAATCTATTTGCTTTTTAATAGCCCCAATATCCATACTAGACACAATACCCCCGCTAAAATAAATGCCAAGTTTCTTTTACTTAGGTTTAGTCTATCCACGACCAGTCTGCCTGATTTAACCTTACGCATTCCCTGAGCGTGGATGTCCAAATCTCCACCGTGCTCAGGGCAGGCTCGGTGAAATATACCAGTAATCTCAAGCCAGTCTCCCCTGGATTTATAGCTACCCGTATAGACTAAATCCCTGGTTAAAGATTGATCCGCCCAAATACCGATGGCGCCTAGCCCATCATTAAGGTTTATCCAGGCAAATCCCCGACGCGCCATTATATCCCCGATAATCTCGCCCTCATAAACCACTACTTTTCCGTCGTAAAGTTTGGTATTATTGATAAGCTCGGAGCTGGGAATAGATTGGGCATAACAATAGCGATGAGCCAAAGAAATAAAGACAACAAAACTTATAACCCATAACTTATAACCCATAACTTTTCTGATCATCCTTTGCCCTTTATCGCTGCAATAAAGAATCCGATTAAAGTAAACACGGACATAAACTCTAAACGCCCTGCCCACATCTGAACTATATAAGTAAGTTTTAAAACTGCGGGCATATTTACGTTGGTAATCCCGCAGGATAAGCCCACATTGGCCGCAGCGGAGGTGGATTCAAACAAGGAAGCCAGGAAGGGGTAGCCCAGCAACATCCCGATGATGGCCCCTAGCCCATACAGCCCTAAATAGGCTAGGGTAATGATGAGCGCGGACCTGACTTGTTTATCTTCCAAAAAGATTTCTTTGATGTGGTGAAATTTCTGCTCTACTATCGCCCTTTCCGGCAAGATTATTCTTTTTAAGTCCTGCTTGAAGGCCTTATAGATAATGCCGATACGCAGCAGCTTGATGCCGCCGGTGGTAGAGCAAACCCCTCCGCCTAAAGCCATGGCGCAGATCATCGCTACCAGGGCCAGATCCCCCCACTCATTAATAAACTGCCGGGCATATATGGTCATGTAGCCTGTGCCGGTGTGCGCGGAAATCAATTGATAAAAGCCTTTACGAAAGAGCAGGATTGCCTTCGGGTATACGCCTGCCTGGCTTAAGCCGATAGCGGCGATGAAAAAAAGCAGCATTACCGTCATAAAGAGGGTGCGCGTTTCAATATTCTTGAATATTTCCTTAAATTTTCCCGTCCAGAGATGGTAATGCAGTTTAAAATTCAACGCACCTAAAATCATGATCACAATAGTGATGACTTCAAAGGTAAGGCTATGGTAATAAAGGATATTTTGCGACTGCGGGGAAAACCCGCCCGTATCAAAGGCAGCCATAAAAATACAGGCGCCGTGGAAAAAGGCATTCACCGGCCTCATGCCGTTGAATATGCCTGTAACGCCTAAGACGAGAGTCCCTAAAATCAGATAGACGATACCTACTAGCCAAATGAATCTGGCGGTGTGGATGACATTGGGCAGCACCTTTTCGTCACGGCCCTCACCCACGTACATCTTTAAGGCGCCGGACATCCCCCTGACCAAAAAAGAAAGCGCAACAATAATAATTCCCTGGCCGCCGATAAACATCATCAGGTGCCGCCAGAGATTGTGGGTATAGGAGAGGTGGTCAAGGTTCTGCACCAAAACCAGCCCGGTAGTGGCAAAGCCCGACATGGCATCGAAACAGGCATCCAGGTATGACTTCCAATGCCCGCTTAAATACAGTGGTATCGCGCCTAAGAACATCGCCACCAGCCACGATAAGGAGACAATAACCATCCCCTGCATCCAATTCAGTTCCCTTTCAGTAAAACACAATCTGGTTAAGATCAAACCGAATATCAGCGCTATCTCTATACCGATTAAGAAATCTAACAAGGGATTTATCTCTCCAAACGCCACCCCTACCACAACAGGCACAAGCATGGCTAGGCCCAGGCTAACCATAATCTTGCCCAAATAGTAACCGATGATTTTAATGTCTTCCGGGCGCGGCTTAAGAATCATTTTTTAAGATATAGCGCTATACAGATTAAAAGTGCACCCAGCATTATACTTACGGCGTATAAGACTTCCGTAGTAATGCCTAATGCGGCATGGAATAAGGATTTTATCTTCATAATTTCCCTACCAATAAATTCAAGAGTTGCGGTTCATTGCCTATTAGCGTCAACGCAATAATGTCATCCCTGGGCTTGAGAACCGTATTACCTTTAGGCACGATCACCTCTTCCCCCCGGACAATAGAAACCAACACCGAATTCGCCGGTAACTTAATATCCTTAACCTCTTTATTGATTGCCGGGGAATCTTCGGGCAAATCCAGGCGTACGATAGAAAGTTTCCCGCGCTTAAAACTCATCAGGTTGACAAAATCCGAGAAGGAGACTTCTTCTTCGATAATCTTTGAGATAATCTTGGTAGAATCAATGGGCACATCCACGCCTAATTCGGAAAAGGTGTGTTCGTTTTCAGGATTATTGACCCTGCCTACGGTGCGGTTGATTTTAAATAGCTCTTTGCTGAGCTGACAGATAATCAGGTTGTCTTCATCATCGCCCGTAACTGCCGCTATCACGTCGGCCCTGGCAATGCCCGCTTCTTCTAAAATATGCGAATCGCAGCCGTCGCCGTTGATTACCAAGGCATCCAATTCCCTGGCTATCTCTTCGCAAGTCGGCTTATCCTTCTCCACGATGCTCACTGTATGTTTATTTAAGCTTAGCCTCTTGGCTAAAAAATAACCCACCTTACCTGCGCCCACAATGACAATATACATTTTCTCACCCTCTCTATCTTTTAGAGATTGAACTTCTCTTTTACCTTATCCAGGCTAGCCACTTTGACCGTCGCCATTAATACGTCTTTCTGTATTAAAATGGTCTGGGGTTCGGGAATGATTGCTTCGTGGAGCCGCTTGATAGCTACTACCAGAAGTTCCCCCGAGATATTGAGGTCCTGAATAGTTTTACCCACCAGGCTATCTTTGACCTCTATCTCCAGAACTCCCAAATCCTTAGTCTCAATGAGATAGCTGGAAAAGCGGCTTTCAATAATTTTGTCTCTCAACATGGCGGCAAAAAGAATGGTCCCGCTGATTATCTCTAAACCCAAAGCTGCATAGATATGCGCGCGCTGGGGGTCATATACGCGGGCAATCACTTTGGGCACCTTAAATATTTTTTTAGCCACCTGGGCGGCAATTAAATTGGTGTTATCGCCGTTGGTTACGGCGCAAAAGGCATCGGCCTTCTCAATACCGGCCTGTTTGAGCATATCCAAGGAAAAACCATTGCCTGCCAAAGTTAAACCATTAAAAGCGCCACCCATACGGTCAAAAGAGGCCTGCCTCTTATCAATGACTACGACATTATGCCCCTCGGCTGCTAAGAGCTTGGCTAATTCTGAACCTACTCTACCACAACCTACGATTATTACATGCATATTGCTCTCCTTGAAATCCCAATTTCCAAACCCCAATAGATCTATTTTGGGATTTATCCTTTGGCTATCTCTACTAATTTCTTAAAAGCGTGCGCATCTTTTACTGCCAAATCTGCTAAAATCTTTCTATCCAGGTTCACCTTGGCTTTTTTGAGGCCCCGAATAAATTGACTGTAGGTAATGCCCTCGCCGCGGCAGGCAGCATTGATGCGTATAATCCACAGGCGCCGAAAGTCTCTCTTCCTCACCCGCCTATCGCGATAGGCATATACCAAGGCATGCATGAGCGCCCGGCGCGCCTGCTGGTATTGTTTGCTGCGATCCCCCCAAAAACCCTTTACCTTCTTTAATAGCCTCTTCTTTCTTCTTCTCGTCGCTACGCTGTGTTTGATTTTCGCCATAATCTCACTCCTTATAATGACTAGTTACGGATTTATCCATACGGCAACATTCTCTTCAGATATTTGATATCTTTTTTGCCTTCTACGGGCTCTGACCGCCTCATCCGACGCAACCTCTTGGTTTCTTTACCGGTCAAAAGATGGCCCTTACCGCAAGCAGCATGTTTGATTTTTCCTTTTTTGGTTATACGGAACCTTTTGGCCGCGCCCTTTTTCGTTTTTAATTTTGGCATCCTCTACCTCACCTCAAATTGTAATTAATCAAATTTAAATTAACCTGTTTTATTTCGGCCCTGCGATGAAAGAAATAATCCTGCCCTCCAAGACCGGCGCCCTTTCCACCTGTCCATCATTCTGCATATCCATAATGAATCTATCTAAAACCTTTCTACCCAAATCCAGGTGTTCCATCTGCCTGCCGCGGAAAAAAAGGCTGACCTTGACTTTATCTTTCTTCTTTAAAAAACCGATGGCCTGTTTTACTTTGGTCTGGTAATCGTGATCATCAATATTGGGCTTGAGGCGGATTTCTTTTATGTGCACCTGATGCTGGTGTTTTTTAGCCTCGCGCTCCTTTTTCTCCTGGTCATATTTAAATTTACTGAAATCGATGATCCGGCATACCGGAGGACTGACCTGAGGCGCCACCTCAACTAGGTCTAATTCGTTTTGATTAGCTATATCCAAGGCTTTCTGGATAGGGACTACCCCCAATTGACCGCCGTCCGGGCCCACTAGGCGCACTTCTGGCACGCGTATTCGTTCGTTTGTACGAATAAACTTTTTTATCTTAACCACCTCCTAATCTTTTTAGGTTACGCGTAAATTTACGTAACCTTTAAATAATTTTATTTTCTACCTCTTCTTTTATCTGTTTTATAAATTGCTCCAGGGGTATAACGACCGTATCGGTTGCGCTTCTTTTTCTTACGGAAACGCTGCCCTGCTTTTCCTCACGCTCACCTACTACCAAGGTATAAGGAATCTTATTCACCTGGGCCTGGCGGATTTTTTTATCCAGGGTCTCATTGCGAAAATCTATCTGGGCGCGTATGGAATGGCCTTCCAGGGCCTTTTTAACCTGGTTAGCGTACTCTTCCTGCGCGCTCTTTATGGAGATTACTAATACCTGCGTAGGAGAAAGCCATAAGGGGAGCGCCCCTTTATATTGTTCAATCAGCGCGCCGATAAAACGCTCAAGGCTGCCCAAGAGAACACGGTGCAACATGATCGGCTGCTGTTGCTTCCCTTTATCGTCTACATAAGCCAGGTCAAATCTTTTAGGCAGCGCAAAATCACATTGGATAGTAGCGCACTGCCATTTACGCCTTAAGGCATCCTTTAATTTTATGTCAATCTTCGGCCCATAGAACGCCCCCTCTCCCACGTTAACATCATAGCTTAAGCCTTTTTCTTTTAATGCCGCCTCAAGCGCCTCTGTAGCCAACTGCCAATCCTGCTGGGAACCAATATATTTTTCAGGCTGCGTACTTAGTTCAATCCCCACATCCTGGAATCCAAAAACCTTCATGGTCTCGAACACAAACTCGATAATCCCCTGTATTTCCTGCACCAACTGTCCAGGTAGACAAAATATATGCGCATCGTCTTGGGTAAAACCACGCACTCTGAGTAATCCGTGTAAAACCCCGGCTTTTTCATGCCGGTAAACCGTGCCTAGCTCAAATAGCCTGATAGGTAAATCTTTGTAGCTACGCGTCTTGGATTTATAAAGCAGGATATGCCCCGGACAGTTCATCGGCTTTAAGACAAATTCCCTATCTTCAATGTTAAAGGTGTACATATTTTCTTTATAATAGTCATAATGCCCGGAGGTCTTCCATAAGTTAGCCTGCATAATATGTGGCGTGATAACCATCTGGTAACCGCGCCTTAAATGCTCTTTCTTCTCGTAATCCTCGATAATCGTGCGCAAGAGCGCTCCCTTGGGATGATAGAATACTAATCCCGCCCCCGCCTCTTCGTGATAGATATCAAAAAATTCTAGCGCCGGCCCCAGTTTTCTATGATCGCGCTCTTTGGCCTCCTCTAAATTTTTCAGATACCCGTCTAATTCTTTCTGAGCGCTAAAGCAGGTGCCGTATATACGCTGCAGCATAGGATTTGTCTCTATCCCGTGCCAATAAGCGCCGGCTACGGATAATAATTTAAAGGCCTTTATTTCACCCGTTGACCCGATGTGCGGACCGCAGCAGAGATCTACAAAATTCTTACCTGTTTTGTATACCGAGATTCTCTCATCGGCTATCTCCTGGATAAGCGCTACCTTGTAATCTTCTTTTAATTTCTTAAATAACTCTAGCCCTTCTGCCTTGGAAGACTCTTGCCTGATAAAAGGTTCGTTCGCAGCGATGATCGCCTGCATCTTTTTCTCTATCTTCAGCAAATCCTCGTCGGTAAACGGCTCTTTTTTTTCAAAGTCATAGTAAAATCCGTCTTCGATAGCAGGACCGATACCTAGCTTAACCTTGGGCCAGAGCTCTTTGACCGCCTGGGCCATCACATGCGAACAAGAATGTCTGAGAGTATTTAAATCCATATTGGTTTCCTAAGGCACTTTCGTTTGCTATTTCGCTTGTTAATTCGCCTAATTTTACTTGTTAGTGAATTATCCCGAGTCCGAAGGACGAGGGGCTCTCCTCGCAACGTTTAATTCTCCTGCTATTGCTTATCGGCGAATTACACCGCGCTTTCTGCGGTGCTGCTTGAGTGCCACCTTTAGCTCCACACTCAAACCTATATAAATTTATTTAGGTCTCGCGTGGAGCCATTTTTTTGCTTCCGCAAAAAATGGGCCCAAGAGGAGTTGAACCTCTGACCTTTGCGATGTCAACGCAACGCTCTAACCAACTGAGCTATGAGCCCGATTTACTCCTTATCCCTCGCTTTACAATTTCCTATTAGCGAGCTCGGGATAAAATTTTGTTTCGCAAAATTTTATGGGCAAGGAGGGAGTCGGACCCTCACGACCTTGCGGCCATCAGATTTTAAGTCTGACGTGTATGCCATTCCACCACTTGCCCTAATTTTCCGCTGTTTCCTGTCGGAAAATTACACCGCGCTTTCTGCGATGCTGCTTGAGTGCCAACATTTTTTTCTTATCGAAAAAATGTTGGAGGCGTGGACCGGATTCGAACCGGTGAATAGTTGTTTTGCAGACAACTCCCTTGACCACTTGGGTACCACGCCATCAAATTCTCGCCATTTAGGATACACTTGCAGAAAATTTAAAAATTCACTATACTTCCTCTCTAAATATAATCTATCTGTAACGTCCGAATAAATATATTTTAGTAGAGGGACGGCCTCTCTTGTTGAATATTTTAATTGAAAAGCGTTATTGTTTCTAAATACATTATGGATCTTTATGTCCAAAAGAGAGCCTATAATTTTTGATAACTCCTCCAAGAATAGTTTGCTACCCGAAGTAAATGTGACAGATAACCTTTGTTTTCTATCATATAAATTGATGCATCCGTCTCCATCAAGATAGCCTCTAAGAAAATAGGCCATGAATTCTAAAGATACGCTTGGGAGGATTATTGTCTTCGATTTGCGTGGGGTTATACCCAATTTAATTAAATCGTTATAAATTTCGTGATCACCGATTCTAAGCATATATCTTTCTTTGCTTATATATCTTTTACCTCTGATTGAAATTTGTTTAGGCTTAAGAGTAGCTATTTTGTGTTGTGACTGCATTGCTGTCTTTATTTTTTCCAGTATTTCAATGTCGCTACTACAGATTCTCAAATATTTACCTCTCAAGTAGGACGCGTCTTCCAAGCTACCATCGGCAGCAATAAAACCTAAAACATAAGCCATTTCTTTAGACCATTGTTTAAAGAAATTCCCGTTTACTTTGTATTTAATACCCATTATTTAATAGCTCTTTTGGCCTCGTTAATTATGTCCTCGACTTCTGCCAAGCAGCCCGCCCCTACTTTGCCGCACGCCAACCTACCTACCCTTGGCTCAACAAATTTATACCCCAGAGATTTTAATTTTTTGATATTCCCCCGGGTAATACGGTTCCGATACATATTCTCATTCATCGCCGGACAGATCAGGATTGGCGCCTGAGTAGCTAGGCATGTACAGGTTAATAAATCATCACAAATCCCCGAGGCGATCTTAGCTATGATATTTGCCGTTGCCGGCGCAATCAAAACCAGGTCTGCCTTTTCGGCTAAGGCAACGTGCTCTATCTGCCAGG
>JAZDLA010000036.1:0-25527 GCA_043802425.1 Candidatus Omnitrophota bacterium
TCCTGGCAGCAGAAACAAGAAATACACTTTCTATAATCAATCTCAATACGGCCTTTTTTTAGGCTGATGATTTTATTGGGGCAGGCCTTAACACAAGCCATGCACTGAATACATTTATCATGCTTTACATAGGGATAATGCTTAATCAACTTCTTGGCTATCTCAATAATCGGCCGCGGCAAATTCTTTTTTATGGAAGTGCTAGGTAATATAAAGGGTTCACCGATAACATTCTCTAATCTTTCTCCCAGGAGAGTGATGGATTGAACGTCCCCTGCCCCCAGGCCCCTTACGGCCGCCTCTTTGGTGGTTAATACGTCAAAAGGCTCTACTCCCATAATCAGGGCCATAATAGCATCCAAGGCAACGCAATCGCTTCCGGCTAATAATAATCCCGGATTGCGTAATTTCCCTCCTGTGGCCGGGCCATCACCCTCCATAGCCACAATACCATCCACCACTGTTAAAGCAGGCCGCGTCTCTTGATAAATATCTACCACTATCTTGGCAAAATCATTAGGCTTAAAATAATTCTTATGTAATTCTGTTTTATAGGTACCAGAAACCAGGCCGAAGAGATTCTTTATGGCGCCGGTCAGAAGCGTCAAGTCATGTGTTTTGAATTTTGGGATACTTACAACGTAATCGCAGTTATCCAGCCACGCAGCCAAAGGAAACTTCCCCCTCCAGCGCTTCTTATCAAACTTTACCAACTCCATACCTTCTTCTTCGCAAACCCTCTTTACCCCCGAGCGCCGGTAGACTTCATCCACATTCTCAATCTGATTGCCAAATACGCTTGGGCTATCCCCTAGATAAAGCGTACAGCCGATTTCTTTCAATAGCCTTACCACCGCACGCACCACCTCAGGATGCGTATCTATCCCGCACTCCGGTTCTTTGGCCATTAAGAGATTAGGCTTAACTAACACCCTACTTTTTGGCCGGATAAAACTTGATATCCCGCCGATTAAATCTATCGCCCGACGGGTTGCCTCCATAACCAAGAAAGGATCGTAATCCCTGCATTTTACAACCGAAACGCGAGAATTCATTTTAGATTAAAAAAAATCTTTGCGTTATTCGTGGTAACTCTGGCTATCTCTTCCACGCTGATTCCTTTTATGCGCGCGATTTCTTCAGCAAGAAATTTCAGATATCTCGGTTCATTTCTCTTCCCCCGCAAACCTTCGGGGGGTAAAAAAGGCGCATCGGTCTCTAACATCAATTTATCTAAAGGGGTTAATTTCACCAATGCCCTCAAATCCTGCGCTTTTTTATAGGTAATATTGCAGGTAAAGGAAACTAAGAAGCCCAAATCCAGGCACTCTTTGAGGAATTTTTCGTCTGCGGAAAAACAATGCACCACGGCCTTAACCGGCAGGGCTTCTTTTAAAATCCTTAATGTATCAGGCTCTGCCCGACGATTATGTATCACCAGGGGCAGGCCTGACCCTTTGGCTAATTTCACTAAATATTCGAATAATACCTGCTGATTTTCCGGCCGGGAGTAATTCTTAAAATAATCTAACCCCGTCTCTCCGATTGCCGCTACTTTATCTTCTTTGGCCAATTCCGCAAGTTTTGCCTTTGCCTGATCATCAAATTTATCCGCATCATGAGGATGCATACCGACGGTAGCATAGACAAAATCGTACTTTTTGGCTAACCCTAATGCCTTTTCGGAAGCTAAAATCCCTGAGCCGATGTTAATGATGTAATCTATGCCTTCGTTTTTTGCGCGACGCGTAACTTCGTCCCGGTCAGGATCAAATTCCGGAAAGTCCAGATGGCAATGGGTATCTATGAACATCGCTGTTAGTTCTTAGTTGCTGGATTATCGATGCGAGGAAATAATGGTTTACCTTTCTTGATTTTGTCCTTGCCTAACTGCGCCATTATAGAATCTGCGGTGTGGGGCATAAAAGGGGATACATCTTCGGCTACTTCTCGGATTACTTCCACCAATAAACGGATAAAACCCTTTAGCTCTTCTGTTTTTCCTTCCTTGTCTAAAATCCAGGGTTTGGTATCTTCGATATATTTATTAGCCATGTTTACCAGCCCCCAGATATCTTCTAAAGCAGATATAAAATGGATATCGGGGCTTACCAGCGCCTCTTTAATCTCCAAACCCAGCTCTTCTAATTTAGATTTTATCTGCTTGGCCTGGCTACCCGATGCTATGCCGTCTTTAGGGATATCACCGGTAAAATATTTCTCAATCATGGTCAGGGTCCTGTAAACCAGGTTTCCCAGGTCATTAGCCAAGTCGCTGTTAAACCTTTTGACGATTGCCTCCTCGGAAAAATTTCCGTCTAACCCGAAAGGCACATCGCGCAGCAGAAAATACCTGTAAACATCTATGCCGAATTTTTTCACCATATCCGAAGGAGAGACTACATTTCCGCGCGATTTAGACATCTTGTTCATCTCGATTAGCCACCAGCCGTGGGCGAATATTGTCTTGGGGGGCTCTATATCTAATGCGCGCAATATAATCGGCCAATATATGGCGTGCTGCCGTAAAATATCTTTGCCGATTAAATGTAAATCTGCCGGCCACCATTTGGAATTATAATGACCTCCGGTATCAAATGCACCGACTGCGCTGATATAATTTACTAAGGCATCAAACCAAACATAGGTAACGTGGTCCTTACTAAAGGGCAACGGTATGCCCCAACTTAACCTTTCTTTAGGCCTGGATACGCATAGGTCGGTCAGCTTATTTAATTTTAAGAAACTCAACACTTCCTCGCGGCGATTGGCAGGCTGAATAAAATCCGCATGCCCATTAATATATCCGGTTAGCCAATCCTGGTATTTAGAGAGTTTAAAAAAGTAATTTGTTTCGCTGATATGTTCTACGGGCCTCTTGCAATCAGGGCAATTCTGCTCTAAGATCTGGGTCTCGGTCCAAAAGGTTTCGCAGGGCGTACAATACCACCCCTGGTATTGCGCCTGGTAAATGTCTCCCTTTTCATAAAGTATCTCTAAAACCTTCCCGACAAAAGTAGTATGCCGTTTTTCAGTGGTACGGATAAAATCATTGTAAGAAATATCCAGATCCTTCCATAATTCTTTAAAACGCAAGGCCATTTTATCGGCAAAGGCCTGAGGCTTTAGTCCCGCATCAGTAGCGGCTTTCTCTATCTTCTGCCCGTGTTCGTCGGTCCCGGTTAAAAGCCAGACTTGTTTCTCGCCTAAGAGATGGCGCATATACCGCGCTAAGGTATCCGCCGCAATAGTGGTATAGGAATGGCCTATATGCGGAGAAGCATTGATATAGTATAACGGCGTAGTTAGATAAAACTTATTTCTCATGTTCTTTTTCCTTATAGCTTACCTCTATCTGTGTACCATCCTCCAATTCAACGGTAGCGCTGCGCTTGAATACGTTTACGCCTATAACCTTACCCTTGGCATCTTTAGTATGTATATGTTCACCTTCCCGAGGAAGGCCTTTGGAGAGGATCTTATATGTCTCATATTCGAAATTAAGGCAACACATCAGCCTTCCGCAAAGCCCGGATATCTTAGGGGGATTCAAAGGTAATCCTTCTTCTTTGGCCATCTTGATGGTTACCGGCTCAAAATCTTTTAAAAATTTCTTACAGCATAGCTCCCTGCCGCAATGGCCGTATCCGCCAAAGAGCCTGGCTTCGTCCCTTACGCCGATCTGCCTTAATTCAATCCTAGCCTTAAAAATCTTGGCCAGGTCTTTCACCAGGTTCCTGAAATCTACCCTCCCGGAAGCGGTAAAATAAAAGATAATTTTGGTACGGTCAAAAGAATACTCTGCGCGCACCAGCTTCATATCCAGCTTATGCTCTACTATTTTCTTAAGGCAGGTATTGAAGGCCTCCCGTGATTTGGTGCGGTTATCCGCAATCTGCTTTAAATCGCTCTCCAGAGCAACGCGTATTATTTTTTTAAGCGGCTCGTTAGATTTATTATCCAATGAAGCATCTTTCGGAGAAACGATCTGGCCGTAATCTAAACCACGGTCATGCTCTAAGATTACGTAATCGCCTACCTTGGCATTTAAATTTGTGGCCTTGTAAGAATAGGTTTGTCCGGAATCCCTTAATCTTACCAAAATAGTATCTGTCATCTGATCCCCTTATATTATTGCGCCTTTAAGAGCCCAACGTAAATTGGACAACAATAATTTCGTATTTATATTCTGCTCTAAATACAAAAAGGCGTTGGAAAGAAAATTTAGTATACGGCTTAAATCAAGAAATGTATAGTGGCTCATAAGCTTAGATAATTCATCTTTGCGGTCTAAGTTTATCAACTCGTCATAAGGCATGCCTATCTTAACAAAATATATGTCCCTGAACCAACCGGCTAATATATTCAAGTAACTGCGTAAATTATCTTTGTTCTCTACGGACAGATTATCCGAACCGCGCCCCCCCGAAAGGGCAAAATCGTCGATAACCCTGTTCTTTTCCCGGAAAATATCCGTATCCTTTAATCTTAAGGCGCGCCCCAGGCGCCCTTCGCAAAAATAAGCCAGAAAATGGGCCATACTATTATCAATACGAAAATCTTCTTTCAAGATTTCTTCTAGCCTGGGCCTCTTTAAAGGGTAAAACCTTAAAATCTTACAGCGGGAGATTATCGTCTTAAATAATAACGCGGGCTTAGCGCTAATCAGGATAATTAAACTGTCTAAGGGCGGCTCCTCCAGAATCTTAAGCAACGCATTCGCAGCCTCGGCAGTCAGATTATGGGCGTCGTCAATAATGAAGACCTTTTTCTTGCCTTCATAGGGCCTAAAGGCAATATCCTTCTGTAACTGGCGGATATATTCTATTTTTATGGCGTCAGAAGTTTCAGCGTTATTCAGAAAATGTACATCGGGATGCTGGTTTTTTTCTATCTTTAGGCAGGGTGCGCATCCGTCACAGGAATCCAGAGTTTCGTTTTCGCAATTCAATGCCTTAGCCAGCGTCTTAGCAATGAACCTTTTACCTACCCCTTCCTCCCCTATAAAAAGATAACTGCCGGCAAGGCGTGATTGTTTTATATATTCTTTAAGTATCTCTATGGGCTTATCCTGGCCCCTTATCTGATTAAATGACATCTTAACAAACCTTTATTCCTAGCAACTCATTTACTAATTTTCTTATCTGCCCCTGCGTTTCATTTTTGTTCTTTTTTATCTTTACGATTTTTATCCTCCTAGGCGCCAGGCGCCTAAGCGCAAGGTAACCTTCCCTCACACGGGAATGATACGCCAGGGAACGCCTTTCGATACGGTCTTTGGTGAACTGCCGATGCTTCAGGCCTTTTTTAACCTCCAGATCCATCAGGAGCGTCAAATCCGGTTTTATGCCTTCGGTAACAGAATTTCCTACTTTTTTAATTACTCCGATATCAAGCCCCAGGCCGTATCCCTGATAAGCAAGCGTAGAATCCAGGAATCTATCAGAGATCACAATCTTTCCGTTTCCAAGCGCAGGCTTAATAACTGCGCTGACCACCTGAGCGCGGGCAGCCATATAAAGCAGCATCTCGGTTATCGACGTAATAGAATCATTCCTGGCGTCCAATAAAATTTTTCTGATCTTCTCGCTTATCTTCGTCCCTCCGGGCTCGCGTAGATAGACTACCTTAAAGCCTCTTCTCCTTAAATACCGGACAAGCAGCTTTGACTGCGTGCTCTTGCCGCTTCCTTCCGAGCCTTCGAATGTGATGAATTTACCTTCCATGATAATAGAATTATTATTTTTGCTGCGAGATGTTGTTCACGTGCTGAAATTTTTTGCCGTAGGCCTCGGTTTCCACCTACGCTCTTTCAGAGCTTCGGTGGACCCGCCGTAAAGTACTTTAGCGGAAGCGGGACTCCTCGTTTCCGCCAGTAGACTTACGTAAAGCAGGCGTGCTCCAACTCGTCGTAAATCCTTGTCTACTCTTGCCAAAAAATTTCTTATGCACGCTCACAAATCTCTCCGCAAAAATATTATCCTACTTTTACAATTTTCTCCGCCAAAGCGTGCCGTCTTTGGTATCTTCTAAAATAACGCCTTGCTCTTCAAGCTCTTTTCTTATATTGTCGGATAGAGCATAATCTTTGTTGTGGCGCGCGTTATCCCTTTCGAAAATCTTTCTTTTAATTTCTGAATCGGTTATTTGATCTATTTCTTTTTTTATCTCGGGCGAAATGCCGAAAAGTGATAATAAATCCTTGATAGCGACCCTAGCCATACAAACGAAGGATGTATCTTCTATATTTTTATTAGCCATATTTATCAATTCAAAAATACAGGCCAAGGCGCGCGGGGTATTAAAATCATCATCCATCGCCTCTTTAAATTTTCCCCTTATGTCTTCTACTGTTTGATTTCTTTTATGTGCGCAAGCGGTAAGCCGCGTATCCCTTTCCACCCTACCCATAAATATCGCAATTCTTCCCAGCGCCTCTCTTGCTTCTTCTATTTTCTCATCCGTATAATCTATAGGATGAGAATAATGCGCGGATAAAAAGAACATCTTCAGCAAGTCCGCATTCTTATATTTCTCCATAAAATCTTTTATGGTAATAAAATTCCCTAAAGACTTAGCCATCTTTTGGCCGTTAATGGCCAAGAGGCCATGGTGCATCCAGTACTTAGCAAAAGGCTTACCGGTCAAAGCCTCACTCTGCGCAATTTCGTTTTCGTGATGGGGAAAAATCAAATCCCTGCCACCGGCGTGGATATCCAACGTTTGTGTTTTTAAAAATCTTTGCGACATTACCGAACATTCAATATGCCAGCCTGGACGCCCGTTACCCCAGGGACTATGCCAGGAGGGTTCTCCGGGTTTTGATTTTTTCCATAAAGCAAAATCCAAAGGGTCGCTTTTATTTTCATCGGGCTCAATCCTTGTGCCGCTTTGCATCTGGTCTATGCCCTGGCCGGATAGTCTCCCGTAATCCTGAAATTTACGCACGCTAAAATATACTCCCGTATCCGTAACATAGGCATAGCCTTTTTTAACCAACCCCCCTATATGCCTTATCATACCTCTAATATTCTCGGTTGCCCGCGGCTCATAATCTCCTTTTTGTATACCTAAAGCCTTAAGGTCTTTGCGATATCTAGCAATATATTTTTTTATTAAATCCTTCCAATCGGTTTTTAGTTCTTTAGCGCGGTTGATAATCTTATCGTCTATATCTGTGATATTGCGTACAAACTTTACCCTAAGCCCACGATGTCTTAGATAGCGCCTAATCAGATCAAATATATAGAGGCTACGGGCATGGCCGATATGGCTCTCATCATAAACCGTTACGCCGCAGGTATACATATTTACCCGCGGCGGTTTTAAGGGCTGGAAAGGTTCTTTCTTTCTGGTTAAGGAATTGTAAATGTGGATAGGCATAAATCTATTTGTTCTCTAACTTGTCGAGGCGCTTCTGTAATTCCTCGATCTGCTGCATGATCGGATCAAGTATATGGATATGGTCAAGGCTAATATCGATTTTCTTGCCGTCCTGCTTGGTAATCCTGCCCGGTACACCCACTACCGTAGAATTAGGCGGTACATCCTTAATCACCACCGCGTTTGCCCCTATATAGGAATTATCCCCGACGATAATATTACCTAATACCTTTGCCCCTGCGCCGATAACCACATTATTGCCGATGGTAGGATGGCGCTTGCCTTTTACCAGGCCCGTCCCTCCTAAGGTTACACCCTGATACAAAAGCACGTTATCGCCAATAATGGCGGTCTCCCCGATAACCACCCCGATCCCGTGGTCAATAAAGAACCCCTTGCCGATCTTAGCTCCCGGATGTATTTCAATACCGGTAAAATGCCGGGCAACCTGGCTGAGCAGGCGGGCGGGGAAAAAAAGTTTAATTTTATAGAGAAAATGCGCTAGGCGATGGCTGATCAGGGCATGCAGGCCCTGATAAAGAAAAAGTATCTCCAAAAAACCCTTGGCTGCCGGATCTTTGGCGCGGGCTGCCCGAATCTCCTTGTAGAAAAATATCGAAATAAGAATAACTTTCGAAAAGATCAGAATCAATAAAAGTGCTAATATTTTTAATAATACCATGCAAGTAATCATTTCTCCTCCTTAGGACTTGTTACCGTCACTACCGCGTAAGCGGCGATAGCTTCTTTATTGCCGATATCTCCTAAGCCTTCGTTTGTCTTGGCTTTAATATTAATGCTGTCTTCTTTAATATTGAGAATTCCGGCTATCACCTGCTGCATCTGTTTCTTAAAAGGCATAAGCACAGGCTCCTCGGCAATCACTACCGTATCTATATTATTTATCAGATAATTTTTATTTTTTATCAGGCTATCCACGGCCTTTAATAATTCCCTGCTAGAGATATCCTGGTATTTCGGGTCCGTATCGGGAAAACACTGGCCGATATCTTTCTCTCCTATCGCCCCCAGCAATGCGTCGCATATCGCATGTAAAAGCACATCCGCGTCGGAGTGCCCAAGTAACCCCCGGATATAAGGAATTTCTATACCGCCGATAAATAATTTACGGCCGCTGACTAAACGGTGGATATCATAACCAATACCTGTGCGGTATCCCATTTACTTTATTTGAGTTTTTGCTATTGCCTTGGCTAATACCAAGTCTTCAGGCGTAGTTACCTTGAGGTTAAAATATGAGCCCATCACTACTTTTACAGACTTGCCTGATTTTTCCACCAAGGAGGCATCATCTGTAACGGGTGTGCTTAAGAATTTTTTATACGCCCTTAAAATCAAGTCCTTTTTAAAAACCTGGGGCGTCTGAATCTCCCAGAGATTATCTCTATTTAATGTCCTTTCTACGCTTTTGACTTTTGACCTTTCCTTCCGGCCTGGCCGGCAGGGACTCTTGACTTGCTTTACGGTAGCCTTAACCGGAACACCCACGATAGCCGCGCCAAATCTTTTCGCCGTTTTTATCACTGTTGAAACCATCTCTTTAGCGATAAAAGGCCTGGCCCCATCATGGATAAGTACTAAATCCGTGCGCCCATCTATCGCCTTTAAGCCATTCATCACAGAAGCGCAGCGCAGCTTACCACCCAATACTATATCCTTAATCTTTCTAACACGGTATTGCCTTATTTTGTTGCAGATATCTTTTAAATTCCCGGGATTAGCTACCACAATAATATCTTTAATAAGTGGGTGCTTGCTTAATATATTTAGGCAGTAGATGATCAAAGGCTGGGAACTGATTTCAACGAGTGGCTTAGGAATCCTGGTCCTTAATCTTAAGCCTTTGCCTGCGGCAAGAACTATAGCGGTAACATGCATTATCCGTGCTTGTGCTCTATTTTAGTAAAAATCATCCTGCCGGCCTGAGTCTGCAGAACCGAAGTTACCACGACCTTAACGTCCTGGCCGAGGAGTTTACGCGCATCTTCCACTACCACCATGGTGCCGTCATCTAAATACCCGACTGCCTGATTATGCTCTTTACCCTCCTTAAGCAGTTTAATCTGCATCTGCTCTCCGGGAAAGACTACCGGCTTTAAGGCATTGGCCAGTTCATTGATATTTAATACTTTTATACCCTGGAGGCTAGCGACACGATTAAGATTAAAATCCACGGTCAATATCTTCGCTTCTAATAATTTGGCTAACTTTACGAGTTTCGCATCCACTTCCTTAACATCAGGGAGCTCTTCTTCGTGGATAGTGATATCCTGGCCCATCTCTTTCTGCAGCGTGTGCAGAATCTCCAAGCCCCTTCTTCCCCTTTGGCGTTTAATGGGGTCGGTAGAATCGGCAATCTGCTGCAACTCATTTAAAATAAACTTGGGGATAACAATCTTATTCTCCAAAAATTTTGTTTTACAGATATCCACTATCCGGCCGTCGATAATCACGCTGGTATCTAGAAGCGTTAATTCCTCTGTTTGATTCTGGCGCCTTAAACGTACATAGGGGATAATGATATTGAATTCGTCTTTACCGCGTAGGCCAATCACCATCCCTAGATAGCAAAATAATAAAGTTAAAGCGGTTTTTATAATTGTCAAACTGGTGCCGGAGATAGGCGAAAGAGTAAAGGCATCAGTAACAAGCTTAGCCATAATCAGGCCTAAGATAAGGCCGAATACGGCGCTGGAAAGGCCGCGCATGGATATGCGGCGCATCCCCATTTCAAGCAACATAATGATCAGACTGGCTACAATACCTACAAGGATACCTACTAACCCTAAACCCTTCGGCTCCAACGCCTGATAACCGATAAGCACGCTAGCAACCAAAAAAAGAAAACGCAAAGCTATCAAAGACATCTTCCTTCCTCCTTTTTCTGCCACTAACGTACTGAATATATTCTTTTAAAAATAAGCCTAAACCCTGACTTCTTTGGGCTTGAATCTTTTTTCAGTATGGCTAGTGGTGATGATATCCAATGCTTCCTTTAAAGTAGAAACTGGTATCAATTCTATATTGCCTTTTTTAGACTCCAGATTCTTATAATTATTACGGGGTAGTATACAGTGCTTAAATCCTAATTTCTCCGCTTCGTTGATGCGTAAGATAATCTGCGAAATACTTCTAATCTCACCTGCCAGGCCCACCTCGCCTAAAAATATCATCTCATTAAGCACGACGAGGTTACGAAAAGCCGAAGTTATGGCTACCGCTACTCCCAAGTCCGCTGCCGGGTCCTCTATTTTTATTCCGCCGGCCACATTCACAAATATATCTTCCGCTTCAAGACACAGGCCTATTCTTTTCTCCAGAACCGCCACCAATAAACTCATACGGTTATAATCAAAGCCCTGGGTCTTGCGACAGGCATAACCAAAGCTGGATTTACTTACTAAAGATTGCACCTCTACTAAAAGCGGGCGGCTGCCTTCCAGTATAGATACCACTACCGACCCGGAAACATCATGCGGCCTCTCGGATAAAAATATCTCCGAGGGGTTCTTTACCTCCCTTAAGCCCACCGAACTCATTTCGAATACACCGATTTCATTAGTAGAGCCGAATCTATTCTTTACCGCGCGTAAGATCCTGTAGATTGAGAACCTGTCCCCCTCAAAATAAAGCACCGTGTCTACGATGTGCTCAAGAACCCGGGGCCCGGCAATGGTGCCTTCTTTGGTGACATGGCCAATAATAAAAATAGAGGTGCCGGTAGTCTTGGCTAACTGCGTCAGTATTCCTGCGCACTCTCTTACCTGGCTGACGCTGCCCGGAGAAGAACTGATCGTAGGCTCAAAGATTACCTGTATGGAATCGATGACAACTATATCGGGACTGATCTTTTTGATATATTCCACAATCAAAGATAAGTCCGTCTGGTTGACGATATAAAGGCTGCCGTCCTTACCCGCGCCCAGACGCTTAGCCCTTAATTTTGTCTGGGCCACTGATTCTTCGCCGCTTACATAAAGAACGGTATGCCCCTGATCAGTCAATTGATTAGACACCTGTAAAGATATCGTGGATTTACCTACTCCGGGGTCTCCTCCAATCAAGACTACGCACCCTTGGACTATCCCGCCACCCAATACCCTATCCAGTTCAGCTATACCAGTTTTAAGCCTACTATCTTCTTTTACCTCTACGTCTTTTAATAATACGGGCTCATCTTTATAGAGCGCCTTCCTCTCTTTGGCCTTTGCCGACGGCGCAGTATAGTCTTCTTCCACAAAAGAATTCCAACTGCTGCAATCAGGACATCTGCCTAGCCACTTAGGTGACTGATACCCGCAATTCTGGCAACTGAATACTGTCTTGGCTTTCATTTCTTAGCTGGTTTTTCTTTACCCTTCCAGAATAACTTCCAAGGGTGATTTTTTATATCTGAAACTAACGTCTCTAAATCTTTATATATAGTGTCGTCGTAAAGCAGCTTTCCCAGCGTACCTTCTTTATTGATAATCTTGAGCAGTCCGTCATCTAAGTGCTGGGCAATGTTTTTAGCTAATACCGTCATCTCCTGCATGGGCATAGGGTCAACCCCCTCCAGGCTCTGCTTTGGGATAACGAATTGACTGTAATCGTCGCCGGGCATAATCTCAATATACTTCTCGCCTAATAATCCTAAGGTGTTCACCCAAATGCTGGAATCAAGGGGTATCTTTACTTCCTTCCTCACCTGGCCCACTATCTGCACTTTGGGTTTAGGGTCATCCACAGCGGTAATAAACTTTATCTCCTTGATCTGCCCCACGTCTACACCGGAAAACCTTACCGGAGCGCCGATCTTAACACCGTTGGCAAAATTAAAGATAAAATTTACCTCGTAAGTCGAAGCCATAGTCCGGAAATCTCCGATGGATAAGACGAAAATCGTCAAAATTAAAAGACCGGCAAAAACAAAAATCCCCACCTTTAATTCTAATTTCGATTGGCCGAATATCATTATCGCCTCCCTTTATCTAAAACTCCCCAGCGTTTCTGTTATAGGTCCCTGCGCTAATCCGTTAATAAATTGGTGCACTATAGCATGTTCTGTATTCTGGATTTCTTCCACCGTGCCTTCGGCAATGATTTTGCCTTGATAGAGCATGGCAATCTTATCCGCTACACTATAGGCGCTCTTCATATCGTGGGTTACTACGATAGCAGTAACCTTTAACTTATCATGAAGACTCTTGATCAGTTCATTTATGCCGTCTGCAGTAATCGGGTCAACGCCGGTCGTAGGTTCATCATAAAGCAGGATATTTGGTTTTATGCATATAGCCCTAGCCAGGGCAACACGCTTTTTCATGCCGCCGCTTAACTCTGCTGGCCTAAGGTTAGCAATCCCGCTTAAACCTACCATAGATAGTGCCTCTTCTATTTTTTCCAATAATTCCTTCCGGCTAATCTTGGTGTGTTCAATAAGGCCAAAACCTACGTTCTCGCCTACGGTTAAAGAATCAAAAAGCGCTCCACCCTGAAAAACTAACCCTATCTTCAGACGTAACGCATTCATTTCTTTACCGTTTAATTTATCGATATCCTTACCTTCGATAAAGACCTTACCGCCTTCCGATTGTAATAATCCTACAATATGCTTTAAAAGCACGGATTTACCGCAACCCGAACGGCCGATAATCACACAGGTAGAACCTTTCTCGATAATGAGGTTAAGCTTATCCAGTACCTTATGCCCGCCGAATGATTTAGTCAGCTCTTTTATTTCTATCATCTTATTAGAAGAAACCATCGCTTATAGCCTTAAAGAAGTTCTAAGGAAAAAGGAAATAAAATACGGCGGTGAAGAAGCAGTCGCAGGTGATAATCAGGATAAACATGGTCACTACCGCCCGTGCGGTAGCCTTACCCACGCCTTCTGCCCCACCTTCTACTCTAAACGCTTCATAACAGCTCACAAAGGCAATAATCATGCCAAAGAATACTGACTTAGACAGGCCGGTAAATAAATCTTTATAGAGTAGGGCGCTAAAAGTAATATAACGATACATGCCGGAAGAAACGCCCAATTTATTTACGCAGATAAGGTAACCTCCGAATATGCCGATAATATTGGCATATAAGGTCAGGATGGGCATCATTATGACCAAAGCTAAAAGGCGCGGGACCACCAGATATTTTATGGGATTAGTAGCCAGCGTCTGCAGGGCGTCCACCTGTTCGGTGACCTGCATAGAGCCGATCTCCGCGGTAATAGAAGCGCCTACTCTACCGGCAACTACCAATGCCGTAATCACCGGGCCTAGTTCTCTGACCATGGAGAGCGCGACAATGCTAGCAATATACATCTCTGCACCCAGACGCTGCATCTGATAAGCAGTCTGAAGCGCCATAATCACGCCGAGAAAAAAAGCGATCAGCGAGATGATAGGGAAGCTCTCTACGCCTGCCTTTTCGCATTGTTCAACGATACGCTCTCTTTTAAAAGGCGGGACGAACATCCAGTAAAAAGATTGGGCGGCTAAATTGCTTAAACCACCCATAAACGAGAATAACGCCGTTACCTTCTTACCTAGAATTAAAATTATTTTTTTCATGATACAAAAACCAACTCTTCGTTCTTGCGCGATACCTTCACGATAGAACCTTCTTTGATTTTCTTAGAGATTATATCAGAGGCCAGGGAATCTTCCAGGAACCTCTGTATGGTCCTCTTTAAGGGCCTGGCGCCAAAGACAGGGTCAAAGCCCTTTTCCATCAGAAAGGCCTTAGCTTCCTGGTCCACCTCTAATGTTATACTGTGGTCTTTAAGCCTTTCAGCCACAAAACCCAACTCGATATCGATAATGCGCTCCAGGTCCTCTTTTAACAACGGCCGAAAAACTATAATATCATCTATGCGGTTTAAAAACTCCGGCTTAAAGGTGCGCTTTACTTCCTCGAGTAATTTTTCCTTCATCTCCTGATAGGTAACCTCTTCCCCATGGGTCTTAAAACCTAGGGAGCCAGTCTTACGAATCAATTCCGCGCCCACGTTAGAGGTCATGATGATCACGGTGTTACGAAAATCTACTTTCCTACCGAAACTATCGGTGAGCCGGCCATCTTCAAAAACCTGTAAAAGCAGATTAAATACATCCGGATGCGCCTTTTCAATTTCATCCAACAATATAACGGAATAGGGCCTGCGCCTTACCCTTTCCGTAAGTTGCCCGCCCTCTTCATAACCGACGTATCCCGGCGGGGCACCGATTAACCGCGAAACATTGAATTTCTCCATATATTCCGACATGTCTAACTGTAAAAGCGCATCTTCGTCGCCGAACATAAACTCAGCCAGGGCACGGGCTAAAAGGGTTTTGCCTACGCCGGTAGGACCTAAGAATACGAATGAACCTATAGGCTTTTTAGGATCCTTGATACCTGCCCGTGAACGCCTCACCGCATGCGCGATAGCAGAAATAGCCTCATCCTGGCCTACCACGCGCTTATGCAGGTCCTGTTCTATCTTTAATAACTTATCGCCTTCTTTCTCTTCCAGCCTGAATATAGGTATACCCGTCCATTGAGAAATAATTTTAGCGATTTCCTCTTCGCCAACTTCAGGACGCATCTTATCTTTGGCCTGGGACCATTCGCGGTTCAATTGCTCCAGTTCCTGGCGTACCTGTCTTTCCTGATCCCTCAAAGAAGCTGCTTTTTCAAAATCCTGGCTTTTAATAAAGGCCTCTTTTTCTTTTCTAATAGCCTCTACCGTCTCTTCTAATTTTTTAATATCCGGTGGCACCACTAAAACGTCCAATCTGGCGCGTGATCCTGCCTCATCAATCATATCCACTGCTTTATCCGGAAGGAATCTGCCTGAAATATAACGGTCGGATAACTTCGCTGCTGCCTCTAACGCCTCGTCCAAAAAGTGCACGCGGTGGTGCGCCTCATATTTATCGCGCAGGCCTTTGAGTATCTCTATGGTCTGGTCAACGGACGGCGGTTCTACCATGATAGTCTGGAACCTGCGTTCTAATGCTGCGTCTTTCTCGATATATTTCCTGTATTCATCCATGGTAGTTGCACCGATACACTGCATTTCGCCCCGCGAAAGCGCGGGTTTTAAAATATTAGAGGCATCAATGGCGCCCTCTGCCGCACCAGCACCGACTAATGTATGCAATTCATCGATAAAAATAATCACATCCTGGGAGCGCTTTATCTCCTCCATCACCGCCTTAATTCTTTCCTCAAATTGGCCGCGGTACTTTGTACCAGCAACCATCAATGCTAAATCCAAAACAATAATGCGTTTATTGCGCAGTACTTCCGGTACATTGCCAGAGATGATGGACTGGGCCAGACCTTCTACTATTGCGGTTTTTCCCACTCCTGCTTCGCCTAATAAAACCGGATTATTCTTGGTGCGCCTGCTCAATATCTGGATAACGCGCTCAATTTCATTGTGCCGGCCGACTAACGGATCGAGCTTATTCTCCTTGGCTAATTCGGTCAGGTTTCTGCCAAAGGCATCCAGGGCAGGGGTTTTTGTCTTGGCCTGCTGGCCACTCGGGCCTACATTAGGCAATGCCGAACCCAAAAGCTCCATGACTTCATTTCTAACCGTATTTAAGTCCATGCCCATATTTAATAATACCTGTGAAGCTATACCTTCTCCTTCACGCAACAACCCCAATAAGAGATGCTCTGTGCCGATATAATTATGCCCTAATGCACGTGCTTCTTCCGCAGCCAACTCTAATGCCTTCTTTGCGCGCGGGGTAAAAGGTATGTCTCCGATAATCTGCGTGGTAGGCCCGGGTTGCACCAGTTTTTCAATCTCCAGGCGGATCTTTTCCAGGGAAACTCCCATCTTCTGTAATACGGCTGCCGCGACACCTTCACCTTCGCGGACTAGGCCTAATAGGATATGCTCTGTTCCGATGTAGTCGTGGTTAAAACGCCTTGCCTCTTCCTTAGCTAAAATAATTACTTTTCTGGCCCTCTCGGTAAAACGATTAAACATTACTCCTCCTCACTTTAATTTACTAGAAAAAAGTATTATGCCGTTAGCTTACTTTTGATTAACTCTGCCCTCTTTACGTCCCTTTCCTCGGCAGATAATTTTTTATTCTCTAACCTCTGCAGATGCGCAGGCTGAATAGTGATAAATAATTCATTTACGGTGCGCCGGTTAAATTCCTTAATCATTCCCAGGTCGCAGCCGAGCCTAGCCATAGATAAGAGTTCTATAGTCTCCTGACTGGTAATAATGTGCGCGCTCTTTAAGATGCCGAGGCTACGGTTTATCCTGTCTTCTAAGGTCGCTCTACTTTTAGTAAGCATGGCTTCCCTGGCTTGCCTTTCCTGAGAGATAATCTGATTAATAATGGCGTTTATATCTTCGATAATTTCACCTTCGCTGTGTCCTAAAGAAACTTGGTTAGAGATCTGAAAGAAATTCCCGCTTGCCTGTGTACCTTCTCCGTAGAGGCCCCGCGTAGTAAAGCTCAATTTGGCAATCGCAGCCAACACGCGGTTAATCTGGCCGGCCATCACTAATGCCGGTAAGTGCAGCATTACCGAACCACGCATACCTGTACCGGTATTAGTGGGGCAAGCAGTTAAATAGCCCCAGTCCACAGAAAAGGCAAAATTTAAGGCATTGCTCAAGCTATCATCTATTTTATTGATGCTGTTCCAGGCACCCAAGAGGTTAAACCCGGACTGCATATATTGGATGCGCAGGTGATCCTCTTCATTAATCATTACGGATATTTTTTCTTCTTCGTCTACGATTACTGCCTTATGGTCTGTCTTGCGGGCATGCTCAAGAGACATCAGGTGCCTCTCTACCAGTAATTGCTTATCAATGCTGTCTAAATCCGATAGCCTAAAAAAGGCAGCCTTTTTTAGAGACTCTATATCTGCCAACGCCCTCTCAATTATCTCCAATGCCTCGCCGCTCTGTTTTTTATTCGCCCAGTGCGGGAAAGAAAACTTATCTAAATTCCTGGCTAAACGGATGCGGCTTGAGATAACAATATCTGAGTGCGGGCCCGTATCTTTAAGCCACTCGCTAGTATGATTTAAGAAATCATTTAGCTGCATTGTTTTCCTTTGTGCTGTTACTATTTAGCGCTGATTTATTCTCCATCTCTCTTATCTGATCGCGGATCCTGGCTGCTTCTTCGAATGCCTCCGTTTCAATCGCCTTTTGGAGCCTCTGGCGCAATTCCTGCACATCCATCTTTTTCTTAATGACCCCGGTTACTTTAAACGGAGACTTGCCGGCATGTTGACATGAGCCGTGTATTTTCTTTAACAATACTCCCAGGTATTTGCGGAATGCGTTATAACATTCGCCGCACCCAAGTCTGCCTATCTTCTTAAATTCGGCGTAAGTAAGCCCGCAGTTTGCGCATTTTACCGCTACGGATTCTGCATCCTTGGCAGCGGGCCTCTCGAATTCTACCAATCCCGCCAAGAGATCGCTCAATCCGAACTGCTGCTCCATCTGTAAGCTCTTCTGATGCGCGCATTCTTCGCACAGATGCAGCTCATTCATCTGTTCGTCGATAATCTCGGTTAAATGCACGGTAGCAGGATTCTTACCGCAAATATCACATAGCATTAATAGGGTCTCCTTTAGTACTTTGTCCCTTCTTTTTTGGTTAGCGCTTTGAATTTTTTCATCAGGCTCAGGGTAAGTTTGCCCGGCTTAGCATTTCCGATAACACGGCCATCCACCTTTACCACCGGCACAATCTCGGCAGCCGTGCCAGTTAAGAAGCATTCGTCAGAGATATACACTTCATGCCGCGTAATTACATGTTCATGCGCAAGAATCCTGCTTTTTCTGGCTATCTCTAAAACCGTATCACGCGTAATTCCCCTTAAGGTACCCATGCACTGCGGAGGCGTATAGAGATGGTTATGCTTTACGATAAAAATATTATCCCCGGTACACTCGGCGACATAACCTAAGGAATCTAACATGATCGCCTCGTCAACCCCGGCATTTACTGCCTCAATCTTAGCCAGGATGTTATTCAGATAGTTAAGAGACTTAATCTGCGGATTAAGCGCCTCCGGAAGATTCCTTATGGTAGGCACGGTAATAATCTTTAACCCTTCTTTATAAAATTCTTGAGGATATAGCGCTATTTTATCGGTAATGATTATCACCGTTGCATGGCCCTTGCATTTACGGGGGTCAAGCCCCAAGTCACCCTCACCCCTGGTTACTACCAGGCGAATATAGACATCCCTGAGATTGTTTTCTTTTAAGGTAGACAACACCGCCCTTGTCAGCTCTTTTTTATTTAAAGGAATTTCTAGCATAATGGAGTGTGCCGATTCAAAGAGCCTGTCAATATGTTCCTCTAATTTAAAAACCAAACGGTTATAGGAACGTATCCCCTCAAACACGCCATCGCCGTATAAAAGGCCGTGGTCAAACACGGAAATTTTAGCATCCTTCTTTTCATAAAATTTTCCATTAATATAAACTTTCATCTTGCCTCCTCTAACACCCCAACATATCGGATTGTTGGGTGTGCCCTTGCTGGGCTAATTCGCCAACACCCCATCCCTTAAATGGTATATAGTCTGGGCTACCTTAGCTAATTCCAGGTTGTGCGTCACTAAAATGACCGTCATTTGGTTTTCCAGATTTATTTTTCTCACCAGCGAAATTATCTCATCTCCGGCCTGAGAATCAAGATTACCTGTGGGCTCATCGCACAAAAGCAGGCCCGGACTGTTTATCAATGCACGCACAATCGCCACCCTCTGCTTCTCTCCTCCGGAAAGTTGATTGGGCAAGTGCGTTAACCTCTGGCTTAACCCTACGCTTTCCAGAAGTTCTAATGCCTCATTTCTCGACTGACGACTGACGACTGACGACTGACGACTGATCAAGGCCGGCATAAGCACATTTTCTAAGACTGTAAATTCTGATAACAAGTGATAAAACTGAAAAACAAAACCTATCCTCTGGTTTCTTACCCTAGAAAGCTCTGTTTCGCTTAAGGAATATATGCCGTTTTGCTCAAAGATGACCTCGCCCTGCGTCGGCAGATCTAAACCTCCTAAAATATGTAATAGCGTGGATTTACCCGCGCCGGACGGCCCCACTATCGCCACAAACCGGCCTTTCTCTACGCTTAAGTCTATACCTTTTAATACCTGCAGTTCTTTACTGCCGCTATAGTAAACCTTATGTATATTTCTGGCCTCTAACATCATTCGTACCTTAATGCCTCAACCGGTTTTAATTTTGCCGCCCTACTTGCAGGATAGATAGTCGAGATTAAGGTAATCACTAGCGCCGCCAAAACAATCAAAGCAATATCCGGCCAGAATTCTATAGATACGGGTAACCGGTCAATATAATATATATCCTGGGGTAATTTGATAAACTGGTATTTTTTTAATAACGCGCATAGTGTTACTCCGCCTAGCGTGCCTAAAAAAGTACCCAGGATGCCGATGATCAACCCCTCATAAGTGAATATATTCCTTATCCTGCCGGAGGCCATTCCTATGGCTTTCAATATCCCGATATCCTTGGTTTTCTCAACTACCATCACTACCAGCGTACTGATGATATTAAAAGAAGCTACCAGTATTATCAGGGTTAAAATAATAAACATAGTCATCTTTTCTAATTTTAAGGCGGCAAAGAAATTCTGATTTGCCTCCATCCATGTCTTTAAGTTATAATTAAAACCTAAGGCATCGCTGAGCTGATCCCTGACCTTATCCGCAAGATAAAGATTATCTAATTTTATGGCTACGGCGCTGAATTGATTATCTAGGCCTAATATCTCCTGGCCCGTCTTAAGATTAGTAAAAATCAGGTTGAGGTCATAATCGTACATCCCAGAATTAAATATGCCCACTACTTTTAAATTGCGTTCTTTCCCGAAAGGCGAATAGGTCACTAAGTCCGAGTCTAGCCTTAAGCCCAGATAGCTGGCTAACTCCGTGCCGATAATTACGCAATCTTGAACTAAGTTCTGGATATTACCGCTAACCACGTATTTTTTTATCTTAGTCACCGATGACTCTGTGGCCGGGTCTATCCCTTTTAAGCCTACTGCTAAGAAACGGCTTCCTTCTTTAGCTAAAACCTGCCCCTGCACATAAGGGCTGATGCCCCTAACCTGCGGATGGCCGGAAATCTTCCTTAATACCTTAACGTATTCCTCGCTATCTATAGCTTTGTAGCTGGTGAGGGTAATATGCGAATAATTCCCGACGATTTTATTGCGCAGGTCCTTATCAAAACCAGTCATTACCCCGATGACTACAATCAACGCCGCAACGCCTATGGCTATCCCTAAAATAGATATGATGCTGATGAGGGAAATAAATTTTTCTCTTCTTTTGGTGACTAGATACCGCCAGCTGATGAAAAGTTCGGTTTTCACTTATGCTTGGGGCCTTAATAAAGGGAATAAAATCACGTCTCTAATTGAAGGCTGATCCGTAAATAACATCACTAGCCTGTCTATACCTATACCCAAACCACCTGCCGGAGGCATGCCATGCTCTAATGCCAGGATATAATCTTCATCCATATTTTTCTTATCCGCCGCATCGCCTTCTTTAATCTCCGCCTGAAAGCGCTTCTTCTGCTCCTCGGGGTCGTTTAATTCGGAATAGGCATTGCCTATTTCTATGCCACCCATATACAATTCAAACCTTTCCGAGATTAAAGGATTGTCTTTCTTGGTCTTAGCCAAAGGGCATAAGTTGGTAAAATAATCCGTGACAAAAGTGGGGTTTGAGCTCATCTCCTGCTCTAATATGTCCTCGATTATCTTAGCCACCTGGGAACGCGTCAGTTTTGATGCGCCCTTGGCAAAGCCTTTATGCTGTAATTTCTTTAACATTACTGCCGCTTCGTCATCGGGATCAATATCGAATTTCTCCTTTACTGTTTGGACAAAAGAACGCCTCTGCCATGGCGGATCTAGCTGGATAACTTTAGACTGATAGGTCAATTCTGTCTTGCCCAATATATCTTTGGCTAAACTAACAACCAAATCCTGGGTTAACTGCATCATATCTTCATAATTAGCATAAGCAGAGTAAACCTCAAGCATAGTAAACTCCGGATTATGTTTTGTGGATACGCCCTCGTTACGGAAACTGCGGTTTATCTCATAAACCTTATCCAGCCCCCCAACTAAAAGACGCTTCAAATATAATTCCGGGGCAATCCTTAAGTATAAATCTACATCGTATTCATTATGATATGTTTTAAAAGGACGGCCCGCGGCACCGCCGGGTATATAATGCATCATCGGGGTTTCTACCTCTAAGAAGCCTCTATCGTCCAGGAAATTCCTTACTGCCTGAATAACCCTAGAACGCATCAGGAATACCTTCTTCACATCTTCGTTAGCCAGCAAATCCAGATAACGCTGCCGGTAACGTAGCTCTATGTCTTTTAGGCCGTGCCACTTCTCCGGGAGGGGCCGCAACGCCTTAGTCAAAATAGTAAAATCTTCTACCTTAACCGTCGGCTCCTTGGTATGGGTCGTAAAAAGTTTACCCTTTACATTAATAATATCCGCGATATCCAAATCCTCAAGAAGCTGAAATTTATCCTCTCCGATAATGTCCGCTTTAACATAAAGCTGTATTTTAGCGGTAGAATCCCTTAAATCCATAAATACGGCTTTACCGTGTGAACGCCTGGACATAATCCTGCCGCAAAGATTAATATCACGCTCCTCCTGGAAATTATCCAGCACCTTTTGGATAGGGATAGAGCCGGAAAAGGCTTGATTATCGTATAAATTCACGCCTTTTGCCTTCAAAGACTCTAATTTGGCCTTTCTTTGGGCAATAATCTCGTTTAATTCCATAGTTTTATACATACGCGGCTGATGGCCGCTTTAGTATTCCGCCCTGAATGTTTATAGTTCGCTAGGGCTCCATAATTATATAGGATAATTCAGGTTATGTCAATTAAAGAAAGAGGGGGAAATGTAAATTCAGCGCTTTTAGAACAAACCCCCTGAATTATTATGACTTTGACTAAGCTTTGTAGGTAGAGAGCTGCTTGATGCGCTTGAGCATATTGGGGTGGGTACTGAGGATTTCCAGCAATTTATCCCCGAAACCTAAGTTTATCCTTTTGGCCTCCAGTTGCTCTAATTCGAATTTATCAATCGTGCCACTTTTATCTAAATCCAGTACCTGCAGTTCCTTAATCTCATTTAAAGCCCGTGAGGGATCATTCACAAAAAAGGCCTTCAGGCCTTCTACTTCTTTTAAAGACTCTTTATCCATGCGCGCAGAGCCATAGACAAGTTTATAGAGGCTGGAAGCAAGGCTGGATGGCTCGTTACCCAAGAGTACAGAACCCCTATCCGCAAAATATTCGCGTATGCGGGAAGCATAAAGAACCAATAGGTTAGTGATGAAATAAAAGATAAATGCCACCAATCCCACTAATACGGTATTGCCCCCTCTTCCATTGCGCCTTCTGCCGTAGAATAAAAAATGCCAGGCAATGCGATACATCACTATGGGGATAACCGAAAGCAGGGTAATGGTCAGGACATCCCGGTTTTTCAGATGGCTTAATTCATGCCCCAGGACCGCCCTTAATTCATCCGCGTTTAATAACCTTAAGATACCTTCAGTAACGCAGACCCGTCCGTCTTTTATGCCGCGGCCAAAAGCAAAGGCATTAGGTAGATTGATCTGGGATATACCTACCTTAGGCATGGGTATCCGGGCCCTCCCTGCTAAATCTTCCACCGTCTGATATAAGTGCGGGTTCTCTTCTCTCTTAATATATCGAACGCGCATAGTCCATTCTACCAGCTTAGGCCCCAACATATATTGTAAAAACATTATCGCTAGAGAAAGCCCGAGATAAAAATAGAAATTGGTTATGCCTACGCTATAGCTTAGCCAGGAAATCAACGCATAAACTATGCCGAATAAAATCGCCAATAGCAGCCACATCCTTAATTTTAGAGCCCACATTTTCTATCCTTCCTGTTCTAATTTGATTATTTCCGCCTTAATGGTAAATTTTAAAATCGGGTTATCTACGTTATCGGTATGCACATATATAAACTGCTGCACCCCTCCTGCATAGCCTTTGGTATTAAACTGAACTTCTATGGTGGTGCTCTGGCGAGGCAGGAGAACTTTGTCCTTAACTTCGGAAATAGTGCATCCGCAAGAAGTATCTATATCCAGTATGGTCAGGGATTGTCTAGAGCGGTTCTTTAGGGTAAAGGTATGTTTTAAAATCTCGCCTTCCGGCTTTTGGCCAAAATCCCAGGAATAGGAATTGGTGATTTTTACGGGATCCCCTAATTCCATCGGCCCGCTCTTACGGGCATGGCACCCCTGTATAACAAAAGACAGGCATATTAAAAATAAAAATATTCTTTTCATTACGGCCTCCAGAGCAAGAAGACGCCTAAGGCGAAAAATAGCACAGCCATCAATATTTTTATTTCTTCAAGGTGCCTCCTTAAGAATTTAGAAAATTTTTCTGAGGTTACGCCCATTATGGCCAGGAGAAATATTACCAGCAAAGGCATAGTGAACATAACATTGTAAAGCAGAAGATATGTCAGGGCCTGAAATTTAAGCGTCGCGGTTTCCATGGCAAATTTTATCGTCGGCAAATAGAGCTGCCCTGTGCAGACTAGCTCCAGAAACGAAATTAGGAAACCCGTTACGAAGGCGCTTAAGATGAGCCTGGCGACATTGTAACTGTGGCCCTTTTTACCTGATCCCTTGGACTTTCGGTAATGCCATCCAATTATCTTATGAATCTGATTTTTGATTACCTCAGGCAGTTGAAGAATCAAGCCTTCGCTATGGCGTGTCTTCTTAAGCTGGACTAAATCATAGACAGATAGGACTCCCAGGGTAATGCTGAATATACCGATGGAAATATTGAAGATCTTTCTTACAAAGAGGAATTTTTCCATACTATAAATAATATTAAACAAGCCTAACCCGATTAAGATATAGGTCAGAAATACGGCCAGGATGAAAGAAAGGCCTATGGCGATCAACTCTCTTTTTCTGTAACCCTGCAGGGAGAGAAAAGAGATAAAAAAGACTATCACTGTAAAAGCGCAGGGATTAATACCGTCTCCTAAGCCTGCAATAATAATGCCTAAGGTCTTCAGGTTCTTAAAGCGCGCTGCCAGGTCTATTGCAGGTAGCTCTTCTTTTGCCGTATAATCTTTACCCAGCGATTGATAAATAAGGCGCCTGAGATTGTTTTTTATATCCGCCCTGCCATTTAATAATTGCCCCTCTAAATAAAACACCGGTAGAACCAACTCTATTTTATCCTGGTATTTTTCTTTAAGAGCCAACAGTAATTTATAATTCTCCAGAACAGCTGTATCTTTATATTCTACCCGAATTTGGCCCTGTAGTTCTTTCTCTATCCGTGGCAGTATCTTATTCTTTACTTCGACACACTCTTTACAACCGAGGGAATAGAAAACCAACAGATTGTGTTGATCGGCTGTAGTACGCTGCATAACGGTACCATCGTGAGTACGCACCTGAGTGCGCAGACACCCGGAAAATAGCAAAAAGGCCAAAAAAGAGGTTAATACAAGAATAGCTCTCTTCGTACACATAACCGCCGTCTCCTTTTTATTTTTTCAGACTATTAAATAGATCGCGGGCCTTATCAAATGAGGCCTTTTCGTGCACAATGCTGCGTATGGCAGAAATCACCGCTACCGGCCAATTCGATTGCCAGATATTCCTGCCCATATCCACGCCCTTTGCCCCCTTTGCGATTGCCTCCTGGGCCATCTTTAAAGCGTCGAGTTCATCCTTTAGCTTAGGGCCACCGGCGATAACTACCGGTACGGGACAGGACTTGACTACCTTTTCGAAATCTTCGCAATAATATGTTTTGACTATCTGCGCGCCTAATTCCGCGGCAATACGACAGGAGAGGGAAAGATACTTGGCATCGCGTTTTTCCAATTCTTTACCCACCGCAGTGACCGCCAATACCGGAATCCCGTATTTCTGCCCCTCATCGATAAGCTTAGCCAGGTTAATTAAAGTCTGGTGCTCATGATCTGTCCCTATATAGATAGATATGGCGACCGCTGCCACATTAAGCCTGACGGCATCTTCAAAAGAAACAGTAATCCC
>JAZDLA010000037.1:0-2801 GCA_043802425.1 Candidatus Omnitrophota bacterium
TTTAAAACTTTGTACCTTTGGATATCTTTCATAGTAACGAGAAGCTTTTGCATGGTGAGCCTCCTTTTTAGTAAGAGGCTACCATAAAACTTAACATTTCAAAATAGTAATAACTCTTAACATTTTAAAATGGTAACATCACGGATGATTTATATATTGACAAGGGTCATTTTTTAGAATATACTTAAAGTCGGAGGGAAAGATGAAAAAATTATTTAATCCCATAGTAGTTGCTGTTTTTGTAGTCGCATCAGTTATTCTGCCTTTTGTAAAATGGGCAGAGGCGAAGACAACCGAACTAACTCAGGCTAACAAAGGACAATTAGTTTTAAAACACAATAAAGAATTGTCTGGTAGTAAGCTTATAGCTTGTAGTTGGGCATCGGATAACGAGCGTGGAGAGCATGGGTCAGACGCTTCAGACGCTTCAGACGCCTCGCGTTACAGCAAAGAATAAAGAAAAGCGAATTTAGCTTGATTAATACATAAGCCTTTGGGGTGACTCAGAGGTTTGTTATATACTCCAGATATGTAAGGAAGAAGTGGGGGAACAGCCTACTTCTTCCTTTTTCTATCATTCTCCATCCGCAACAAAATACCCACTAGCCGAGCGGAATATTATCTATTTGTTAGATATCAAGAATGGCGAAAAGAGGGACGTTCTCATGAATGCTATAGTAATTAAAACGATTATATCTGTGCCTAAACATAAAGACTCGCCTTAGATATTCTGCAGTCAGGACGGCGAACCCTACGGTGATATTAAGAAATCTTTCTTGTCAGTGGTCAATAAATCATGTATAATTGATTTTCACTTCCATGATTTAAGGCATACATTCGCTTCGCAGCTAGTGATGTCTGGAGTGGATTTGAATACAGTGAGGGACTTGCTAGGATATGAATCATTAGAGGTGACATTTAGGTACAGCCGTCTTTCACCGGATCATAAGCAGCGTGCTGTGGATACTTTAGCCAGGCGAATGGATACTCTGTGGTCCCTGGAGCAAAACGGGGCAGAAGCAGATAAAATAGCAGTCTCAGAAGTATTTGATAATCAATTAGTTGTAGAGATTAGGGCCATTAGCTCAATCCTCGAGTAGTAATAGCCGAGGATGACTAATGGCGGACGGTAAATAACTAGGGCCATTAGCTCAATTGGCGGAGCAGGACACTCTTAATGTCAAGGTCGAAGGTTCGACTCCTTCATGGCCCACTAAATTAATTCTCCTTTGAAGGCCTACAAGCTTATCGAGCATACCGCGGATATAAGCATCAGGGTAAAGGGCAGTAGTTTAAAGAGTTTGTTTGAGAATACTGCGCTGGCGATGTTCGATATTATAGCCACAAAACAAAAATCAAAACCCGCCAAAAAAGAAACACTAAAAATATTCCAGAAAGCCCAAAGCATAGAAGAACTTTTTATAAACTGGCTGAATGAGCTATTATTTTTATCTGCTACTAGAGGGTTTATATTCACGGGTTTTAAAATAAACAATATGACTGATGATCATATAGAAGCTACGGTGATAGCTCAAGATTCGCAAGGTTATAGACTAAATACAGAAATTAAGGCAGCGACATATCACCAGCTGCAACTAAAAAAGACCGGGTCCGCCTGGCAGGCAGAGGTAGTTTTCGATGTCTAATATCTGGGAAGGCAAATTAGAAAAAATTGATGATTACCGTTGGCGTATACCTAAGTCCTCTAAACCCGGGATGCGCGTGCCCGGAATTATTTATGCAGATGAGAAGTTATTAAAAGATATCCGGCAGGATAAGGCTTTGGAGCAGGTGGCTAATGTAGCTTTTTTACCGGGTATTGTAAATGCCTCCTTAGCTATGCCCGATATACATTGGGGTTATGGTTTTTGTATCGGAGGTGTCGCTGCGACGGATATCGAAGAGGGCGGCGTAATCTCTCCCGGAGGAGTAGGCTACGACATCAATTGTGGTGTGCGCATGCTCACCACAAATTTTCAATATGATGATATAAAGGATAAAGTTAAAGATTTAGTTTACGCTCTGTTTTCGGATATCCCCTCGGGCGTGGGTTCAAAAGGCGATATAAAAGTTAGCGCCAGAGAGGAAAGAGAGATTTTGATTAAGGGCGCTAAGTGGGCAGTAGAGCAGGGTTATGGAACACAGGAAGATTTAGAGTGCACTGAGGAACACGGCGCAATTCAGGGCGCAGACCCTTCTTGTGTTTCGGATAGGGCATACGAAAGAGGCAAGGCCCAATCCGGGACATTAGGTTCGGGGAACCATTTTCTGGAGATCCAGGTTATCGACCAGCTTTATGACCGGGATGCCTGTGATACGCTGGGCCTAACCTTGGGCCAGATTACTGTAATGATTCATTCCGGTTCACGCGGGCTGGGTTATCAGGTTTGCGATGAATATGTAAAAAGCATGATACACTGCCTTACCAAATACAACATCAATGTCCCTGATAGGCAGCTTGCTTGTGCGCCGGTTAATTCGCCAGAAGGTAAGGCGTATCTGGGGGCAATGAAGTGCGCGGCTAATTACGCCTGGGCAAACCGGCAATGTTTAATGCACCTAATGCGTAAGACTTTTGAGAGGGTTTTTGCCATGTCCTGGCAGAAGATGGGCATGCATTTGATTTATGATGTAGCGCATAATATCGCTAAGATAGAAACGTATGTAATTAATGGCAAAGAGAAGAATCTCTGTGTGCATCGCAAAGGTGCGACGCGCGCCTTTGGTCCGGGGCATCCGGCATTGCCAGAAAGATACAGGAAGATAGGCCAACCGGTGATTATCCCCGGGGATATGGGTAG
>JAZDLA010000038.1:0-5687 GCA_043802425.1 Candidatus Omnitrophota bacterium
GCCTCATCTATATCGTGGGTTATTTTTACACCCATTTGCCCAATGTCCGGCGGGGTCAACATTTCGGGGGCACACACCGTCACCTGAGCGCCTAATTTAGTCAGCCCCCAGATATTGGAGCGCGCCACCCGCGAATGCGCAATATCACCGACGATACTGACATTGACGCCTTCAATCCTGCCTAATTTTTCCTTTAAAGTAAAGATGTCCAGGAGCGCCTGGGTGGGATGTTCGTGCCAACCATCTCCGGCGTTAATCACGCTAGCCTTGACATGACGCGCCAGCATCGCCGCTGCTCCGGAATAATTATGCCGCACCACGATAATATCTACCTTGAGGGCTTCTATGTTTTGGCCTGTATCAATAAGGGTTTCGCCCTTTTTGACGCTTGAAGTCTCGGAAGCGATATTAATCACGTCTGCGGATAAGCGCTTGGCAGCGATCTCAAAAGAGACCCTGGTCCGGGTAGAGGGCTCGTAAAACAAATTTACCACTGTTTTACCGCGTAGCGCCGGCACTTTTTTAATCTCTCTTGTAGAAACCTCCTTAAAGGAGTCTGTGGTAGCTAGGATAAACTCCAGCTCCTCTCTACTTAAGTCCTCCAGGCCCAATAAATCTTTTCTTATCCAAGTCATCGCTATATTTAATCTTGTTCTACAATTACGACCTCGTCTTTGCCGTCTGTCTGCGCCAAGCGCACCTCTACAGTCTCTTTCTGCGCAGTGGGGATATTTTTCCCCACATAATCTGCGCGGATGGGAATTTCCCGATGCCCCCTATCCACAAGAACCGCTAATTGTATGGATTTGGGCCGACCTAAATCCATCAGGGCATCCAGGGCTGCACGGATAGTCCTGCCCGTATACAACACATCATCCACCAACACTAAATTTTTATCGGTGATATCAAAATCTATTTCGGTCTTATGCACTACAGGTTGACTGGCAATTAAAGTTAAGTCATCGCGGTATAAGGTAATGTCCAAGGCCCCTACGGGTATACTGCCCTGATCAATTGTTTTCACGCAATCTGCGATACGACTAGCCAGATACGCGCCGCGGTTACGGATACCTACCAGGCATAAATCTTTGGTGCCCTTATTCTTTTCTAAAATCTCGTGGGCAATGCGCATAACACTACGATTTATCCCTTCTTTATCCAAAATCTTGGCTTTTTCTTTCATCTTGCTCCTTTAAAACAGGCAATAAAAAACCCAACCGTTTTATTTTGGCAGTTGGGTTGTGTCGTAATCTGATTAGGATTCATCTTTTTCCCTTGCTAGTTTCTCTGGAACTAGCTTAAAGGTCTTATCTAATTTAATAAAATATACCATCTAAACCATCTCTTGTCAAGGAAAAATTTAAAGCACTAACACAAACTCTCCGCGCGGTTTCTGAGTTTTGAGCGCTTCAAAGATATCGTGGGCGCTACCCCGCTTGACCTCCTCAAATTTCTTGGTCAGTTCCCTAGCGCAGACTATCTCTGTATCACCAAAGACAACCTGGATATCCTGCAGGGTTTTTAATACCCTGTGACAGGACTCATAAAATACGATGGTGCATTTTAGTTTAGTTAACTCTTTCAAACGGTTGCGCCGGGCAAGTGAGCCACGGGGTAAGAATCCGGCGAAAATAAACTGGTGCGCAGGCTTACCCGAAAGAACCAGGGCATTAATAAAAGCTGCGGGGCCGGGGATAAAGGTTATCTCAATATTATTTTTAATCGCTAAATTAATTATATTATACCCCGGGTCTAGTATGCCCGGCGTACCGGCATCTGAAACCAGGGCAATAGACTTATCCTCTTTGAGCAGCCTGATGAGGTATTCGCCTTTGGTAATTTTGTTATGTTGACAATAGCTGGTGGTGGGGATTTGGATATTGTAATGTTGGAGCAAAATTTTGCTGTGCCGGGTGTCCTCGCAGGCAATCAAATCCACAGATTTTAATACCTCTAAAGCGCGTAAGCTTATATCCTTAAGATTACCGATAGCAGTAGCAACAATATAAAGCATCTTGAGTTGGGTATTTTAACTTTATGTATCTTTACGGCGAGGGGGACCGGGTTACTTAGAATTATACAGCCTACTGAGAGGCAGCAAAATGTACATGCCCAGTTGCTTTCCACTCGGTAACCACAATATCCTGGGGTATGCTTGCTCCGCTGGTGGCATCCTCGTAATCATGTTTGTGTCCGCCTGCTATTTCAGTCTCTCTGTCTTGCAGGGAACCCGCTTTTTTAAAAGTAGGGTTAGAAGCGGTAGTAGGGGTAGTTGTATATTCGTAACGAAAATTATCACTGCTACCAATTCTTTCTAAGCGGTAATACCCGCTTGCCTGCCAAGTCTCATCATACCATGCCCCAATGCTGCCAGAAGGCTCTGCGGTATAGGGGTTACCTGCTGTATCACAAAAACCCCTATCAACAAACAAGTATAAAATCAAGCTAGCAGAAATCATTAAAATTACTAAAATAAACTCTGGTTTACGCATTGGCTCCTCCTTCTAATTCTTACCCAGGGCAGGGTGTGGACCGGTGAATTCAAAATTATAGGTATCTTTGTTTTGTTTTAGGGCTTCCTTGATTGCCTGCGTTCTTTTCGTCATAATCGTATTCGCTCCCATCAAAGGGTACAGATTATTCCTTTTTTTATGCACTCTCGAAGATAAATTGGCTATGCCTAAACCTAAAAAGAAAGCACATAAACAGACCGTAAGCGCCCAAATTATCTGAAATGTATGTGCCCGTGCACTGACCATTTTGTCACCACTAGTTTAGGAAATATCCCCTCTACCCAACCTCCGTTAGTATTCTCTAATTGACCTGCTGTTGGCGTCTGCTGGCTAGTAGGCAGCGCAGGTAAAGGATACGCAGGCGAACTTCCATAAGGATAGAAATACTGATACCCGCTACTTGTACTCACCAGTGTCTGGGTTGCCTTCCAACTTTCATCGTAGGCAACGCTGGACGGCGACTCGCCCTGAGACGACTCACCTTCGGGAGTTAATGCCCTTGCTTTATTTAAGGCAAAAAATAGGCCGGCACACAGCCCTATAACAAATAATGCGCAATATATTTTATTTATCCTTTTAAGCATCCCCCCCCCTTTTTTTTAGAACTTAGTGATATTACCAAGTCTATCTATTCTAAAACCCGAATTAGCCCCTTTTCTGGTCGCTCTTATTATCAAATTATTTCCATAATCTTCAAAATCGTATGCATAGTGCGCATCGGATATACTAGGGTCTTCCATATTTAAATTGCTCCAGTCAGGGGTATACCAGGACCGGTAAGCAAAATAATCTTTTTCCGCTTGCCAGATAAGCTTTAGAACAACCTTGGCCTGTCTTTCTAATACACTGCTTGGGATTAATGCCGGTATAGCGATGGTGGCTAATACCGCAATAATCACCAACACAATTATTAGTTCCATCAGGCTTATCCCCCCGCAATAATCGTGAGGCAACAACCATCTCATGGTTTACCTCGAATAAATGCGGGAAAAGCCCTTTGGCCAGACGCCTTTAAATAATAAGTGTAGTTTAACCCTTGGGGAGAAGGAACGGTTGCGTAAAATATCCGGCTACCTTTATCATTCGTAATCTTGTAGGTCACATCGTATGCCCTGGCGCCCATTGTAAAAGTAAAGGTCCTGGTATAACTTTGCCCTGAGGGAAGCGAAGGCACCTTGCCTGCGGCTAAATCCAGCATGGCTACGCTTAGGCCCGTCTGACAAAGATAATGGGCTTTAACCCGGTCCATCCATAGTTGTTGACGAGAGACCTGGGCTTTTAGATGCATCAATAAAGTAGCTATGATGACAACTATAAGCCCCATCAACCCCAAGGTAAAAATTAAAGCAACGCCCTTTGAATCTTTCTTTAGCGTCAATTCATTATTCTCCGTGCAGTGGTTTGTGGTTCGTAAGGGTTACGCGTCCTCACCGCGGTTCTTAGTTTAGTTTTGGCAGTATCATTCATTTCGATCTCAATAACCAGCCGGTTTAAGCTATCCAAAGCAAAATTTGTGCTCTTTACATTATCCAGAACGACAGTCGCGCTAGAAGGATTACTGATATTACCCACATACATTAACTTGCTTGCCTCTTGATATATTCTACCTGTGGCGCCGCGGCTGGTGAAGCGCACCTCCGAAGAGCTCGGCAAAGAGAAATCTTGGGCAACAGCCACCTTTTGAAAAACAACCTCAACTCCTTGCGCTACCTCTGCGAATGAAAAAATAGCCGTATCTTCGGCTTGCTTCTGTGCGTTAAAAGCAGTGCGCGTAACCACGGTTCCAGCCACAACAACTATCCCTAATAACGCTAAAGCCATCAATAGCTCGATTAAACTAACCGCCCTTCTGTTACCATACTTAATCATCCTACTCACCTCCTTACGTTTTTACCAACCTAAAGGTTCCATCTCTGACAGTATCTGATTATTTACCGGCGTAAGCGGAATCAGGCTCAATGTCTCGCTGTAATCCCGTAGTTGTCCTTGCGGCGTTAAATCTTGCCATATAATCTTTGTAGTAACCACATAACTGCCATAAGTACTACTGTAAGTGGCGGTACAGTCAATTCTTACGCTATTGGGAGCTCCTTTGGGTACCAAATTCTTGACTTTGATGTCTCCCAGCACATCAAAAGGGGTCTGGTCTGGCCTGTTGCGCCTAGTATATTCTGTGCTTCCTTCTCTCCAGGTTTCTGTGGCAGGAGGGATGCTGGCCTGGCGCAAGGCATAACCAGAACATGTATAAGTACTCGGCCCTGCGCCACTATAGCAGATTCCTGAATCGGCATAATAATAAGCCATGCTCCAATCCCGCGTCAATCTTATAGACTCGAAATACTCCTCTATCTCTCTTGCTAAATTAACAGCCACAAAATAATAATGTAATTTAGATATATTATACTTATAATTAAGGTGTACAGCGATAAAGCCGGTTACGCTTATGCCCAATATTACCATCGCTACAATGACCTCAAGAAGGCTAAACGCAGCACCACCTATTCCACTCTTGTTCTTTTTTAACATCTTATTCTTCGCCGCGGTCAAGAACCGAATTCAGCGTATATGTTTGGCGACACCTAGTTAATATTACTATACCACCCCTTAGGGTGTTTGCAATATATTTTACGCTTATTATTCTACGGTTACGGACTTAGCTAAATTGCGCGGCTGATCCACATCGCAACTGCGCTTTACGGCAATATGGTAGGCTAATAATTGTAAAGGAAGCGCCACGATTAACGGAGAAAATAACTCTTCAACTTTGGGTACGTATATAACCTCCCTAGTGAGTTCTTTAATATCGCTATCGCCTTCGCTGGCAAGGGCAATAATTTTGCCTCGCCGGCTGCGGATCTCCTGGATATTGGAGATCATTTTCTCGTAAACGCGGGATTCGGGGGCAATGCAGACTACTGCGCGGTATTCATCAATTAAGGCAATGGGCCCATGTTTCATCTCTCCCGCAGCATAACCTTCAGCCGGGATGTAAGAGATTTCTTTGAGTTTTAACGCGCCCTCCAGGGCAGAAGGGTAGTTTATATTTCTACCTAAAAAGAGGAATGAACCGAAGTGAGAATGCCTGCGCGCTACTTTTTTAATGGCGTCCTGACCCTCTAGGATTCGTTTTTGCAAATGAGGGCAACTTTTAAAAGCCCCGATGAGCTGACCTAT
>JAZDLA010000039.1:0-9419 GCA_043802425.1 Candidatus Omnitrophota bacterium
AGCATTAACGCATCTGAGCCGCCAACAATAAGAAAAGTTTTCTTAGCTATGTTGCTGGCATCATCACCCATATTAACCAGAATATACAGGGTTAACCCTAAAAACCCCCAAAATACCGCAAGTAAAATAAGGTTATTGGAGAGGACCGCTGCGATAGAGGCGAGTGCGGTCAAAAGAATATAAATATAATATTGTGTAAGGGATTGCCTACCCTTCATAAACCGGAAGGAATAGATCAGGGTCAAGACAGAGAATAAGCCTATGGCCCAAACCACAAAGCTGTTTAAGGGGTCAGCTTTAAAATAAGGATACAGGTGATTTATCATTTTAAACTTAAAATATTTTTCGCAATTGTCTTAGTGTGATGCGAAATCTGGGCAGTAAAATCTAGGAGATTTAAAAACATGTTACAGGCACGGGGTTCGCAGATACCCGAAATAAGCCTTCGCGCATGGGCATCCCTATATTTCTGGACCAGGCTATCTGCGTGTTCCTTATTGCACAAGATGCGCTTAGCAAAGCTTTTGTCATTCATCCTCAAGGTCTTCTCCACATCAGAGAGTTCTGTCTCCACTACATTATACAGATGCTTATATTCCCCTAAGGCCTCATCGCTAAAAAGTAGTTTTTCCTGTATCTTTATCTCAATCCTCTCGACCATATCCTTGATATAGTCGCCGATCTGCTCTAAATCCGCAACTATATTTGTAAAAAGCATAATATTCTTCTTATCGGTGGCGTTTATTCTGCCCTTAGATATATCTACCAAAGATAAGGTAATCTGCTTTTCCGTATCGTTGAGCCTCTGTTCATCTTTTAATACACGGCTGAGAGTATCCAGGTCGTGTTCTATAAAACCATCGAAGGCAGTCTTTAGCATAGAGAGCGTAAGCTCTGCCATTCCTTTTATCTTTTCTCTTATGCTGATCAGATTTCCCATGAATTTATCGTTTTTTTAACTGTTCTGTCTTTTCCTGCGAAAGTTTTATCAGGTCCCAGCCGTTCATGACTTTTTTGTCCGTGTCCCTCTCTATGACTGCCAACCTTTCTGTACAGCAATAACAAGGGTCGACTGCAGCTAAGGTAATGGCTGCATCGGATATAGTAGCGCCTACTGCGGCAATTTTATTAGAGGCTACATTCATGTAGCTGGGGGCGCGTATTTTATGTCTAATCGGCCTATTGGTGCCGTCACTTCTTACATAATGAAAACATTCCCCGCGCGGCGCCTCTACATGACCTATGCCTTCTCCGGGCGGGATATCTTTGACGTCGGCATCAATCTCTCCTTTAGGCATCTTATCTAAACACTGGCGGAGAATACCTACGGACTCATACAACTCTAAGATTCTTACCACAGTCTTGGCAAAGATATCCCCGTCTTTTTGTACAATCACATTCCAATCTACCCTGTCGTATACGCCATAGGGGTCGTCTCTACGCACATCTATATTCAATCCAGAAGCCCGGGCAGTAGGGCCCACTACAGCCCAATCAATTGCCTGCTGTTTAGTCAAAATACCTACACCCTTAAGCCTTGCCTTTATCACCGGGTCATCCATGACTGCGCCTTTGAACATATCTACAGCCGGAACCAAATCATCTAGGGTCTTTCTTAATATAGGGATATCTTCGTCTCTTATATCGCCCCTGACGCCCCCTACTTTACACATACCATAATGATTGCGGTTACCGGTGATCATTTCAAAACAATCCAGGACCGGTTCACGATACTTCCAGGCCCACATCCAGACTGTATTGTAGCCGATAAAATGGCCAGCTAACCCCAGCCACAATAAATGGCTGTGTACTCTCTGTAATTCATCTACAATCGTGCGTATGTATAGCGCCCTCTCCGGAACAACACGCGCCTCACCGCCCAGTATATCCTCAACCGCTAAGACATAAGCATACGGATGGCTGGAAGAACAAATACCGCAGATACGTTCAACCAGAAACGGCACCTGGTCAAAGTGCTTTGACTCAGAAAGCTTCTCGATCCCCCGGTGCATATAGCCCAAGACTATATCGATATCTACTACCTTTTCGCCTTCTACGTAAAGCCTGAAGAGTTCCGGCTCTTCCTGTAAAGGGTGATAAGGACCTATGGGTATGACGACTTTATGGCTCATGTTTTTACTGTTATAATGTTACAATGTTAAAATGTTTTAATGTTAACATTCGAACATTTATTCATGTCTTAATGGGTACTTACCTTCCGGCCACTCATCGGCTAAAAGCAACCGTTTTAAATTCGGATGCCCGATAAAATTAATCCCTAGCAATTCCCACATCTCCCGCTCAATCCACTCTGCAGCGGGAAAGAGGTTCGCCAGGGAGTCTATTTGGGGCTTTTTCTTATCTTCTATCAGAACGCGCACAGAAATCATTTCGCCCGTCTTGTCAAAACTAAAATGATACAGTATCTCAAGACCGGCCGGCGTATCCTGGCCGGAAGCAATAACAAACCTTAAACCCAGCTCCCGGAATAATAAACGCGCCGCCTCTTTAATGTCCCCCGGCTTAATAGAAAAATATATCCTGCGCGGAGAATGCTGGTACCAATCAATTATCTTACTACCCAATCTCTCTTTAACCTCACCTTCTATGGACATTACTTCTTACCTCTGACTTTCTCTATTAACTTTACTACTCCTGCAATCATTGCCTCAGGCTTAGGCGGACAACCGGGGATATAAGCGCTTACCGGCACCACCTCATCTACGGCACAGGGGCTATTATAGGAATCTTTAAACATAACCCTCCCGCAAGCACAGCTACCTACTGCTATCACCAAACACGGCTGCGGCGCTTGGCTGTATAATTTCTTTAATCTCTCTTTAGTCTTATAATTAGGTACGCCGGTAACTAAAAGCACATCCGCATGCCGCACGCTTCCCACTAAAACTATCCCGAATCTTTCTACATCGTACCTGGGCGTTAAAAGGTCTAAAATCTCAATATCACAATTATTGCAGGGAGAACAGGCAGCATGGAATACCCAAAGGGATTTAGTTAATGCTTTTAATTTAACGCTCATTTAATATCCAAAAGCCGCTAATATAACCGCAACCAGGGCTAAAACAGCCATCGGTCCCCAAAAGAATCTCAATGCCTGGTCAATGCGTAAACGCGGATTAGTGTTCTTAATCAGTATAATGATAACCAGCAATGCTACGTATTTGCCTATTAAAACCAAGATGCCCAGATTTCCCGCCCAGAATAAACTAATCAACAATAAAGGCATTGTATAGAGTAAGATTGCCTTTGTCAATTTAAAGATAGCTAAAGGCAGGCCCGAATATTCGATGAGCACACCTGCCATAATCTCCTGCTCTGCCTCGGACATATCAAAAGGTACAAAACCCAATTTTGCCTGCATACAGATTATAGCTACGATAAACGCCAGTATCCCCGACCAGGATGCCAGGTTTGAACCGGCACCTAACTGATGGTTTAAGATTGATCCGAACTGTATGTTACCTCCGGATTTAATAATCACGGCGATTATGGATAATATAAAGGGCAGTTCATACCCTAAAACTAATTTCATTTCCCGTGAAGCGCCCACAGAAGCCAGGGGATTTCTGGAAGCAGAGGCGCCTATAATTATTGCTATCGCCGGAATAACCAGAAGATATAAGACAACGATTAAATCTCCCGCAAAGCCTTCTAAAGGCGAAATAATCACTTTACCCAGGATTGTCGCCACTAAAACCAAACTCAAGAGCCCCAAAAACGGAGAGAACAAGAAGGTTAATTTTGCCCCTTCAGGCACAATAGTTTCTTTCCCCAGTAATTTTACAATATCCAGGAAGTTCTGATACCAGGGCGGCCCTACGCGCCACTGTATGCGGGCAGTGACTTTCCTGTCTATCCATCCGGCGATTAATCCTGCGCAGGCGCTGAATAAAAACCCGGGGAATATTAAATAATTGAATATTAATCTCATTTCTTCTTAGGTTGTATATCCTCTTTTGACCACTTAGGCGTATGCACGGCCAGGTGTTCACCGATAAAATAGATATTTTTTTCTAAATCCTCTTCTATCTCTTTTATCTCTATTGCTTTTTCAGGGCAACTGGTTACGCATTTGGGAAGTTTTACTGATGTACCTAGGCAATAATCACACCGGGAATCCAGATAAGGGATAAAATCCTCAAAGATTACCCCAAAAGGACAAGCCACGGTGCAGGATTTACAGCTGGTGCAACGCATCTTATAACGTTTGAGGTGCCCGTCACTAGCGCGCTCAAGGGCATTATGATAACAGGAGTTCACGCAGGGCGCCTCTTCGCAATGACGACAGATTGTAGCAAAGGTAGCATATTCGCGTAAAGAGCTGATACCATTATTCTGCGGATGATAAAAATACTCGCAAGCTACTTTACACTCTTTACACTTACTACAAATCTCTAAATCGATGAATAATCTTTTCATACCCTACCTACTACATACAAGCTACTAGTTTAGTCCCAGATATCGTGTATGTCTTTGAGCTGTTCATAGGTAAACACCGGGCCGTCTTTACAGGCGTAGTAATTTCCGATACGGCAGTGCCCGCATTTACCTAAACCGCAGGACATGTTCTTTTCCATAGACAGATATATATCTTGCGGCTTAAATCCTGAGTCTAATAATTTTAAGGTGACAAATTTCATCATAATCGGCGGCCCGCAGACGATGGATACTGCTTTATTTGAATTTACAGGTAAATCCTCTAAGATGGTGGTAACCAAACCCACATTACCTTTCCATCCGGGGCCACTGACATCCACGGTAGTCGCTACGTTTACTTTTTTCTTTTTCGTCCATTGGGGGATAGATTCCTTATAGATGATATCATCGGGCGTGCGTGCGCCGTAACGTAAAACCACTTTATTATACTTATCCATATCGGAAAATAGGCTGAGCAATAAAGAACGTAAAGGCGCCAAACCCACGCCACCTCCGACGATTAAAATATCCTTACCTTCAAACTTGTCTAAAGGGTAACCTTTTCCGTATGGCCCGCGTAATCCCAAAGAAATATCTTTGTTACTCGAATGCAACAAAGAAGTAACCCTGCCTACGTTCATAATGGTGATGTCTATTTTGTCTTTGACGCCAGGGTCTGAAGAAGGTGTGAAAGGTGCCTCTCCTATCCCGGGCAAAGTTAGCTCAATAAACTGGCCGGTCTTAAATTCAAATGGCTCTTTGGGCTTTAAAACAAAGGTCTTTATCGTAGGCGACTCCGTGATTATATCTTCAAGAGTTGCTTCTATGGGCTGATAGATATTTTTCATTTCCTCACCAAAGCCTTTTTTGCTAAATCCTTCAAAACTTGCCGGATATCGATTTTACCGGGACAAACCTCAATGCACCTTCCGCAGCCGCAGCAGGCAGGCATACCTAAATTATCCATAAAGAAATCAAATTTCTTCAGGAACCTGTTTCTTAATCTCTGGGTCCTCGTCTTTAAAGGATTAGCTCCGCCGGCAACCCGGGTAAAGTTTGTATATTGACAGGAATCCCATATTTTAAGCTTCTTATTGATCTGGCCTTCTCTTTTATCCGCCAGGAGAAAACAATGGCAGGTATCGCAGATAAAATTGCATCCGCCGCATTCCACACAAGGACGCATAAACTCCTGCCAGGTATCCAGATTATAACCCTCTTTCATCAATCTTTGCACGCTATCCTTAGAAACTAACTGTTGCGGTAAGAGATGCTTTTTTAGCCGCTCAATGAAATTCTCCCTTTTTGCTTTGCGCGCTCCTACTTGCGCGTCTTTGGCTAGCGTAAAATATCCTTTATATTGTTGAATGAGCTCTTCGCCTTTTTGTGAACCGACCTCTACCAGGTAACCGTCATTTAAGGGCGAAAGGTTAAGATCAAAACCTGCCGTCGGATGCGGCAGAATATCCCAGGCAAGACAATGGCATACTTCTTTAAAATCCGTGCAGTCGCCAGAGATGATAATTATATTCTCCCTCTTTAAACGGTATAGAGAATCGACCTCTACCCCTTCCAAGAATACAAAATCCTGGATTTTATGTCCGGCTAGATCGCAGCTTTTTACTCCGAATACGATAGTCTTAAGCGGACCCGCATCTAAGGCATCCTGGCTAAAGTATTCCGCGGCTTTATCTAAAGGGGGTGTAAAGAAAGTTTTCAGGGGTTCGATTACGCGATAGGGATTAAATAGGAAGTGCCCATTGCTAGCGGCATCTTGATAAGAATAATCAGCCTGGCCGGAAGAATTCTCTTTGCTGGCCGGTAAGAATACTTTATGATTTTCTCTTAATTCCTGTAGGAGGCCATCTAATCGGCTAGACTCAATATAATATGTCTGGAACATATCTAGAGAAATATACTAAGGTGGGTTCTTGTGAAAATTATCACAAATGAGCCCTAAAAAATAAAAAGAATAACTTAAAATACTATACTTAACCCTTGCTGTCAAGAAAAAATTAAGCAGCAGCCTTAGAAAGCTTCTCTTTTACCAAATCGCTGACTAATTTGCCATCTGCTTTACCTGCGATTTTAGCGCTGGCTTCTTTCATCACCTTACCCATGTCTTTAATAGTCGCTGCGCCTGTCGATAAGACGGCCTCCTCGATGATCTGCTTAATCTCGTCGCTGGAGAGTTCCGGCGGCAAATAAACTTTTAAAATTTGTAGCTCCCTGGCCTCCTTATCCGCTAAATCCTGGCGGCCGCCTTTGGTAAACTGCTCTATAGAATCCTGGCGTTCTTTTATCTGTTTCCTGATCACGATAATAACATCATTATCCTCAAGCGCCTTCTTTTTCTTTTCCATCGCCACATTTATCATCGCCGCACGCAAGAAACTCAATGCCGAGCTTTTTAATTCGTCTTTACTCTTCATCGCCTCTTTATAGTCATTAAAGATTTTTTCTTCTAACATAGTCATACCTCCGCTTAAAACAAAACATGCTTTCTAAATCCGGCTAACCTGCGCTCTAAATCCTTGCGTGTCAGACGACTTGTTCTATCAAGGCCGAAATCCTCTACATTAAAAGAGGCGGCTATTGTGCCATAGGCAATCGCCTTCTTAATGCTGTCTGCGTTTATCTTTTGCACCCGGGTTAAATAACCCATAAAACCCCCTGCGAAAGTATCCCCTGCGCCTGTAGGATCAATTACCCTATCCGTGGGATAGGCGGGAATAGAAAAAATAAATTTATCACTGTAAAAAATGACTCCGTGTTCGCCCTTTTTGATCAGGATCATCTTGGGCCCATAGGAAGCCAGGCACCTGGCTGCCTTGATCAGATTAGTCTCACCCGATAAGCTCCTGGCCTCCTGGTCATTAGCCACATAGATATTCACCTTCTTCAGTAAACGTAAAAGGGCTCTACGTTTATGCTCTATCCAGTAATTCATACTATCTAAACCTACGAGGTGAGGCGCGCGCATACCCTCTAAAAGATGCCTCTGTATATCAGGGTCAACATTAGCTAAAAAAATATGCTTGACCAACTTTTGCTCCTCGGAGATTACCGGCCTAAAAGTAATAAGTACCCCCAATTCTGTATTCAAGGTCAATGCGGTATTCAGGTCCCCCTTATATTCGCCTTCCCATTTGAAGGTCCTACCTTTCTCCTTAATAACCGAAGCCAGGATTATGCCCTTCTTCTGCAAAAAATCAAGGTACTTATCCGGGAAATCTTCTCCAATTACGGCTACCAGATTCACTTTGGTAAAAAGGCGGCAAGACATAGCAAAATGCGCCGCCGAGCCTCCCAGCATATGTTTTCTGCTGCCAAAAGGGGTCTTTACTGTATCCAGGGCTACTGTTCCCAAAACAAGAATGCTCATTAAATGAGCCCACAACTTACGCAATGGCAGTTAAGTTGTTTAGGCGAATTTACACCTGACATTTTTGATCTCAGGTGCATGTTTTAGACTCAGATAAATATTAAAGTAATTATAGCAATAATTATACAATAATAGCCAAGATAATGCAACCTGGCTTGTTTTAAAACCATTTTTAAGAATTTAAGGGATATAATCCCCGCTAAAAAACTGGCCACAAATCCTGCTAATAAATTTCCCGATTCCATGCGCATGGCAAAATCAATATTTTTTGCCTCTAATATCGCCGCGCCGAAAATCACCGGCATAGCAGCCAGGAAAGAAAAACGGAAACTATTCTCTCTGTCAATGCCCCTGAATAAAAGGGTAGAAATGGTAATGCCAGAACGGGATATCCCCGGGATAATCGCGATACTCTGCGTAAAACCTAACACTAACGCATCTTTAAAGGTGATCTTTTTTCTTTGGCCAAAGATAAATTTCTTAGTAAGGATGAGTATGATTCCGGTTACGATTAACGCCAGGGCAACGAGTTTTACAGAACTGAATAGGGCCTCGAAGAAATCTTTGCCTAACAGGCCTATTATTGCAGTAATTATAGTCACAATAAATAAAAGCCTCAATAATTTAAAATTCTTTGCCAGGCCCAATAAATCCCTGAAGAAAAATACCGCTAGGGCAAAAGCCGTGCCCAGATGTAAGACTACGGATAAGGCTAACTGATTATACGTTATACCTAAGATATGCTGCATAATCACCAGGTGACCGGAACTGCTTACCGGTAAAAATTCGGTTATCCCCTGGCTAATGCCTAATATGATATACCTTAACATGCCAGCTTCACGACCTCTTCTCTTAGCTTTTTAGCAATGAATTCGTAATCATCTAACGCAGATTCCCTTTTTGTTTGCCCTAACAATTCCTCTGCCCTAATTGGCCGACCGAAAATGATTTTTAAAGGGTAAAACACCCTTGGCAGGCGCCGGGTTCTCGGCCAGGAATGATGCGAGCCCTGAATATAGGCCGGAACAACAGGAACCCCCAATTCTTTAACTAAAATACCTATGCCCTTTTTAAATTCTCCTATGCTCTCATCTATGGAGCGCCGTCCTTCGGGAAATATGCAGACGCTCTTTTTTTGCGCCAGGACAAAAGCGGCGGCCTGCATAGCCTCGGTTAAATGCTGGTTAGGGTCAATAGAAATCAGCCGGGCTACCTTGGTTGCCCAATTTATCGACGGGTGTTCTAAAATAGCGCTGTAACCTAAGAAGAATAAATTCATCGCCTGACGGCACCCTATGCTGCTGGCAATCAGGAATCCGTCTAAATAGCTGGCATGGTTAGAGCAGATTATATAGGGGCCCTGCGTAGGTAGATTATTTGTTCCTTTTATTCTTAAAAACCAGAATACCCTAAAGATAAGCAAAATAATATTTTTAAACATCCCGGTGAGTAATACATCCATAAAGCGCGGCTCTATGCGGATAGCATCAAGTATTTCATGCCTGGGAGCCTCACTTAAGATCTGGCTCCAATTTCTCTGTAATTCTCTAGGCCCAGGTGCCGCAGGATGAGCCTGATCTAGAAAATCGGATATATT
>JAZDLA010000040.1:0-6207 GCA_043802425.1 Candidatus Omnitrophota bacterium
TGCGCATTCGCGGGTGGCGCGCTCCAATATCTGGGGGCTGACTAAATTAGGCGCTCAGGTGACGGTGTGTGCCCCCGAAATGTTGACCCCGCCGGACATTGGGCAAATGGGTGTAAAAATAACCCACGATATAGATGAGGCGTTGCATAATGCTGATGCGGTGAATGTGCTAAGGATGCAGTTTGAGCGCGATGAAGAGGGAGTTTTCCCGCAACAATTAGAATACTTTCAGAATTTCGGTATTACCCAGGAGAGGCTCCGCAAGGCCAAGAAAAACATCATTGTGATGCATCCGGGGCCCTTGAATCGCGGGATTGAAATCGCAAGCGACGTAGCCGATGGCGCAAATTCCGTCATCTTAGAGCAGGTCACTAACGGCATTGCGGTACGCATGGCAGTTTTGTTTTTGGTAGCAGGAGCCAACGAGAATATTACCCATGAAGATACTCATTAAAAACGGACGCGTCATTGATCCGGCAAATAAGCGGGATGAGGTTTGCGATATCTTGGTAGAAAATGACAAGATTGCACAAGTCGCCAAGAATCTTAAGACACAGGCAGATGATACAATCGATGCTGCTGATAAAATCGTCATGCCGGGCATTATAGATATACACGTGCATTTAAGAGAGCCGGGCAGAGAAGATAAAGAGACTGTTGCCACTGGCACCAGGGCAGCATTGAAGGGTGGAGTAACCAGCGTCTTAGCTATGCCTAATACTCTACCGGCCATGGATAGCCTGGATAATATCAGGCTACTTAAGGGGGCCATTAAACAAAGTGCGCAGGCTAATGTTTTTCTTGCCGGCGCAATCACTAAAGGGCGCCTCGGTAAAGAGGTGACTGATATTGCTAGTTTTAAAAAAGAAGGCGTAGTAGCTATTTCCGACGACGGCGCCTCTGTAGATAGCGATGAACTGATGCGGGAGGCGTTGAGAAAGGCTAAAGAAGAAGGAATATTAGTCATCTGCCATTGCGAGGATAAATCGCTTTCTGGCAATGGTGTGGTGAACCGGGGGATTATCTCTACGAGGATGGGCTTAAGGGGGATATCCCGGGAATCAGAATATAAAAGAGTGCAGAGAGATATAGAATTGGCAGAAAGAATTAAAGCCCCGCTACACATAGCGCATGTCAGTTGTCGGGAATCAGTGGAAATAATCGCCAAGGCTAAGAAAGAAGGCGTACAGGTTAGCGCAGAAGTTACGCCGCACCACTTTAGTTTAACCGAAGAGGCAGTGTTGGGCTTTGACGCGAACATGAAAATTAATCCTCCCTTAAGAAGCAGGGAGGATTTAGAGGCCCTAAGGCAGGGCTTAAAAAGCGGCGTAATAGATGTGATTGCCTCCGACCACGCCCCGCATACGGAAAACGAGAAAGAGATTGAGTTTGAGCGCGCAGCATTCGGCACCATTGGTTTAGAAACCGAATTGGCAGCGAGCATCGCAGAATTAATCAATACTGGTTTGTTGGGCTGGCTAGAGTTAGTCCGGAAGTTATGTCTTAACCCGGCAAAAATTTTAGGCATCAATAAAGGCGCCTTAGGCGTAGGATGCGATGCGGATATTATTCTGGTTTCTCCCCGGAAGGAATGGATAGTTAAAAAAGAAGATTTTTTATCTAAATCTAAGAACTCCGCGTTTCTGGGTAAGAAATTAACCGGCGTGATCGAATATACCATCTGCCGCGGTAAGATTGTTTATAAAAATCCAGATTTAGGTTCATAAACCCAGCTTTTCCTAAGAAGAAATACAATGGAATTCATAGCCGATTTTCACATCCACTCTAAATATAGCCGCGCCACTTCCCGGGATATGAACGTCGAACATATTGCAGAATGGGCGAAACTAAAAGGCATCACTTTAATGGGCACAGGCGACTTTACTCACCACCTGTGGTTAGAAGAATTAAAGAATAACCTAGAAGACTCAGCTAACGGACTTTTTAAATATCAGGGCGTCAATTTTATCTTGAGTGCGGAAATCAGCAGTATTTATTCTAAAAAGGGCAAGACTTATCGTATCCATAACGTAGTCTTAAGCCCATCCTTTAAAACTACGGATAAAATAAACGAGACGCTCGCCCGTTATGGTAACTTAGCCTCTGACGGCCGGCCGATACTGGGCATGGATGCCGAGGAGCTTGCGGGGATTGTTTTTGATATTGATGAAAACTGTATGGTAATACCCGGACATATCTGGACGCCCTGGTTTAGCCTATTTGGTTCTATGTCCGGCTTTGATAGAATCGAAGACTGTTTTGGCAAACAGACCCCTAAAATCTTTGCCCTAGAGACAGGTTTATCCAGCGACCCGGCGATGAACTGGCGCCTGAGCGCCCTGGATAGGTTCAGTTTAGTTTCTAACAGTGACTCGCATTCGCCGTCTAAGATAGGCCGCGAGGCCAATGTTTTTGACTGCGACTTAAATTATAAAACCATTAGGGAGGTACTAAAAACTAAAGACAAAAAGAGGTTTTTATACACCGTAGAATTCTTCCCCGAGGAAGGTAAATATCACTATGATGGTCACCGGCTTTGTAGTATCAGGCTTTCACCGGAACAAACTCGGGAGAATAAAGGTAGGTGTCCTAAGTGCGGCAAGGGTGTTACCGTAGGTGTAATGAACCGGGTAGAGCAGCTGGCGGATAGGCCGCAAGGATATATTCCATCAAACGGCATCCCCTTTAAAAACCTTATTTCTTTAGATGAGATTATTGCTGAGGCTAAGGGTATTGGTAAGGCCTCGCAAGGCGTAGAAAGGGAATACCATAACTGCATAGTTAAGCTGGGTAATGAATTTGAGATTTTGACTAAGGTATCTAAAGAAGGCTTATTAAAGAATTTAGCACCGAGGGTTGCAGAGGGTATCTTAAGGGTTAGAGAAGGTAAAGTTGATATCCAGGCAGGTTTCGACGGAGAATACGGCAAGATTTCTATTTTCTCGGGTGAAGATAAGAAAGGTGCCGCAGAACAACAATTAAACCTATTTTAATACGCGCCTGTGGCCCAATGGATAGGGCACCAGCCTCCGGAGCTGGGTGTGACAGTTCGATTCTGTCCAGGCGCATATTGACAATAAATATGTCAGATTTCAGCGGGTCTTGTCTTGTCAAATTTCTCACAGGGACGCTTGTTTTGCCCCAGCGTGGCAAAACTGCGCTCCCTTGCGGTGCCTCGCTCTGACCGATTTTGAGGGAGCAGGTCAACCCTGCCCGCTCGGCATCCTCAGAGGCCCTGTTCGAAACTTGCCAAGCCACCCGCTGGAAATAACAAAGTTATTAACCGCCATAAATAATATGCGCAAGAAAGTCGTAGGGGTTATAGGTGGGCATAGCTGTAATAATGAAGTGGAGCAGTTAGCCCAAGATTTAGGCAAAAATCTGGCAAAAGTGGTTGATATACTGGTTTGTGGGGGCTTAAGTGGAACAATGAAGGCGGTTTGTAGGGGTTTTAAGGCTATAGGTGGCCTAACTATAGGTATTATACCGAGTTACGACAAAAATGATGCCAATCCCTATGTAGATATTGTTATTCCTACAGGCTTAGGGTTGGCTAGAAATGTATTGGTGGTCAAAAGCGCTGATCTGGTAGTGGCACTTCCCGGGGAAGCAGGGACGCTTTCTGAGATTGCTTATTGTATACAGTTTGGTATACCGGTAATCAGTCTTAACTCTTGGGATATCAAAGGTGTCATAAAATCTGAGAGCGTCAGCCAGGCGGTAGAGCAACTAAAAGCACTTTTATAAGGAGAGTGAAAATTATGAAAGCAATTTTAATGTTGGAAGACGGCAAGAGTTTTCTGGGCGAGAGTTTAGGTGCAGAAGGAGAAAAGATTGGCGAGGTAATTTTTAATACCGCTGTAGTGGGCTACCAGGAGATGATTACTGATCCGGCGAACGCGGGCAAAATCTTGGCACTTACCTATCCTTTAATCGGTAATTACGGGATTGCCCCCAAGTTTAATGAATCAAAAGGAGTATGGCTGTCGGGTCTAGTGATTAAAGAAAAAAGCCGTATCTATTCTAACTGGCAAGCCAAATCCAGCCTGGAAGATTTTGTAAAAAAGCAGAGACTATTAACTATGACCGGAGTAGATACGCGGACCCTAGCTGTGCACTTAAGGCAGAAAGGCGCGATGCTAGGGATAATCTCTAGCAAGTGCTTTACAGCAAAAGAGCTCCTAGCCAAGATAGAGGCTTTTCGCAAAAAGCCAGCACAAAGTTTATTACCTAAAATTTCTGTAAGTAAGCCTACGCGCATAGGAAAAGAAAAGGCAAAATATAAAGTAGCTGTTCTGGACCTGGGTATGACCAATAGCATTATCAGGCAATTAGAAAGGCTGGGCCTATCCCTGATGCTTTTACCTTATAATACGCCGGCGTCTGTAATCTTGCGCGCCAAGCCCAAAGGGCTAATTATCTCTAATGGCCCGGAAGGGGACCCGGCATTGGAAGAGGTCGCTGATAACATAAAACCCCTGATTGGTAAGTTACCGATGTTGGGTATATCTACCGGGCAGCAAGTTCTGGCAGCGGCGTTGGGCGCGAAGATAGTTAAGTTAAAACTGGGCCATCGCGGCGTCAATTACCCCATGCACCACCCCGCTTCTTATAAGGGAGATATTACGGCGCAGAACCACGGCTTTGCAGTAGACATCGATTCGCTCAATAAAATAAAGGAGATCAAAATTACCGGTTATAATCTGAATGACCGTAGCGTTGAAGAGATAGAGAGCAAAAAATTAAAAATTATCGGCACACAGTATTACCCGGCTAGCCCCGGGTTTAATGAGACAAATAATGTGTTTCATAGATTTATTAAGTTGTTAGAAAGGAGCAAATAATGCCTCGGCGTAAAGATATTAAAAGGGTTCTTATGATTGGTTCAGGTCCCATCGTGATCGGACAGGCCTGTGAATTTGATTATTCCGGCTCTCAGGCTTGCAAGGCCTTAAGAGAAGAGGGTTATTTTACGATTTTGGTTAATTCTAACCCCGCCACGATTATGACTGACCCGGGCATGGCAGATGTTACCTATATAGAGCCGTTGACTATAGAAATGGTAACCAAGATTATTGCCAAAGAAAAGCCCGACGCAATATTGCCTACACTGGGCGGCCAGACAGGTTTGAATCTAGCCTTCTTTTTAATGAAGAAAGGGATCTTGAAAAAATATAAGGTGGAGTCTATCGGGGCTTCGGTAACAGCCATTGCCTGCGCCGAAGACCGCGAGCTTTTTAAAAAAGCCATGCAGGAGATCGGGGTGGATGTGCCTAAAAGCGGCATCGCTACCTCGGTTGAGCAGGGTATGAAGATCGGCCTGGATATCGGTTTCCCCCTGATCTTACGTCCCGCATATTGTTTAGGCGGCAGTGGCGGGGCCACAGCCTATAATAAGGAAGAGCTGGAAAAATTCCTGAATAAAGGTTTAGAGACTAGCCCGGTGCACCAAATCCTGGTAGAACAATCTGTCTTGGGCTGGAAAGAGATTGAGTTTGAAGTGATGCGTGACTGCGTAGATAATGTGATTATGATTACTTCCATGGAGAATGTGGATCCTATGGGTGTGCATACCGGGGATAGCATCGTTGTTGCGCCCAGCCAGACCCTGACTACCGAAGAATACAATAATTTTGTGAATCTTTCCAAGAGGATAATCCGTAGGGTCGGAATAAGCGGGGGGGGCGCGAATATCCAGTTTGCCCAGAATCCTAATAATGGCCATATCGTAATCATTGAAGTAAATCCCAGGCTCTCCCGCTCTTCTGCCTTAGCATCGAAGGCTACTGGATTTCCTATTGCCATAGTCGCGACAAAGCTGGCGGTTGGCTTGACGCTTCCGGAAGTAATGAACCAGATTACCGGCAAGACCACCTCCTTTTTTGAGCCTACAGTGGATTACTGCGTATTTAAAATCTGCCGGTTCACCTTTGAGAAATTCGGCCAGACAGAGCGCATCCTGAACACTTCGATGAAGGCAGTAGGGGAAGCGATGTCCATCGGTAGAAATTTTAAAGAGGCCTTTCAGAAAGGTATCCGTTCCCTTGAAATCGGCCGCTTTGGTTTCGGCGCTGACGGCAAAGATAAGATTAGTGACGAAATGCTCAAGAAACCGGATAGCGGTCTATTGAAACAGATAAAAGATAAGATCCGTATACCTAATGACGAAAGGCTCTTTTATATCCGCTATGGCTTAAAGGCGGGTCT
>JAZDLA010000041.1:0-31979 GCA_043802425.1 Candidatus Omnitrophota bacterium
ATGAAGGAAGTCCTGGTAAAATTCCAGGCACTGTCCCGCAACGGTAAATCCTCTAACTTATTGAGGGCGAGTCCGGTCGATCATCTATTCTAGGTAAGTACTCTCGATAGAAGGGAAAGGGGTGTTTGATATGAAAAAAAACATTGCTTCTTTAGCGGTTATAGGAACATTGATTCATATTCTATCAGGAATATCTTGGCCGGAAGATGTTTCGTTAGAAAAAATTGTAATCACGCCGAATAGAACTCAAGAAGAATTAAGCAGAAGCCCCGGTAACATTTCTGTGATTACAAAAGGTCAAATTGAACGCTCAAAAGCAAAGACTATCCCTGAATTGTTGAATAACCAGGGGTCAGTAATAATGAGAGATTACATTGGTAACGGTAAAACCACAAATGCCGATATCCGCGGTTTCGGAGAAACAGGTGCGAGTAATGTCCTGGTGCTCGTAGATGGAAGGCGAGTGAATAATATTGATTTAAGCGGTACAGATTGGATACAGATACCCATTTCCATGGTGGAAAAAATCGAAATTCTCAGGGGCGCAGGAAGCGTGCTGTATGGCGATAATGCTTCTGGCGGGGTAATCAATATTATCACCAAGAAGCCCGCTCTAAAGGAATATGAATTAAAATCTGGGTTGCTTGCAGGCAGCTATGGGACATACGCAGAAAAAATGGAATTCTCTTTTGATAAAGGCTCTTTTTCCGGTTTAGGCCTTTTTGAACAATACCGTACAGATGGCTATAGAATAAACAGCGACCTGTTACGCAACGATATTAATGGAAAGCTGCTATATTCTTTAAATGACAACCTAAAAACCAAAGTGACTTTTGGAAACCATACAGACAAATACGGCCTTCCTGGCGGATTATTAGACAGAGAGTTAAACACAAGGGATAGAAGAGCTTCGGTAACCCCGGATGATTTTGCTAGATCCAGGGATTATTTTGTGGATTTTGGTATTGAGGGAGATTCGATTGAGCTGGGAAAGGTTGAATTCGATTTAGCCAGGAGGAAAAGAGACACTTTATTTAACTATGTTAAAAATACCTGGCATAGCGAAAGAGACACTATTACTTATACAATGAATTCTAAATATTCATTAGATAATGACATCCTCGGTAAGAAAAATAAAATTATCGCCGGCATAGACTATCTTGATGCAGAACAGGACATTGACGACGGAGGATATTCAGGAAATCATGATAAACTCACCATCTCTAAAAAAAGCTATGGACTGTATTTAGTGGACCGTTTGGATCTTACTGATAAATTTTCTTTAACTGGCGGGCATCGTTATGAAACAGTAAGTTATAATTTCGAACAGGAAGCAGCCTTGACCGCTTCGGATAAAAGCAACTTTAAAGAAAGTATATTTAACGCCACCCTTAATTATAGTTATGGCGATAACTGTAATATTTATATGAGCCTTGCGGATAGTTTCCGCCATCCGCTGGTTGATGAGGTCTATGTAAATAAATATGATTATGGCCTAGGCCCCGGCGGTGGCTTAAATACCGGCCTTACCCCGCAAACCGCAAAGAATTATGAAATAGGCATGCGCCATAGCCTAACCAGAGATTTTATAATAGGGGTCACCGGTTATCTAATGAAAGTGAAAAATGAAATATATTATGAGCCGACTACCGGAAATAATTCTAATTATGACAGAACGGTTCATCGTGGTTTAGAATTTAACACAGATATAAAATTGAACGGGAACATTAAATTATTCGCCAATTATATTTTTACCGATACATATTTTAAGGGCGGTTCTTATGACAAAAAGATGGCCCCGGCAGTCCCTATCCATAAATGGGGATTAGGCAGTGATATCAAACTGAATAAATACATTACTCTTTCGCTACTGGGAAATTATGTGGGGGAAAGATATTTTATCAGTGACCAGCCGAATGTGCTGCCGCGTATGGGGTCGTATTTTATCGTTGATAGCAGATTAATGTTTGATAAAAATAATTTTTCAGTATTTCTTGCAGTCAATAATTTATTCAACGAAGAATATTATGAATACGGAGCAGCTGGTTTCGACAGAACATACAAAAATTATTATCCGGCAGCAGAAAGAAATTTTAGCGTAGGCAGCTCTCTAAAGTTTTAAACAGAGTGTAATTTTTATCTAAAATTCTGACTTGTGAATCTAAACCGTTTGTGCTAATATAATTTCAAGATGTTATCCGAAAAAACATTCCAGATTGCCTTTTTATTATCGCTCATCGCTCACGGCGTGATCCTCTTTAAGAACCCCGGCCTGAACCTGAATGTCTTCTCCCGGAATAAACAAGAACAGAATTTAGAGGTAAGTTACCTCAAGCCCCCCGACGCTATAAAGGAAATCCTAAAAATAACAAGACAAAAGGAAGAGCCGTTATTGAAATTACCGCAAAAAGTTATTCTCTTAAAGACAGCGCCGCCTCCGTTCATAGATAAAGACGTCATCTTTAAAAAAGAGGCAAGGAGTGTTTCTGGAAAACATGCTTTTACTAAACCCGCTTTTATAAAGCCCGATATTATTGCTATAAAAAAGAAAATAACCCTGCCGCCTATAGGCATTGATAAAGTTGATAACCCTTCCTACATAAGCTATTATCAAATAGTGCGCGAGAAAATCAGGCGCGCAGCGTATCAGAATTATAGCCGTACAGAAGTAGGTGAGGTGTACCTATCTTTTGTTATTTCTCAGGACGGCTCCCTTAAGGAAATGCGCTTAGCCCAGGAAAAATCTTCTTCCAGCCCTTATTTAAAGGAGATCGCCCTTCAGAGCGTAAAAGAAGCTTCGCCCTTCCCTAATTTCCCCAAAGAATTAGACTATCCCCAGCTCTCCTTTAATGTGGTCATCTCCTTTGAGGTCGAATAAGTCTCTAGGTTTAACCTAATTTATTGACACTCCTTAAAATTAATGCTATATTAATAGTCCTAATAAAGTAGAAGGGAGATGATTATATATGCCGGAGATTGAAATTAAGAAGGACGAATCTTTTGAATCGGCATTGCGCCGTTTTAAAAGAAAGATTGAGCAGGAGGGCATTTTAAGGGAGCTTCGGGACCGCAAGCATTACGAAAAACCCAGCGCACGCAAAAGAAAAAAGGCAAGGACAGCAAAGACAAGAAAATAGCGATGGGCCTTGCTCTTTCTACATCCTGGAATGCCTCACGTTATACTGACGGTAAAAAAATAATCTCAGAGATAAAAAAACTGGGGTTTTGTGATTTAGAGCTAAGTTTTAACCTCACCTTAAATCATTTAAAGGATATCCGAGAGGTAGTCAAAGCTAACCAGATAAAAGTTGTAAGCGTACATAATTTCTGCCCTATTCCGGATGGATTAAAGCCGGATATAGCCCTACCTGATTATTACTCTATGGCCTCCCTGGATGATAAAGAAAGACAAAACTCTATAAAATACGCCAAAAGAAGCATAGATACGGCTGGAGGTTTAAACGCCAAAGCAGTAGTCCTGCACTGCGGCAGGGTCCAGATGCCTGACAGAACAAGAAAACTGATTGATCTCTACAAAAGGGGTCTAAAAGGCTCAAAGGAATTTAAAAAAATAAAAGAAGATACTACACGAGAAAGAAAAAGGCTTCATAGGCCATTTTTAAAGAATACCCTTAAGAGCCTGGAGGAATTAAGCCGTTATGCGCAATGCCAAGGCATAGCGCTGGGTATCGAAACCCGTTTTTATTATAACGAGATCCCCCTAAAAGAAGAAATAGGATTAATCCTGGATACCTTTAAGAATTCCAACGTATTTTACTGGCATGACGTGGGGCATGCCCAGGTTATGGAAAATCTAGGCTTTGCCACGCACAAGGAATATTTAGATTTATATGCCAGGTATATGCTCGGGATACATCTACATAATATTTCCGGGTGCCAGGACCATCGGGCGCCCTCCAGGGGGGAATTTAACTTTAGCTGGCTAAGGCCTTACCTAAAGAAGAGTACCCTTAAGGTAATCGAAGCGCATCGTCCGGCTGGGGCCGCTGACCTAAAGAAAAGCAAGGCGCTCTTAGAAAAAGTATTTCATGGGAAAATCTAAAGTAAGACAGCCTCAGGTAGCAGGCCGATTTTATCCGTCTTCTAGCCAGGAGCTTAAGAAACAGATAGATAATCTTGTGGATAAAAAAGCGGCTAAGCTGGACGCCATTGCCTGTATGCTTCCCCACGCCGGCTATATGTATTCCGGAAGAGTTGCAGCAAAGACGTTATCGCGGATTAATATCAAAGAAAAAATAATCCTCTTAGGGCCTAATCATACTGGTAGCGGAGCAAAATTTAGCATTATGACCGAAGGGATATGGCAGACTCCTTTAGGCGAAGTCAAGATAGATTCCCTGCTGGCAAAGGAAATATTAAATAGTTCCGAATACTTAGAAGACGATACCCTGGCGCATAGATACGAACATTCTTTAGAGGTAGAACTACCGTTTTTACAATATTTTAAAGCTGATTTTGAGATTGTGCCCATAACCTTTCTTTCCGACGAATCCGAGGCTTTAAAAAAAATAGGCCGGGAGATCGCCGATAGCGTCAAAAAGCGCAAGATTAATAACTCTACAATAATTATCGCCAGTTCTGATATGACGCACTATGAGCCAGAGGGCGAAGCTAAAAAAAAGGACGCAGAGGCTATAGAGGCGATACTAGAACTAGACGAAGATAAGCTTATGCAGAGAATAAGGCGTTTAAACATATCGATGTGCGGATGCGCGCCGGTTATAGCGATGATTTCGGCGGCTAAATGCCTGGGGGCAAAAATAGCTAAGCTAATCAATTATCAGACAAGCGGCGACGTAACCGGCGATAGAGAGAGCGTAGTAGGTTACGCCGGTATAATAGTATACTAGACGAGGGCATAATTTATGGATGAACCAAATAAAGATATCGACGAGAGCTGGAAAGAGACAATTGAAAAAGAGAAGGGTAATTTACAAAAAGAAGGGAAGGCCGTTCCCCTTGAGCCGGATTTTATTTTCTTCCTGACCACCCTCTCGCTTCAGGCCTCCATCGATTTGGGCCAGATCCCTAATCCGGTAACCAATAAGAAAGAGGAAAACCTTACGCAGGCTAAATTCCTTATTGATACGCTGGCAATGTTAAAAGAAAAAACCAAGGGAAACCTGACGCAGGAAGAAGCAAATTTCTTAGAAAACGTACTTTACGAATTAAGGATGCAGTATATAGCTAAGACGCGTAACACCCCAGCTTAATGGACTGCTGGGTGTGCCCTTACTGGGCAAGGAGGTGAAAAATGATCGATAAAGAACTGCTGGCTATTTTAGCCTGTCCTGCCTGTAAGGCGGACGTTGAGCTAAAAGATAACAAAATCGTCTGCATGAAGTGCGGAAAAAAATATCCCATAAAAGACGATATACCCATTATGCTAATTGACGAGGCTGAGGAATCTTAAACTTTTGCCTTTTCCTGCCTCACCGGTGAGGCAGGTACTATTGACTCTTAAGTTAAGGGGCTATTATTATGAAGAAAATATTAGTGATACACGGGCCAAACCTAGGCCTCTTGGGTAGGAGAGAGCCTAATATTTACGGCAAGGTCACTCTCCAGGATATAAACAGCTCGTTAAAAAAGGCTGCGAAAAAGAGAAAAGTAACCCTGACTATAAAACAATCTAACCACGAAGGCCAGATTGTAGACCTGATCGGCAGGATGAAAAATAAATACGCCGCCCTCTTAATAAACCCGGCGGCCTATACGCATACCAGCGTTGCTATCAGGGATGCTATTGCGGCTGCCAGCATCCCGGCGGTTGAAGTGCACATTTCCAATATTTACTCCAGAGAAGAATTCAGGCGAAAATCCCTGATCAGCCCGGTAGTCAAGGGCGTAATATCCGGTTTTGGGCCAAAGGGTTATACCCTAGCCTTAGAGGCCTTGATAGACCTGCTTTAAATGTGTGATGGACCAGCATATAAAAAATATATACGCAGAGTTAGCGCAAAAAAATCTCGATGCCCTGCTATTATCATCTGCAGCAAACATTTCATATCTAGTTAATTTCTCAAGCCGGGACTCCTATTTCCTGGTTTCAAAAAAAGGAAATTTTTATATTACCGACTCTCGCTATATTGAAGAAGCCGCCAATCAGATCAAAAAAAACGCTGCAATAAAAAAAACTGGGGGCGCGCCTAAAACAATAGGCCAGCTGGCAAGAGGCCTTAGCCTTAAACGCATCGGATTTGAAGAAAAATACCTCACCTTAAGCGAACACAAAAGCATAAAGAAGGAATTAACCGCAAAAACAAACCTAATCCCTACCCATGGGTTAGTGGAGGATTTAAGGCAGATAAAGAATGATGCAGAATTAAAGAAAATAAATAAAGCCATACAAATAACGATCAAGGCATTTGATTTTATCAAGGATCTCATAGCCCCGGGAAAGAAAGAAATAGAGTTAGCCGCAGAAATAGAGCGCTTTATAAGATATAACGGTGCCCATGGCAGCGCCTTTGATATAATTGTTGCCTCCGGGCCTAATTCCAGTTTCCCGCACCATATCACCTCGCAAAGAAAAATCAGGAACAACGAACACGTCCTGATCGATATCGGTGTCGACTATCTTGGCTATAAATCTGACTTGACAAGGGTTTTCTTTTTGGGTAAAATAACCTCTGTTGTAAGAAGGATTTACGATATAGTCCGCGATGCTCAAGATCGGGCAATAAGAAAAGTAAAGCCTGGTTTTCAGATAAATAAAATTGATACGCTTGCCCGCCAATATATAACTAAAAAAGGATACGGCGGGTTTTTTAGTCATAGCCTAGGCCACGGCATAGGATTAGATGTGCATGAAGAACCTGGGATATCTCCTAAGACAAGGGGGACCTTAGAGCCGGGTATGGTATTTACGGTTGAACCGGCGATTTATCTATCCCGAAAATTCGGCATAAGACTAGAGGATATGGTTTTAGTGACACCCAAAGGTTATGAGGTATTAAGTGGCGCTCTCCATAAATGATGTTAAATCAGGCTTAACCATACTCGTTGACGGCGAAGTATATTTGGTAGTAGAAACCCAGCACGTAAAGCCCGGTAAGGGTTCGGCCTTTGTACGGGTCAAATTAAGAAACCTCAAGAACAGCAATATCCAAGAGAAGACCTTCCGGGGAGATGAAAAAATAGATTCTGCCTTTGTCGAAGAAAGAAAGCTACAATATCAGTATGCCTCCGGTAGCATCTATCATTTCATGGACCAGGATAATTTTGAAGAGATATCCATATCCGAAAAGAGTATTGGAGGTAATAAAAAATTCTTAAAAGATAACCTGGAAATTATGGGGTATTTCTATAAAGACGAGGTCTTAAACGTAAACCTGCCCAATTTTATTGAGTTTAAGATTACCCATACCGAACAGGGCATAAAAGGAGATACCGCAAAGAGTGGCACAAAACCGGCAGAGATAGAAACCGGCACCGTTATCCAGGTGCCACTTTTTATAAATACAGGGGATAAAATTAAGGTGGATACCCGCACAGGGGGGTATATCGAAAGGGTATACTCATAAAACAAGAGGTCTAAATGAATATTAAAGAAATAAAAGAAATGATAAATCTAATGAACGAAAACGGGTTGGTAGAGTTAGAAATAGAAAAAGACGGTATGCGTATCAGGTTGAAAAAGACCACTAGCGACAACATCGAGGCATCGGAAGGGCCGGCCTTTGTAGAAAGGACAAGGGTATCACTAGAACACCCTAGAGAAGAGAATATTGAATCTGAGCAACATTTGGCCTCAAAGACGATAGAAATAAAAGCCCCGATGGTGGGTACTTTTTACCGCGCGCCCTCTCCGGAAACCCCGCCTTATGTTGAGGTAGGCCAGTTAATCGAACCAGGGCAGGTCATCTGTATCATCGAGGCCATGAAATTAATGAACGAAATAAAATCGGAAGTCAAAGGGAAAATTTTAGAAATCACTGTAGATGATACCGAGCCTGTAGAATTCGGGCAAGCGATGTTTCTCATCGAGCCCCTCTAACAATATCACATAAACATGTTCTCTAAAATACTCGTTGCCAACCGGGGTGAAATAGCCCTAAGGATTATCCGTGCCTGCCGGGAATTAGGTGTGCGTACGGTAGCGGTATATTCTGAAGTAGATAAGCATTCCCTGCATGTGCGTTTTGCCGAGGAGGCCATCTGTATCGGTAAAGCCCAAAGCAGCAATAGCTACCTCAACATACCGGCCATTATCAGCGCTGCGGAAATTACGGATGTGGATGCCATACATCCGGGATACGGATTCCTGGCCGAAAATCCCCATTTTGCAGAAATCTGTGAGTCCTGTCAGATAACTTTTATCGGGCCCACCTCAGACAATATCAGGCTTATGGGGGATAAAATGGCAGCGCGCGCAAATATGCAGAAGGCAGGCCTACCCATAGTCCCGGGTAGCATTGCCATAGTCAGAAATAAAGAAGAGGCGATTAAAACTGCTAAAAAAATAGGCTACCCCGTAATTATAAAAGCGGCGGCAGGGGGCGGCGGAAAAGGAATGCGCATTGCCCATAATGATATCAGATTAGTCTCCAGCCTGATGACCGCGCAGGCAGAAGCAGAAGCCAATTTCGGTAATCCCGACGTCTATATTGAAAAGTATATCGAAGAACCGCGGCATATAGAAATACAGATTTTGGCGGATAAGTTTGGCCACACCATACATCTGGGCGAAAGAGACTGCAGTATTCAAAGACGGCATCAAAAATTACTGGAGGAATCACCTTCGCCGGTAGTTGATCATAAACTACGTAAACGCCTAGGCGAATTAGCGGTAAAGGGCGCTAAGACCATAGGCTACGTTGGCGCAGGCACCATTGAATTCCTGTTGGACCGCTATCATAATTTTTATTTTATGGAGATGAATACCAGGATTCAGGTAGAACACCCCGTCACCGAAATGGTAACGGGGATAGACCTGATCAAAGAACAGATCCAGATTGCCGCCGGAGGAAAGCTGCGCCTTCAACAGGATGATATACAACTGAAAGGCTCGGCCATTGAATGCCGCATAAATGCAGAGGATTACGAAAATAACTTTATGCCCTCACCGGGTAAAATCGAAAAGCTTAATTTGCCCGGCGGACCGGGCGTACGCCTGGATACCCACATCTATCCCGGATACGAAATTTCTCAATATTACGATTCCCTGATAGCCAAGGTAATAACCTACGGCGATACGCGCCAGGAGGCAATCCGGGTTATGCAGCGGGCATTGAATGAATTCGATATCGCCCCAATTAAAACAACGATACCTTTTCATTTACGCTTATTGGAAAACTCCTCTTTCATAAAAGGGGAGATATCTACCCATTTCGTACAGAACATGCTCAAGGAAGAAGATAAGGAGCTGACATAAATGACGGGAGGACTAATGCATAAGGAAGAATCCCAAACAGACCTGGGTAAGATCAGAGTACATAAAAATGTTATTGCCTCCATCGCGTCCTTGGCAGCAGTAGAAGTCGAAGGGGTAAAACGTATAGGCGGAGATTTTAGAAGCGGGATCCTGGAGTTTATCGGAAATAAGAATCTCATGGCCATTAAAGTAGAAATCGATAAGAATGAAGAGATTAAAGTAGAGGTTCCCCTGGTAATAAAATACGGTTCTAATATCCCCGATGTCTCTAGCAAAGTCCAGGAGAATATACGTAATGCCTTGGAAAAGATGACAAGTTTGTCCATAAAATATATCAATATAAATGTTCAGGCCATAGAGAGGGGGTAACTCATGCGTATATTTACGGTTTTAGGGATATTCTTTTATGCGGTAGTCCTTATCCTGATCGGCGTAGTAATGATATCTTTTTCCTTGAACCTCCTGCAACCGCAAGATATAAACAATCTCCTAAGCAATATCCAATATAATCTCAACTCCAGGATCATGGTAGGCCTTTCAGGTGTTTTATTGATATTGATCAGTTTTTCCTTTGCCCAACTCATCCTGGGGCGTTTCCAGCGCGAAAAGACCATTGCCTTTGCCACTTCCTCGGGGGAAGTAACCATTGCGCTATCCGCAGTGGAAGATCTGATAAAGAGAGTAACAGGGATTATCCCTGAAATAAAGGAACTCCGGCCTGACGTCATCGCGACTAAAAAGGGAATTATTGTAGATATCCGGGTCATCCTAAAATCCGAAGCGAATATCCCCGACTTAACTAGCCGCTTACAGGAAATAATCCGCTCTAAAATACAGGAGATCCTGGGGATCGAAGAACAGATTATTATCCGCATACACGTAGCAAAAATTACTTCTGGGCATGAAAGCGACAAGAAAAGGAAGGAAATAGAAAAAGAAGAACCTCCGATACCATTTAGCGGTTACGGCAGGAGTTAGAAAGGAGCACTTATGGCAAAAATCGGTATTCTTACTGGCGGGGGCGACTGCCCGGGGTTAAATCCGGTAATCCGGGCGGTAGTGAGAAAAGGGCTAAATGAAGGATATGAAATTATAGGGATTAAGAACGGCTGGAAAGGCTTAATTGAAAATGATACTGTAATATTAAATTTAAATAGCGTTTCCGGGATACTACCCAAAGGCGGTACGATATTAGGCACCAGCCGCACAAACCCATATAAAAAAGAAGGAGACCTGGAAAGCCTAAAAGGTACCTATAAGAAAATCGGCTTAGATGCGCTCATCGCAATAGGCGGAGAAGATACTTTGGGGGTAGCGGCAAAATTAATCCAAGATGGTATAAAAAATATTGTCGGTGTCCCCAAAACAATAGATAATGATCTTTCGGGCACGGATTACACCTTTGGCTTTGATACCGCATTAAATACCGCTATGGAGTGTATTGATAAACTACACACTACCGCGGAAAGCCATCACCGAATCATTGTAGTAGAAGTCATGGGCAGGCACGCCGGATGGATTGCTATTGAATCGGGAATCGCCGGAGGCGCAGATGTAATTTTAATTCCTGAGATGCCCATTGATATCGAAGAGACCTGCGGTATCTTAAAAAAAAGGCACGCGCGCGGAAAACTCTTTAGCATAGTAGTAGTGGCTGAAGGCGCTAAATTCAAAGAAGGCACCATGATTACTCAGGAAGAAAAGCTGGACGAATTTGGCCATGTAAGGCTGGGGGGCATCGGTGAAACTTTAGCACAAGAAATAGAAAAAAGAACCAGCTATGAAACAAGGGTAAGCGTCCTGGGCCACATTCAAAGAGGAGGCAGCCCTACTGCCTTTGATCGGGTCCTGGGTACAAGATTCGGCGTAAAGGCAGTAGAATTAGTAGTGGCTAAAAAATTTGGGCAGATGGTAGCCTTAGCGGGTAATAAGATTATCGATGTACCGATAGAAGAAGCGGTGCACGCTTTAAAAACGGTAGATAAGGAACTTTATGATATTGCCAAAGTATTTTTTGGCTAAAAACGGGATAAAATATGAGAGATAGAATTAAAGACATACTCCTAGAAAACATCCAGGTTAAAGAAGAATTATTACGTACGGGGATTGCGGGGATTATAGAAACAACTAATGTTGTTATTGATTGCCTTAAGAAAAACGGCAAAGTTATTCTTTTCGGCAACGGTGGCTCGGCAAGCGATAGCCAACATATTGCCGCGGAATTAGTAGGCAGGTTCAAAAAAGACAGGAATGCCTTAGCGGCCATCGCCCTGACCACCAACACATCTATACTGACGGCCCTGGCGAATGATTATGGCTATGAGATAATTTTTGCAAAGCAAATTGAGGCGCTCGGACAAAAGAACGATGTGGCTATCGGAATATCTACGAGCGGTAAGGCAAAGAACGTAGCCGCTGGGATCAGGCAGGCTAAAAAAATGGGGCTAAAGACAATTGCCCTTACTGGTACCGACGGCGGGGAACTGGTAAAACTGGCGGACATATCACTGGTAGTGCCGTCTTTGGTAACCGCAAGGATTCAGGAAGCACATATCACCATAGGGCATATCATATGCGAACTCACAGAGCAGGCCTTCTGTCAATAAGCTGAGATGGCTCACCTATTAGAAAACAAAATTAAGAATTTAAATACCTTAAAAAAGGTGCTCTCTTCTTTAAAATCCAAAGGTAAAAAAATTGTATTCACAAACGGATGTTTTGACATATTGCACTATGGGCACGTAAAGTATCTACAAGAGGCAAAACAAAAAGGCGATATTCTGGTCGTGGCAGTAAATAGCGATGCCTCCGTAAAAAAAATCAAGGGAAGCAAAAGGCCGATTGTAAACGAAAAAGATAGGCTCTCTACAATAGCGGCATTAGAAAGCGTAGACTACGCAGTTTTATTTGACGAGGATACGCCCATTAGCATAATAAAATTTCTTAAACCCGACCTATTGATTAAGGGCGCGGATTGGGATAAAAATGCCATAGTAGGCAGCGATATTGTCAGAAGCTATGGCGGCAGGGTCAATACCATAAAATTAATAAAAAACCGCTCTACTACCGCTTTAATCAAAAAGATTGCTGACTCCTTCTAAAACAAAAATTATCCACAGGATCATCGATGCCAATATAAATAGGGCAAAGGAGGGCTTACGGGTATGCGAAGAAATTACCAGGTTTATCCTGGATAATCGCACCCTGACTTCTGAATTCAAAAAAGCAAGGCATAGGATAAACATAATATTACAGCACCTACCTGAAAATATAAAATTACTACGGGAAAGGGAGAGCCTAAAGGACGTAGGCAGAAAAATCTATCTGAATGAACTAAAGCGAAAGGGATATCAGGACATCTTCTTTGCGAATATCCAACGAGTAAAAGAATCCCTGAGGGTCCTGGAAGAATTCACTAAGCTTCTAAATAAAAAAACTCCCGTGGGATTTAAAAATTTAAGATATGATATCTATGCATTAGAAAAGAGGGCTGCCAGAAAAATCTCGGCTTTATATTAATCGTCGATTAAAGCATCCCCAAAAAAAATGACACAACTAGAATACGCCAAAAATAATACTCTCACTCCTTTGATGCGTAAAGTAGCTGCCGAAGAAGGCAAGCCACCCGGTTTTATTCTTAAGCAGCTTAGAGAGGGCCGCTTAGTCATACCTTTAAACAAAAAGCATAAAATCAAAAAACCTTGCGGCATAGGCTATGGGTTGCGCACAAAAATAAATGCCAATATCGGCACCTCTACCGATAAATCCCAAATCAGCGACGAATTAAAAAAAATTAAGGTGGCCGTAGAATATGGCGCAGATACAATTATGGATTTAAGCGTGGGGGGCAACCTAAAGAAAATAAGAAAAGAGGTGCTGGGATATTCCCCGGTTCCGGTAGGAACGGTGCCTATTTACGAAATAGCCGTAAACGCGCAAAGCAAGAAGGGTGATTTTTTGAACTTTGCCCTTGATGAGATACTGGATATACTTAAATCACAGGCAGAGGATGGTGTAGACTTTTTCACCATTCACGCCGGAGTAACTAAAAAAAGCTTGGGTGCGCTAAAGGCACACAAAAGACTGATGGGTATTGTTTCCCGGGGCGGAGCTATCTTGGCCACCTGGATATCGCGCCATAAAAAAGAGAACCCCTTTTATGAACATTTTGACAGAATCTTAGATATTGCCTATGCATATGATATAACTATAAGCTTAGGGGATGGATTGAGGCCCGGTTCAATATTGGATAGTACTGATAAAGCGCAAATCTCTGAGCTAGAAATCTTAGGGGATTTAGCTATGCGCGCACGAAAGAAAAATGTCCAGGTAATTATCGAAGGCCCCGGGCACGTACCTTTAGACGAAATTAAAAAAAATATCGCCTTAGAAAAAAAACTCTGTCACCAAGCTCCGTTTTATGTACTGGGGCCATTAGTTACCGATATAGCTGCCGGTTACGATCATATCAGTGCTTCTATCGGAGCTGCCCTGGCCGCAGCTAACGGCGCAGACTTTTTGTGCTACGTCACCCCTTCAGAACATTTAAGGCACCCATCTTGCGAAGATGTAAAAGAAGGCGTAATCGCCTCTAGAATTGCTGCACACGCAGGTGATATCGCAAAAGGGATAAAATCCGCGCTGCAATGGGATGAGAAAATGTCGCGGGCAAGAAAAAAACGCGATTGGAAAAAACAGATTGCCTTATCCGTAGATCCTGAAAAAGCCAAATGCTATAGGAATTCTTCAAAACCAAAGCTTTCGGATGTATGTACCATGTGCGGTAAATATTGTTCTATTAGATTAATGCAAGAGTGTATGCGGGCGTAGCTTACGGGACAAGCTGTGGCGATAGTTATTGCGGGTGTGGTTCAATGGTAGAACGTTAGCTTCCCAATGGATAAATTATGCGGGCGTAGTTCATCGGTAGAACACCAGCTTCCCAAGCTGGATAGGAGGGTTCAATTCCCTTCGCCCGCTTACTCTGCGGCTCCCTGCCTCACCAACAGGCAGGGATTCCGCTTGCCCGCTTTAAAACAGAAAAGGCCTATGATTTATTCTTACCTTTTAATCCTTGTTTTCTGTTCTTCGATAATAGGTTGCGCTACCAGGCCTTATATAAAACCGGCCGCGCCAGCAGGTGTACCCGGGATATACCATAAGGTAGTGCGGGGTGAAACACTCTGGAGGATTTCTAAAAGATACAATGTGGACTTGACTGAAATTGTCAGGATTAACCGCATATCTGATGCCGCAACCATAGATACGGGACAGCTTATTTTTATACCGCATGGACAAAAATCGCAATATTTACCTACGCCGGCTAAATCGCCTGTAGAAGATTTCCTCTGGCCGGTAAGGGGCAAGGTCATAACTACATTCGGACAAACCTTCAATAATACAATTAATAAGGGCTTAAATGTACAGTGCTATCGTAGCCTCGATGTGGTAGCTGCGCGCAGCGGAAAAATTGTCTTCTATGACGATGATTTTAAAACCTTCGGCAAAACCATAATTATCGACCACGGCGATGGATTCTCAACTGTCTATGCTAGAAATTCTCAGGTTTTTTCCAGAGTCGGCGATTATGTATCGAAAGGGGCCCTTATCGCTAAGGCCGGGTCAACCGACAGGGATAGAAATATATATTTACACTTTGAAATAAGAAAAGGCTATATTCCGCAGAACCCTTATTTTTATCTGCCATGACTAAAGATATTTTTTTCGGCCGCCAAGATTATTTAAATATCCTAGAGAAGCGCATCAGCGATCTAAGGGATGGTTACCGCCAGAATATCGCTATTATCGGGGATGAGCTTATCGGTAAGACTTCGATAATATTCAAATTCCTGGATAAGTTTTATGATAACCGCATAATCAGCATATATCTAGAAATAAGGCCAGAGTCGCTGGCTTCCTTTGCTAAAAGATTTATCGCGGTATTATTGTATAATTTTCTGAATAATAGCGGCATGCACCTTGAAGAAGACCTGGAATTTTTAATTAAAAAGTCTGAAAAATTTATCCCCAGGACTATAGAAAAAATAATGCTTATCTTGTCCTCTTTAGAACGTAGAAAAAATAATAATATCTTTATAGAGCTACTGTCGCTATGCGAAATAATAAAACAGGAGACGAATAAGTCCTGTGTAGTGATATTCGACGAATTCCAAAACCTGGAAAATTTAGGGATCAAGAATCTCTACCCGGAATGGTCTAAAATACTCATTTCACAAAAAAATACAATGTATGTGATTATAAGCTCGCTGAAATTTAAGACCAAGGCAATACTCTCCAAGAATCTTTCCCTGTTATTCGGTAATTTTGAAATAATTACCGTGGAGCCGTTTGATACAAAAAAAAGCGAAGGCTATCTTGGGCAGCTATTGGGCGGATTGAATATAGATAGTGGTTTAAAAAATTTCCTGGTTCACCTTACCGGCGGCAACCCATTTTATCTAGGGCTAATAGCAAAAGAATTGTTGAAACCCGATGTCATGGGTTTAGCGGACATATTAGAAGGGCTGCTTTTTATGCCTTCAGGTATGTTAAATCAAAAATTCTCTAATTACCTTAAACGCTTCCTGGATAGCTCATATAGCCAGGACTATATAACTATCCTCTATCTGATTTCTGACGGGCATAATAAAATAAAGGATATTGCCCACATCTTGCGCAGACAAAAAAAAGAGCTAACCTTAAGGTTAAATCATTTATTAGAACTGGATACTATAAGCCGCAGCGGAGATTTTCTAAAAATTAATGACCGTGTGTTTAGTTTCTGGCTAAAATTCGTCTATCAAGAAAAAATACATTCTTTAACATTTGATGCAAAAAACCAGAAGATACTATTCAGGGATAAAATAGGAGGGATGATTAAAGATTTCCTGATCAACGCAGAAAGATCCATCGCAGAAAGAACGGCTGAACTACTGCGTCTTTTTGAGGACGAAGTTATGCAAATGGATAAAAAACGCATCCGGCTTAGCCGCTTCCGGGAAATAAAAAGTTTAGAATTTAACACCAAAGGCTTAAAAGAAGGGGTGATCGGACGCTCCCACGATAACCTCTGGATAATCGCCTTTAAAAATGATTTATTAACCGAACGGGATATTACAGAGTTCTCCAGGGAATGCAAGAAATATCGCCACAAAATCCAGAAGAAAATCATCGTGGCCTTACAGGATATAGACCAGAATACCCGCCTGAAGGCGTTAGAAGAAAAAGTCTGGACCTGGGACTTAAATAACCTAAACCAGATACTGGACTTATTTTATAAACCCAGGATTATTGCATAAAAATATGAAAATAGGCGTAATTACAGATACACACATACCCGACCGGGCAAGAGATATACCGCAACAAATACTAGAAGCCTTTAAAGGCGTAGATATGGTCATACATGCAGGAGACCTCGTAGATTTAAGCGTCCTGGATAAACTAAAAACTGTCTGTAAAAATGTAAAGGCGGTCTGGGGAAATATGGACCCTTACGAAGTAAGGGAGAAATTGCCAGAAAAAGAAATACTAAAGGTAGGTAATTACAAAATCGGGATTATGCATGGCTATGGCGCCCCGAATAAACTAATAGATCTGCTTAGCGAAATATTTAAAGATGACGACCTTGACATCGTTATCTTCGGACATTCGCATTCAGCCGTAAACGAAAAAAGGCGCAATATTCTCTACTTTAATGCCGGTAGCGCTACAGACAGAATATTTGCCCTCTATAATTCCTACGGGATTATAGAGATTGATGATAAAATAAGCGCAAAAATCATTAAACTTTAATATGGACAGGCTCTGGGCGCCCTGGAGAATAAAATATTTAAAGATTAAAAAACAGAGAAAGTGCGTATTTTGCCGAAGCCTAAAGTCTAAAAATAAGAACTATATTATATTCAAAAGCAGATACTCTTTTTCCATGCTCAACATCTTCCCCTATAATAACGGCCATGTATTGATATCTCCAATGAGGCATGTACGGGATTTTTCGCAATTAAAAGACGTAGAGATATTGGATTTATGTAAAACTTTAGATCGTACGCAGAAACTATTGAATAAGGTCTTAAAACCCCACGGATACAATATCGGCATAAACATATCCGCAGCTGCCGGAGCAGGCGTACCCGGACATCTACATATACATATTGTGCCCCGCTGGAGGGGAGATACAAATTTTATGCCCACCTTATACCAGACAAAAGTAATAGCGCAATCGCTGGATGAATTATATAAACGTTTGAAAAAATATGCTCGATAAAAAGCAAATTAGAGAATTCGAAGACAGTATTTTCGCCCCTTACGCCATGAAAAGCTATAAAACTAGAGGGCGGGTCTATAAAGAAAAGGAGCACCCCTATAGGTCCGTATATCAAAGAGACCGCGACAGAATTATCCATTCTGCGGCCTTCAGAAGGCTGGAGTATAAAACCCAGGTATTCGTAAACCACGAGGGGGATTATTACCGCACCAGGCTCACACATACACTGGAAGTCTCCCAGATCGCTAGAACCATAGCCAGCGCCTTAAGGCTAAACATTGATCTGACAGAAGCTATAGCCCTGGCCCATGACCTGGGCCACACCCCTTTTGGTCATTCCGGCGAAGATGCGCTGGATGAATTAATGGCCAAACACGGAGGCTTTAATCATAATTTACACGGTTTAAGGGTAGTGGATAAACTGGAAGCAAAATACCCCGATTTTCCGGGCCTAAACTTAACCTGGGAGGTAAGGGAGGGTATAGTAAAACACTCCTCCGCCTTTGACAAGTCGGTTAAAATCAAGGACTTAGCACCTGAGGAAATGCCAACCCTGGAAACTCAGGTAGTAGACATCGCTGACGAAATAGCCTACGATAACCATGATCTCGACGACGGACTTGCCTCGGGATTACTAAAAGAGTCAGATTTGGAAAAAGTGCCCCTCTGGAATAATATAAGTAAAGGAATCTATAAAAAATATGCTAAAATAGAGGGTGAGAAAAAAAAATACCTGATTATCAGCTCGTTGATTAATACGCAGGTTACGGATATAATCCACGAAACGGAAAAAAGGATAGAGAAAGTAAAACCAAAAACCTGCGAAGAGATAAAAAAAATAAACAAAAAAATCGTCAGTTTCAGCGACGAAATGCAAAAAATAAGGAGGCCTTTACGCGTATTCCTCATGGAAAAACTGTATCACCATTACCGCGTAATGAGGATGAGCAGTAAAGCCAAACGGTTTATCCAGCAATTATTTAAAACCTATACGGATAACCCTCAGCAATTGCCGTCTAACCTACAGGAGAATATACCGGCTGAAGGCGTAAGGCGCGTAGTCTGCGATTATATTGCCGGTATGACAGACAGGTATGCACTCAATGAATACAAAAAATTATTTGACCCCTACGAAAAAGTATAAGACATTAATTTCCGCCATCCATGCTATTTACCGGCTGGTAAACTCTACCTTGGAGTTAGAAGACCTGGTATCGCGCCTGGCGAGGCTGCTCTGCCAGATATTTAACTGTAGGCACTGCCTGATAGTACTTCTAGACCACACAAAAGAATATTCACTCCTAAGATGCCTGGTGATCAATAAGAAAAAATATATTATTACTAAGCGCACAAAAATTTCTAATAGGATAGAGAAAAAAATTATAAATAAACCCGCATCCATATGTAAAAATAACCTCCTGGGCATACCTCTTGTTTACGAAGACATATCGGGAATAATTGTCATCAAGAGCCCACAAAAAGATAAATTTTTTGATAAGTTCGACCAAGAGGTGCTCACCACAATGGGAGAGCAGACTATAATCGGGATTAAGAATTTACAGCTCTATAAAGAGCAGCAAAGAATAGTCTTAGGCAGCATAAAGTCGCTGGTAACATTATTGGACACGCGGGTCCCGCAGGAGTATACCCATTCGCCATACTTTAGCCACCTGGTAACAGCCATAGCCCAACAGATGCACCTGGATGCTAAACAGACCGAAAGTTTAAAATACGCCAGCATGTTGCATGATGCCGGTAAAGTAGATATCCCTCTGGAGATACTGACAAAGACAACAAAACTCACTGCTAAAGAATACAAAATTATTAAAAGGCACCCGGTTATGGGCGCGCAGATATTAAGACACCTGCAAATCTTAAAACCGGTAATACCTATAATAATGCATCATCACGAAAAATATAACGGTACCGGCTATCCTTCCAGGCTTAAAAAAGGGCAAATACCCCAGGGCGCGCGCATCATGGCGGTTGCGGACGCCTTTGAGGCAATGGTATACGGAAGGCCTTACCGCGAGAGGATGGATATGGCATCTGCTATCAAAGAGATAAAAAAGAAGAGCGGCACGCAGTTTGACCCGAAAGTTGTAGAGGCATTCTTAAGGGCAGCAAAAAAAATAAAAACAAAAAAATATTTGTAACCAGATAGATAAAGGATATATAATAAATATAAACTAATATGGCGGATCCCATGGCAAATGAAGAGACTCAGCAATTAGAACTATTCTCGCAAACAAAAGAACGCAATCAAAAAAAGGCGCGGATTTCCGCTTCGTTGCTGAACTATATCTGGGCCCGGGAGAAAATAATACTTATTATCCTCGGCCTTATAGTCACGGGTATCGTTTCTTTTTCTTTTGGCGTAGAAAGAGGCAAAAAGATCACCAGGCTAAAAACCGATTCCCGACTCGATATTGCCCTTAAGACGCAAAAGATCCAACCGGCAGTATCTGCGCCGGTAGCTAAACCGAAAAGTAGTGAAGAAGCATTACAGCCTGCACAGAAAGAAGAGCTTACAGAATATATCCAGAATTACACCATTCAGGTAGCTTCTTTTATAAAGAGGGGGAATGCCCAAAGAGAGGCAGAGACGCTGGAAAATAAAGGGCTAAGTGCTATGGTGCTAACCAAAGGGAAGTTTACTATAGTCTGCGTGGGAAATTTTCCTACGCGCCAGGAGGCAGAATCTCTGCTGCCTAAACTAAAAAAACAATATCAGGATTGCAGGATAAGGAGGCTATAAAGTCATGTCCATACACCCATCGTTAAAATTATCGGAAAAAAGCAAAAAACAGCGCTCGGTATTAAAACGCGGCGAGCGCTTAAGAATGATGCTGGAAAAAGATCAATGGAAACCCGGCGATGAAGTCTGCGGCCTGCCTAAAGTAAAGACCATCAGGATAAAGATCATCAAAAAGGAGAAGGCAGCGGAAAAAGTAGAAGCCACAGCTACCGAAGGCGCTACTGTTGCCACTACTGAAACTAAAGAGCAGGCTCCTGCCAAAGGTGCTCCTGCCAAAAGTGCTCCTGCCAAAGGTGCTCCTGCCAAAGGGGCTCCTGCCAAAGGAGGCGTTTCGGCCAAGGGTTCGGATAAACCGTAAATAAATGCTTCTTGCAAAAAAAATATCTGCTGCCGTACTGCTATTTATTATACTAATTACACCTGCCTATACGTATCCCGCAGAAAACCAATCCTCCTGGCAAGGCGTAATTAATGCCGATAGCATTAATATACGCTCTGATTCCACGGTAAGTTCTAAAATAATCTGTAAAATAAATAAAGGGGATCTGGTAGAAGTAGTGCAAGAGCTATACGAATGGTATAAGATAAGATTACCTAAGAGAGCACCTTCTTTTATCCATAAAAACCTGGTTCTCCTTTTAGGCGAAGGGACCGCAAGGGTCTTAAAAAATAACGTGAATATCCGGCTATCTGCCGACGAATCATCCTGGATACTAGGGAAAGTTAATAAAAATGAAGTAATCAATATCGTTGGGGAAAGCGGCGATTGGTATAAAATAGAACCAGTAAATAATAGCTTTGGCTGGATAAATAAGAGGTTTGTGGATAAATATGCCGGCATAAATAAGGTAGAAGATAGACAGGTATCCGCGCAAATTAAAAAGAAAGATAAAATAATTAAAGCGGATAAGGCCGATGAGAATATTTTTAGAGGTATCATAAAACCGTACGGGAGGGTCTTCAGGCGAGAGGCAACGCATAAACTGATTAGCGAAAATAACCAGGTATTCTTCCTAAAAGGAACTAAGGCTAGCCTGGATAGCCTTATTTACCGTAAGGTCGAGGTGCTCGGCAAGATAATCAACCCTAATGTGCAGAAATACCCTATCATCGAAGTAATAAAAATAGAGGTTCTAGATTGAACACGGCAAATCTCTTTATATCTTTTCTGCTATCTTTTGGCCTGTTAATTATTGCTATGAGCGTACATGAATTTGCCCACGGATGGGTAGCATACAAATTGGGGGATACGACTGCGAAATATGCCGGAAGGCTAACCCTCAACCCCTTAGCCCATATAGACCCCATCTGGACATTCCTGTTACCCTTGTTCCTTTTTATGAGTACCGGGGGCCAATTTGTCTTTGGGGCGGCAAAACCAGTGCCAATAAATTACTCCTCGTTAAAGAACCCCAAAAGAGACATCATCTGGATAGGTTCAAGCGGCCCTTTGGTTAACTTTCTCTTTGCCTTTATCTTAAGTTTATTATTAAAGTTTTTACCTTTATCCGCACAGATAAATTATATGATCACAAACTTAATCATCATAAATGTAGTGTTGGGAGTATTTAACCTCATCCCCATACCCCCCCTAGATGGTTCGCGCATATTAATGGGAATATTACCGCAGAATTTAGCCTATAAATATTCCCTTTTTGAGCCTTACGGCTTTATTGTGCTGATAGCGCTTCTCTGGATGGGAGTCTTCAACCGCATAATTTGGCCTACGGTAACGCTGATATTAAAATTGCTGGGGATTATCTTTTAAAATGCATACCCTAAGAGTAAACTTAAAAAAACGTTCTTATAATATAGTCATAGGTAACGACATCGTAAACGGCCTGGGTAAATATATTTTAAAATTAAATACCGGCTGCGACGCCTATATAATTACGAATGCTTCCATAAAAAATAGGCATGGTCAAATATTAAATAGGAATCTTAAGCAGTCGGGTTTTAGCGTCAGGTTTAAGCTTATCCCGGATAGCGAGAAAAGCAAATCCATAGAAATAGCCTCTAAAATCATTAACGATATGATGCGCCATGATAAAAAGAGGCGCCTTATGATTATTGCTTTTGGAGGGGGAGTTGTCGGAGACCTGGCGGGGTTTATCGCCTCTATTTATAAACGCGGCATTCCCTATATACAGGTACCCACAACGTTACTGGCGCAGGTCGATTCCAGCATCGGAGGAAAGACGGCGGTAGATTTAACCCAGGGGAAAAATCTATTGGGGGCCTTTTATCAACCTAGGCTCGTGTTTAGCGACGTAAAATTTCTTAAAACATTGGATAGAAAACAAATACAAAACGGCCTGGCAGAAGTAATAAAATACGGCATTATAAAAGACGCCCGGCTATTTAGCTACCTAGAAGATAACTACCGGGATATCCTTAATTTAAAAACATCTGCCTTGGAGTTTATTGTGGCGCGCGCAAGCTGGATTAAGGCCGGGCTCGTCCAGCAGGATGAAAGAGAAGAGAAGGGGATCCGTACTATTCTAAATTTCGGCCACACCATAGGCCATGCTATCGAGGCTGCGGGCGGCTATAAAAAATATGGCCATGGCCAGGCTGTAGCCCTGGGGATGCTAGCGGCTTCTGCTATAAGCAGGAAATTAGGATTAATAACTGACGCGCCGGTACAAAGAATAAAAAAACTTATAACACAAGTTGGGCTACCCACAAAAATACGGGGGATTAATCTTTCCGGTATCATAACGGCGCATTACCGCGACAAAAAATTTATCGGGTCCGTGAATAGGTTCGTTCTTATCAAAGGCATAGGAAAGACGCAGATAAAAAGAAACATACCGCTTAAGGTAATCAAGGCAGCCATAAAAGAGGTATCTTAAAATCAGGGCGGGTAAAGTTTGATGTTTGACATCTTTTAAAATATGTGCTATATTTTCAGCATAAGCCAAAAGTGACTTAAGGCATAAAAGGAAAGGAAGAGATGATGACCGCTGAAGCAGCTACGCCGGAAGCAGCCAAAGAGCAACCAAAGCCGCAAGAAGAGCAGCCCAAACCCAAAGAAGAGAAACAGACTAACTGTTTGGCCTGCAATAAGCAACTTATGAAATTAAAACGCTATTACCGTAACGGAAAATATTATTGCAGCAAGAAATGCTGGCATAAAGCAACAAAGGAACCTAAGGAAGAAGATAAAAAATGATCCGGCGTATAAAAACAGAGAGAAGGCTTTACCCCAGGATAGAGCAGACGCTACCCATTAACATAATAGCAAATGGGTATGACTTCGCTACCAGCACCAAAAATGTCAGCTGTATAGGCGCTTATTGCCACCTGGATAAATATATACCGCCATTTACTAAACTGGCCATCAAGGTCACCCTGCCTATTGCCAGCGGCAACAGAAAAAAGAATGTTGACGTAGAGTGTAGCGGCGTTATCGTAAGGACAGAAGACGTAGCTAACGGCGGCTTTAACATTGCCATATTCTTCAACAGAATCAACGATAGCCAACGTAAGAAAATATCCCAATACATAAGTCAATTCCTCTCCCCACAATAATCCTAAAGGCCATAAAAGGCTATTAACAAACTTTTAAATAAAGCTAACGTGGGTATAATAAACAAGCATCCTCCAGTAAAACTTATTGTCGGATTCATCTTTAAAGAAGATGGAGTTCTCTACAAAGCCAGAAATTTCCTAAAAAGAAAATTCGGCGAAATAGACTACGAAAGCCAAACCCTCGCCTTTAGGCATACCGATTATTATGAAAAAGAATTCGGCAAAGACTTAAAGAAACGGCTTATCTCTTTTAAAAAACTCATTTGCCCGGAAAGCCTAGCCTCCATAAAAATTGGTACTAATAAGATTGAACAAAAATTATCCCATAAGGGATTACGTTTAATTAATATTGACCCCGGATATCTGGACATGGCAAAGCTAGTCCTTGCTTCTGCCAAAAATTACCGGCACCGGATATATTTAAACCAAGGTATATACGCAGAGATAACCCTCTTCTATGAGAATGCAGGGTTTCACGCCTGGGACTGGACTTACCCGGATTACAGAACCGCTGAATATATTGCTATAATAACGCACTTAAGAGATATATATGCTACCCAGATTAAAGATAAATAACTTTATCATACTTGCGGCATTGCTGCTTTTATTAAACGGCTGCACGACGGTCTATAACCCCGCAACGCAAAGAAGAGAGATTTTATTCATAGATACGCCAAGTGAAGTAGCCTTAGGCCGTGATATGGATAAGGAAGTGCAAAATAGATTCAAGGTTATCGATAACCCGCAGAAACAAAATAGGCTGGATAATATTGGTGCTAAGTTAGCTAGCGTCTCAGATAGGCAGGACCTGGCCTATCATTTTAAAATAATAGACGACAAAGAATTCAACGCCTTTGCTATCCCGGGAGGATTCATCTATGTTAATAGCGGCCTGATGAACGCCGCCAGTGACGATGAACTGGCCTGTGTTCTAGCTCACGAAATAGGGCATATTGCCGCACGCCACAGCGTAAAGAAATTGCAAGCTGACCTCGGTTATCAAATAGTGATGAATATAGCTCTGGGTATCAGCGGCCAACAAACCATGGCCAGGGCCATGGACATTGTTTTTAATCTCACCAGCCTCGGCTACAGCCGCCAAGACGAAACCCTCGCGGATAAATTATCGGTAAGGTATGCTAAAAGATCAGGCTATAATCCTTATGGCATGATTACTTTTTTTAGAAAATTACAGCGTGAGGCTGAAAATAAAGGACAAGGCCAAGGCCTGATTTTCTTGAGTTCCCACCCTGCGCTTGAGGAGAGAATAAAAAACGTAGAAACAGAAATCAACCGCAATCCTTAAAATGTACCCCGCCTATCTAGAATCTTACCGTAATGGCAAATTAGATAGGGCTATTGAAGAGGCTTTTGCGCTGCTTGCGTCTTGCTGCATTTGCCCGCGTAAATGTAAAGTAGACCGCCTAAATAACCAAAAGGGATTTTGCCGAACCGGCCTTAAAGCCAAAGTATGCAGTTTTATGCCACACCACGGTGAAGAACCCCCCATATCGGGTCACCGCGGGTCAGGGACAGTATTTTTCTCTAGCTGCAACATGGCCTGCGTCTATTGCCAGAATTACAAATTTAGCCAGTTAGACGAAGGCAGAGAGGTGGAACTTAAGGAATTAGCAGATTTTATGCTGCAATTACAAGGAATGGACTGCCACAATATAAATTTAGTCACTCCTACCCATATTCTCCCACAGATCTTAAAAGCCCTGAAAATCGCTATAGAAAAGGGATTAAATATTCCCCTGGTATATAATACCGCTGGATATGAGTTGCCCGGAATCATAAAATTATTGGACGGCATAGTTGACATTTATCTTACGGATAGCCGCTACGCAGATAACGACATAGCGATTAAATATTCTTCTGCGCCGGATTACCCAAAATTTAACCAGGCCGCCTTAAAAGAGATGCACCGACAGGTAGGCATTGCCCGGATAGACAGCCAGGGTTTAATAAAAAACGGGGTGATTGTCAGGCACCTGGTCTTGCCCAATAATATTGCCGGAACAGATAAGATTATGCAATTTATTGCCAGCCAGCTTTCCCCGGATAGCTATATCAGCCTGATGAGCCAGTATTCTCCTTATTACAAGGCCGAGGATTCCAAAGAGCTCTCCCGGCGCGTTAGTGATCAAGAATACGAAGACGCCAAAACTATAATGGAAAAATACGGATTATATAACGGCTGGACACAGCAATCGCATGGCCTGGAAAGGTTTGCCGGGGTGAATATAAAACCAACGCTAAAATAGCGAAAATGAAAAAAACAAATCGTGGTAATAGGCTCTTGAGATTCTTTAAATTTATTTATCTAAAACTCTTCCGTATCCATGATACTCCGCAACGAATAGCCTTAGGGCTGGGCCTGGGGGTTTCCCTTGGTATCCTACCCGGCACAGGGCCAATTGCCGCTATATTCCTGGCCTTACTGCTTAAGGTTAACCGCGCAGCAAGCTTATTAGGTAGCCTCATGACCAATACGTGGCTTAGTATAGCGACATTTCTCTTGTCAATCCGGATAGGTTCTAGTATAATAGGGACAGATTGGCAGGATACCCGCAGGGGCTGGATAGATTTTTTAAAAGATTTCAGGCCTACAGATTTAGCGCGGATATCTACTCTAAAAATTATTTACCCGGTAATAGTCGGTTATTTTATCGTGGCCCTTGGCTTAGGATTAGCAGTTTACTTAATCAGCCTGGCGATTATTATTAAATTAAGGCATGAAAATAAAAGCTGAATTCACATTTCCCGCTGAATTAAAAGACGAGACGATTATCTGCACCATCTGCAAGAAATTCGATATCGTCTTAAAAATATTGGAGGCGTCATTTTCTACGGATACGGGCTGGGCAATCCTGATTTTCGAAGGTAAAGAAGAAGAGGTAGAAAATGCCTTGCGCTATCTAAAAGACATGAACGTAGAGATTGAAGGGCTTGAGAAAACTGCTTAAAAATAAAATCTTCCTAACCTAGCTGATAAATTTAAAAAGGTAGCCTAAGAAAAGGGTTGCCTTTTTTTATACAGAAAGATACGCATTCATGCTTAAGAATACCTTTTTAAAAACCCTGGTTTTATGTATTTTTTTTGCGTTTCTTCTGCTAGCCTTAAATTTTATTTTAGTCGCAAAGGTTAGAATAGATAAGGCGCTGGGAGGTGCCTCCCAAAAAACACAGGCCAATGCACCCAGCTATATCGGAGAAAAGATAACTTACAATGTAACGCTGGGGGGACTGCGTTTAGGAAAAGCCTATTTTTCTAGTATTGACAATGCCGAAATAAACGGCAGGGTTTTAAACGTTATGCTCTTTGAGACTAAGTTGGCGCGATTTAAGGATACGGAAAAAATTTACAGTGATCCGCAAACCTTATTGCCAATAAGGGTAGAGCGCGATATCCTGAACTGGTTTACGCGGGAAAAGATTACCGAAGACTACGACCAGGAAAAATTCACGGTAACCATCATCAAAAATAAAGGGACAAGGCAGGAAACAATGGTTATTAAAAAGGACGGTTTTATCCATAACGCCATACTTTTACCCTATTATGTGCGGCGCTTGCCAGAAATCGATACCGTTAAAACTATAATCGCCAATCTCCCTACGCGCAGGCTCCATATCACATTAGCTTCCACAGAAGACGTAAGCGTTCCTGCCGGAACCTTCCGGGCATATCATTTTACCAGTACACCCAAACAAATCGATATCTGGATCAGCGCTGATGAAAGGCGCATACCTTTAAAGATAAAAGGAACCGGCGCCTTCGGTTACTCCATGGAGATGAAGGAATATAGTTTTAAGCCTTAATCCCGACACAAGAGAGGTAACCCGATGCCCCCCAAGCCCGCAAAGAAAAAACGCTCCCTATATAAAAATATTATCTACGGCACATTCTTTATTGCCTGCATTTTTTACTTACTCCCTATCGTAGTTATTACCATTAAGAACCTCTTTAAGTTGGTGCTCTTTAGCGGCTGGAGGATGGATGAGTTTGTAAAAAGCATAGAGCTTTTTTCTATCCGGCCGGTGAACGATTTCTATAGGGAACTCTCTAGCTGGATGAAATGCCTTTTTAGAGGCGTATGTTCTCTGAACAGATAGCCAGGAGGTGGGGGTATGCGAAGAAAAGATTTGGATCAAGGTTTGGGCTTAGTATTATTGTTGAGCCTGGCATTACTAGTTACTAGTTACTCGTTACTAGTTACTGATTTATTCGCCGAAGAAGAATCCTACACCATCACCACCTATTATCCCTCACCCTACGGCTCGTATAATGAACTCCAGACCAATAAGTTCGCGGTAGGCGACACTAACGGGGACGGAAAGGTTACCACCAGCGACCAACCGCCCAAAACCGGCTCGCTCTATGTAGCTGAAAGCGTGATCTATAAGCCCAAGTCAGGGGATCCGGCTACATGGAATACGACTAATGCCCGGCAAGGAGAACTGACTTATTCTTCCAGCCAGGGGGCCTTTTACGGTTTTAACGGTAGTACCTGGGTAGCGCAGGGAGGAGGGGCAACATATTTCTTGTCCTGCAACGCCTGTCCTACGGGAAGCACAGAGGTAGCTAACGCCAAAAAAGGAACAAGCTTACAGGGCGCAACTGCTACTTTTTGGGTTACTCAAGGTACATATTCTTATAACTTCGTCTATTATACCGGCATAAATACTCAAGCGTGCTGCTCATCGGGGCCTTACGCAAGTACAACTAGTTTCCAGGAAGCATGCATCAAAATCTGTAAGTATTAATTTGAAAGTCCAAAACAGGGTCAGAATTATTTTTGAAAAATAATCCTGGCCCCTATTCTGATTCTCCCGTTTTCATAAAGAAAAGATATGGAATTTGGTATAAGTGAAGGCAAGCATAGGGAATTAAAAGAGAAGATGCAGCGGCTGGGCATCCGCGAAGATGAGCTGCGGGAGAAATTCATCCGTTCAGGCGGCAAAGGCGGCCAAAACGTCAATAAGACCTCGACCTGCGTTTATCTAAAGCATCTTCCTACCGGCATAGAGGTGAAGTGCCAGCAAGAACGCTACCAAGCCATAAACAGGTTTCTCGCCAGAAGGATCCTCACCAATAAAATCGAGACAATTAAACTCGGTAAGCTCTCAGAAGAAAAGAAGCGTATAGCCAAAATAAGGAAGCAGAAACGCAGGCGTTCTAAGCGGGCAAAGGAAAAGATACTCAGACTGAAGAAGGAGAGGGCAGAGAAGAAAAAAATGCGTTCATATCAACCCAGGATAGATATTGATTAACTAAAAACGGGGTCAGAATTATTTTTGAAAAATAAATCCGAGGCCGAAGAAGGGAAGTAGAAGGTGAAGTGTGTAGATTGCGTTGAACATAGAAGATGCGAGGATAGCTTTACCTCATGGATATTCTTCGCTATAGGCTTAATTTCTACCATAGCTTTACGTGTAGTGACAGTTTTATTTAATGTCAGCCCTATTTACGGGAAGATTGCCTGGTATGTAGGCGTAGGAGGGTTTTTCTTATTTTTTGTCTATAAATTTAGGATAAGCCAGGCGAGATATAAGCTGATCAGACAAAATAAGTTAGTAGATAAAATTTCACAAAAAGATCAGCTGACAGAGGAAGATTACAGGTTAATAGGTGCTGTGCTTTGCTCCCTAAGTTCCAGGAAAGAAAGGATAAATTACTTTTTTATATTTGCGTTGTCGGCAATAGCCTTGATTGCGGCTATATATTTCGACTTTATCAAGTAAGCCAGAATTATTTTTGAAAAATAAACCCGACTATAAATTTGTAAAAATATATTCCACCCCGAACCAGGGGGAAATCGCAATTATTAAGTCTATCCTGGATAGCCAGGGCATTCCCTATTATATCAAGGGAGAAAACTTTGGTACTCTCTATGGCCCGGCAAACGGGCTCTCCTCAATGGATGTAATGATCAGGGATGAGCGCCTGGAAGAAGCCGGAGAACTCTTGAAAGAATTTATCAAGCCATCATAAAAAATGAAATCTCATACTCAACATTTATGGTTTAACACCAAAAAGAGACAGGAATTTATCAATATCACCCCGCAGGTAGAAGAGGCGCTTAAAAAGAGCGGGGTTAAGGAGGGGCTCTGCCTGGTTAATGCTATGCATATTACCAGCTCAGTTTTTATCAACGATGATGAGCCGGGGTTACATAGTGATTTCAGTAGCTGGCTGGAGAAGTTTGCGCCATATGGAAAGGATAAATACCAGCACAACCTTAGCGGTGAAGATAACGCCGATGCCCACTTAAAAAGAACAATAATGGGTAGAGAGGTGGTAGTGGCGATTACCGCAGGCAAGCTTGATTTTGGGCCGTGGGAACAGATATTCTACGGTGAATTTGACGGTCAGCGCAAGAAGCGTGTTTTGATAAAGATAATAGGCGAATAGTACCAAAGGAAAGGGACTGACTCCGCCGATATAGAACTAATTAGAAACCAAGGTGTCTGTCCCTGAGTTTATAACCCATGCCCAGAGAACGAATCACCCGAAAACAGAAGGATGTATCCAGATTATTAAGAGAAAGAAAGCAGATATATAGGGACAAATTAAAGGCCCTTAAGAAGAAAAATAACTTATTGCCGCTAGAGCATAGCCACCCGTAAAATTCCCCGTTAGATTCCCCCACCTTCTACGTCTATTAGGGTAGAGAGGAGGGATTTTTTATCTTGACATTATGTATCAAATATGATACATTTATTATAGAGATAAAAATGAACCCGTGCCCAATTATTACGAAAACTTCTTAGTCTATAAGGGCGAATATTATGCTATACACTTTCACGCGGAGACAGAAACTTCATCCAGTGTGCATAAATATTTCGAGTCTTGCGATGATGTTATCCAAGCTAGTTTATTATACCTTGTTAAAACTATAGCCGATACGGGCCGTATTTATGATGAAACGAAGTTTCGTATTGAGGATAGACAAAATAAGATATATTGCTTTAAACCAAGAGAGGAACGTTTTTTCTGTTTCTTTTTTACAGGCAAGAAGATAATAATTACATCGGCCTATACGAAGAAAAAGCAAAAACTCGATCGCAACGAACTAAAGAAGGCAATACAAATTCGTCGAGAATATTTTAATTAACAGTAAAAAAAGGGGGTATTCCCATGAAAAAGTCAATATTTGATAAAAAGATGGAAAATCCGAAGTTCAAAGCTGTATATGACGAAGTGTCTGCGCAGATGCACGTAGGAGAACAAATAGCACAATTAAGACACAAGGCAAAGATGAGCCAATTGGAACTTGCTAAAAGAGTGGATACCAGTAGAACTGCTATAGCGCGCTATGAAAGCGGAGATTACAACAGGTATAATGTAGGCACTTTGATGAGAATTGCAAGGGCGCTACATAAGAGATTAAAAATATCTTTTTCCTCGTAATTATTATTAAGAGAAAAGACGGTTTGACAAGGGCATAATTTATGATAAGCTTTAATTAGAGTTGAGACGCAGGAGGGCTTAGCACCTAATTTAGCTGGCGAAATTAGGTTTTACGGTCCCTGCCTTGCGCCAGCAAAAGAAAAATCAAAGCCCGTACTTAAAAGAGTGCGGGCTTTTTATTTGAAGGGACAGCCCCTGTGGTCAACAGTAGAGTGATTCAAGGGGTCAGTCCCTATAAAAATCTTCTTGACAAAGAGCAATTATGGGTGTACACTCAAAATAAATAGGGCGTTAAAAGTAGGTAAAAGTAAGTAAGTCAGCTATAAATCAGCTATGAAGAAACGCGGAAGGCCTAAGAAATACAGGATCGTAAGAGTTGACCCTAGAATAAGCCAGTTTAGCCCAAGAGGCAGGCCTGGCAGGCCGGACGAGATAGACCTGGCTATGGATGAATTTGAGGCTGTAAGGCTGGCGGATTTTAAGGGCTTAAGACAGGAGGAAGCAGCCGAATCCATGCATATATCCCAGCAAACCTTTAGCCGTGTCCTAAAAAGAGCCCATAAAGCCATAGCCGATGCCATTGTGCAGGGCAAGATAATCCGGATTCAGGGTG
>JAZDLA010000042.1:0-11138 GCA_043802425.1 Candidatus Omnitrophota bacterium
GATAAAAGCCAGGCGATCTTACGTGTAATCACCGTAGTCTTACCGGTTCCTGCGCCAGCGATAATTAAAAGCGGCCCTTCTTTATATGTTACCGCCTCCAACTGCTCTTTATTCAAACCTTCTAAGATTTTATTCATAATATAACTCAACTCTCATTTCTTTTGTAACGTTTACAGAGACTTAGTGGGTGGCTTGGCTTGATTTCGAGCCGCGTGATGCGGCGAGAAAATACACCGGGCCCCCCAGCTTAAAGGATAGCTGGGTGTTCCGCCTTCTGCGGAAACAGAACCCGCTAATATCTATGAACTTTATAAATCTTCTTCTATTTTACCTTGACAATATCCTATTTTCAAGTATACTTTGTCTTCTATAGGGGTGAAAAATGCTAAAAAAATGTGCTTTATGTAACAAGGGTCAAGTTGCAGGAAGAAGTATAGTCCGCAAAGGTCTAGCCAAAAAGAAAGGCGGTACGGGTAAAAAGGTAACCCGTTCCACTATCCGCACCTTCCTTCCTAATCTACAAAAGATGCGTATTTTAATCAACAACCGCCCTAAGAGGGTTTATGTCTGCACCAAATGCATAAAAAAGGGCCGACTGCAGAGAGTTTAAGCCTTATCTAAAAAATACGTCTTCTACTTCTAAAAGAACAGTTCCTTCGCCCTGCCAAGTATCAAGTTTAGGCCTATATACCAAATCAAAAGATTCTGCCTCGACAAAACTCTCCATGAAACTTGCCATCCCGAATCCTATGGCTTCAGTTGTAATACGTCCATCGCTAACCCAGAATTTGATTGTTTCCCTGCCCAGGACCTGAGGTTGGCCTTTTAGTTTAAGATTCCTGGTATAGAACAGCGGCTCGGGGTTTCCCATGCCAAAAGGCTCTAGGATTTCAAATTCCCGGATAATTTCTTCGTTTAAGTCCGATAAACTTAACTCCATGTCTATTTCTAAGCTAGGCAATAGATCCTCCAAAAGCAGCCTTTCTTTAGCCAGGTTATTAATTTTTTTACGAAAGTCATCTATGTTGTCTTTGGTAATGATCAGACCGACGGCATGGCTATGTCCACCAAATGTCTTTAAGAATTCCTTGCATTCTGAAAGCGCTTGGAAGAGATGAAAACTCTTTATGGAGCGCCCGGAACCCTTGCATAAATCTTCAGTTAATGAAATAACGATAGTAGGCCTATAAAATCTATCAGCTAGTTTAGAAGCCACTATTCCCAGAACCCCTTGATGCCAGTTTTCTTTAGCAATAACAATAATCTTATGTTCCTTAAAATTAATCTCCCGGTCAATTAAATCCTGCGCTTCTTCCAGTATCTTACTTTCTATTTTTTGGCGCTGGCGGTTATGCGTCTCTATAATCCTGGCAAGCTTATCCGCCTCTTCTCGGCTGTCGCTCATCAGCAAGGCTAAGGAAGTCTCTGCGGTATCCATACGACCGCTGGCATTAATCCGTGGACCGATTATGTATCCCACAAACCTACAGGTAATCTTTTTGTCTTTTATCCTGCTAATCTCTACTAAGGCCTTTAAGCCCGGGCGCTTCGTAGAAGAGAGCCTCAGTAACCCTTCTTTTACCATGATGCGATTTTCACCCGTCAGAGGGACAACATCAGCAATCGTGCCTAAAGAAACCAAATCCAAATCTTCCCGCAACATCTGGCCGGTAAGCGCCTGACAGAGCTTATAGGCCACGCCTACTCCGGATAAATCCCTGTATTTATAACTAGCGTTCTTTACTTTAGGGTTTATCACTGCCGAAGCGCTGGAAGGTATTTCTTTATCCAAGGGCTCATGGTGATCAGTGACTATGACATCTATATCAGAGCGCCTCAATTCTTTTATCTCGTCATGATTATTCGTTCCACAATCTACGGTAATTAATAGCTTTACGCCCTGCTGCTTTATAAAATGCAGCGCATCTTTATTTAAGCCGTATCCCTCTTTTATCCGATGCGGTATATAGTGGGTGGCCTCTATTCCCATCTTGGAAAGCGTATTCTCCAAGAGCGTAGTGGCGGTCAAGCCATCTACATCGTAATCGCCAAAAATCATTATCTTTTGTTTATCTCTACCAGCCTTCTTAATAAGCCTAACGGCACCGGCCATATCAGAAAAAGAATAAGGGTCTAGAAGATACTTTAAATCTGCCCCTAAGAACCTCTTTGCTTCTTCTGGGGTATGGATACCGCGATTTATAAGTATCTGGGCAAGGATATTAGAGATACCGAGTTCCTGATGGAATATGTTCTGTAAGTGGGTATGGGCGGGAGCAATCTTTAATATCTTACGGTTCTGCACGTTTTAAGCTTACATCTTGGTAGGCCGGGAAACACCGAGCAATTCTAACCCTAAGGCTAAAACAATCTTCGTTCCCTGAATAAGGGCTAATCTGGCTTGGGTCAACTGATTGTTCTGGCCCAAGACGCGGTGCTTATCATAGAACTTATGGAAATCTTCAGAGAGTTCCTGTAAATAGACGGTCAACATATAGGGGTCAACAGTTATGTAACAAACATTCAATATATAGGAGAATTGCCATAGTTTTTTTATCAGGCCCATCTCTTCTTTTTCTTTCAGCAGCGTTAAATCGGCACCCTTAAACTTCAACTTTAAAGGGCGATTCTCTAAAATACTGCAAATCCTGGCATAGGCATATTGTACATAATAAACCGGATTTTCCTGTGTCTGTTTTTTGGCTACGTCTAAGTCAAAATCCAGGTGGCTGGAAGTGCGGCGCATCAGGAAAAAAAACCTTGCGGCATCTAGGCCTACTTCATCAAGTACTTCTTTAAGGGTGATATACTGGCCCCGGCGCGTAGACATCTGCACGGGCTTACCTTCTCTGAATATAGAAGCTAACTGCACGATAATAATCGAAAGGGAATCCGGTTCTTTCCCCAGGGCCGCCACTGCCGCCTTAAGCCTATTTATATAACCATGGTGATCTGGCCCCCAAAGATTTATCAACCAGCTAAACCCGCGTTTAAATTTGTCCTGATGGTAGGCAATGTCCGGAGCTAGATAGGTAAAAGTTTTATCACCCTTAACCACCACCCTATCCTTATCATCATTAAAGCCGGTAGATTTAAACCAGAGGGCGCCGTCTTGTTCGTAGAGAAAACCCCTCTTCTTCAAAGAATCCAGCGCTCTTTTTATTTTGCCGCTTTGCCTTAGCTTCTTCTGGCTATACCAATAATCAAATCTTACGCCGAAGTCGCTAAGCTCTTTTTTTATTACGGCTAATATGTATTTTACGCCGTATTCCGAAAGACTTTTTCCGCCGTAGGCGGATCCCTGCCCGTCCGGCAGGCGGGCGCCTTTGGCTAAGACTTCTCTTGCTATCTCATAAATATAGTCCCCCTGATAATAATCCTCCGGGAATTCCACATGCTCACCGGATAATTCTCTTAGTCTCAATTCTATGGACCTTCCTAATATATCGATCTGATTGCCTTCATCATTAAGATAATACTCTCTCCTGACGCTAAATCTTAAGAAATGCAATATATTAGCTAAGACATCCCCGACCGCTGCCTGCCTGGCATGCGCAATCGATAACGGCCCGGTAGGATTGGCGCTGACAAACTCAATGAGTACGCGCTTGGCCTTACCTAAATTCATCCTTAAATAATTCTTCTCTTTTAAAATTAGGCTGTGTAGCTGATCATAAAAATAACGGTCGCTTAAATAGAAATTTATAAACCCCGCCCCCTCCGCCTTAATCTCTCTGACAATATCTTTTAAAAGACTTTTTTCTAAATGTTTCTTTATATTAGGTATAATAGCGGTAGCAACTTCAAAAGGGGCTTTTTTTGTTTGAGTACTTAGTCTTAAGGCGATATTAGTGGAAAAGTCGCCAAAGCGGCTATTCCTGGGAAGGTCTAAAAATAAAAGCCCAGCGTAGCTATCCTGTGGATATGAATCCCTTAATGCGTTTCTTATTACCGCTATCAGTAAATCCCGAATGTCCTTTTTCATCTTATTTTAAGCTATCCGGATCGGTAATTGAATAAAACATGAAAGGAAAATATAAAAAGGGAAGGGGGTTCCTGTCTGCCGATAGGCAGAAAATTTATTATTTCTTTACGCTTTTGGCAATCCTTACCCTCTTGGCATCAGACCAAAGCCGCTCTAAAGAATAAAACTCTCTCATCGGTTTATAGAAAACATGCGCCACCACAGATGAATAATCCAGGACTACCCACCCTGACTCATCATTAGGGGCAACCTTAGAGAGAGGTTTTACTCTAACTCCAGCTAAATCCTCTTCTATAGCTTGCGCAACGGCATTAGTTTGCCTTAAGGACGTTGCGCTTAAAATTACAAAATAGTCACAGAAACTGGCGACGCTACGCATATCCAAAACAATTACGCTTTGCGCTTTTTTGGATTTAGCGACCGCTGCGATACGCAATGCTATTTTTTTAGGCTCTATTAATACCTTCCCTTCTAAGAAATGCTTTAAGATACTAACTATTTTTTAAAGCTTTATTTCCTAAAGAGGCAAAAATTCCCTCTTTTAGAACTCTTATATGCTTCCAGTATTATTTCTTTCCGCAAATCCTATACATCCCCGTACCGCAATCAGGACATTTACCTTTTAGGGCCGAACGGCCGTTCTTCATGGTGACTTTTTGTTCGTCTTTCATTTCTTTCGATTTTTTGCACTTCACACAGTATCCCGTTTCTGCCATTTCTCTTCCTCCTTTTTAATCCCGCTTTTTTGGCAAGATGCCTTATTTAATACAGCGTTATACTATCATACGTCCAATTATGTGTCAATTAATTCTTGTTCATAGAGCGGCCTGAATATTCCTCTTCGATCTCGCCTACAATTTCTTCAATTAAATCTTCCAGCGTCACCAAACCCAGGGTCTTCTTGTGTTCGTCAACTATAACAGCAATTTGAATCTTATCCATCTGAAATTTTTTAAGGACTTCGTTCACCCGTAACGTAGGCGGTATATAATAAGCGCTGTGCAAAAGATCATGTAATATAAACAATCCTTTATCCCTGAGTATATAAAGCAAATCCCGGGCATAGATTATCCCGATAATATTTTCAACGGAGTCGCTATAAACCGGCAAGCGCGCATGCCCTTTCTCGGCAAATATATTCAGTAGGTCTTCTGCGCTAGAGTTTATATTCAAGGCGGTAATCTGATCTTTCAGTACCATCACATCCCCGACCTTTGTATCTCCAAACTCAAAAATACGATGCAACATCCTCCTCTCTTCGTCGCTTAAGACCCCCTCTTCTTTACCGACTTCTATCATCAGGCGCAACTCTTCTTCGGTGATTAAAGACACCCTTTTAGCTGGTTCTATCCTCAATATCTTTAAAATAAGGTTACTGGTACCGGTAAAAATAAGGATAATAGGCCAGAATATCTTAATAAAGGCTTCCATAAAGGGCGCGCTAAACAAAGCGATTTTTTCCGTATGTTTGATGGCTAAAAGCTTAGGGGTGATATCACAAAGAATAAGTATAAAGAGCGCTGAGACTAAGGTAGCGATGATCACTCCCCAATTATAACCGAACACGCTAATAAATACTGCCGTGAGTATGGCAGATATGGCAATATTCACAAAATTATTCCCGATTAAAATAGCGGCAATAAATTTATCTATTTTCGTAATCAGGCGGTGGATACTCTGGGCGTGCTTAATACCTCTGGCAACCATATGGTGCAGGCGTATTTTACTTAACCCGATAACCGCGGTCTCAGAAGCAGAAAAAAAGAATGACAGTAACGCTAAAACAAATAAAAATATTAATATTATAGGTAATGAAAAGGGATAATTCATTTTTAATTCTGCTTTTTAATTCAGACGAAGATTATCGTATATGGCTTCTTCGCTATCTTTAAGCGGCCCGATGAGGGCAAGGTTAATTTTTTTCTCCCCGAATAGATACCGAGCTACCTCCTGGATATCCCGCCGTTTTATATTTTTAACCTCATCAATAATATCGCTTAAAGAATAAACTTTATCCAAAGTAGCGGTAGATTCGCCGATCCAAAGCATATGGTCAAGCGTATCCTCCAAAACAAGCATTAGTTGCCCTAAATAGAACTCCTTTGCCCGCTTAAATTCGGAAAGATTGATAGGCTTATCTTTTATCTTCTCCAGCTCTCTCAAAATAACCTTCATCGCCCTTAAGACTTTGCGGTTATCAATGCCGGCATGGACTATAAATGCCCCCGTATCCTGGAAATATTTCACCGCTGTGCCAATCTCATAGGCTAAGCCCTTCTTCTCCCTGACCTCGTTAAATAAACGACTGGACATATTAGCACCCAGGACTATATGCAAAAGCCCCAGGGCATACCTTAAGGGGTGGCCTCTTTTAAACCCATGAAACCCCAAAGCCAAATGCGTCTGTTCGGTCTCTTTATGCAATAGTTTCAATTGTGGCTTGAGCTGTCGCTCATTAACTGTAGAGAAAGCGGCTGCATATTTTTCTTTAGGTGAAGAAAAAATAGCAGCTATCCTTTTTGCGAATTTATCACAATCCAGCGAACCTGCCGCACTAATAATAATATTGGACGGATTATAATACCTCTTCTTAAATAAAGAGAGTGAATCCCGCTTAATCCTGTTTACGGAATCTACTCTTCCAATAATAGGACTCCCCAGCGGATGATTAGGCCAGAGAAGCTCATCTAATAACTCATACACATAACTCTGGGGCAGGTCTTTATACATTTTAATCTCTTCTAAGATTACTGTCCTTTCCTTATCTATTTCTTTCTGAAGCAACAAAGGGTTGATCACCATATCTAGAAGGATATCTAACGCCAGATCCAAATATGCGTGTGGTATTTTTACCAGATAACAGGTCAGCTCTTCAGAAGTGAACCCGTTTAAAGAACCCCCCACGCCTTCGATAGATTCTTTTATCTGACGGCAGGAATAATTTTTACTACCTTTAAAGAGCAGGTGTTCTAAAAAGTGCGCTATGCCTTTAAATTGCAGCGACTCATACCTACCGCCCACCCTGATCCAAATACCCAAAGCCGCAGACTGCCTCCCGCTCATCGGATGCGCAATAATCCTTAAGCCGTTATCTAAGATTTTCTTTCTATAAGTTAAGTTCATACTCTAAGGCCTGCGACAAAATTACTGACTTTTTTTACTAGATCGGGACTGCCGATATTGTCTTTAATTTTCTTAACGATAGCGCTACCTATAATTACGCCGTCGGCAAATTTATAAATCTCCTTTACCTGCCCAACGCCAGATATCCCGAATCCGACACAGACGGGTTTAGCGGTAAGTTTCTTAATTGCCCTTAGTTTATTTATAAGATCGGCGGAGAGATTTTGACGCGGCCCAGTCACTCCGGTCAAAGATACATAATAAATGAACCCGCGGGAGAGTCCGGAGATAAATTTTATCCGCTTGGATGTACTGGTAGGCGAAATAAAAAGAATGGTATCTAACTTGGCCCTATCCGCTAATTTTATAAACGCGCGGCCTTCTTCCGGAGGTAAATCAGGTATAATTACACCATCTACGCCAGATGCCGAAGCCTTTCGGATAAATCTTTCTTCACCCAGGCAAAATATGGGATTGTAATAAGTCATCAAACACAGCGGAATATCCGTAGCCCGGCGTAATTTCTTTACTAAAGTTAATATATCGTAAAGATTGGTGCCTCTCCTTAAAGATCCCTGCGATGCTTCCTGGATTATCGGGCCGTCTGCCATGGGGTCAGAAAAAGGAACGCCTAGCTCTATGATATCCACACCGATTCTGGCAAATTCCAATACCAATTTTCTGGTAACCTCAAGGCTAGGGTAACCTGCGGTAATAAAGGCAATCAGGGCCTTCTTCTTCTTTCCTTTTAAGATACGAAATTTCTCGTCAATGCGGTTCATAGCTTTAGGCTCCTTACTACGATATCCAAATCTTTGTCTCCCCTGCCCGACAGGCAAAGGATAATGATAGAATTTTTATTAATCTTTTTTGCCATTTTGGTGAGGTAGAATATGGCATGAGCCGGCTCTAAGGCCGGGATTATTCCTTCTTTTTCGGATAATAATTTAAAACCTGCCAGCGCCTCTTTATCATTAACTGCCACGTAATTAGCCCGGCCTATTTTCTTATAATAAGCGTGTTCTGGACCTACGCCAGGATAATCTAAACCCGCAGCAATAGAATGAGCGACCTTGACCTGGCCAAAACGGTCTTCTAGTAGCCCGGACTTAGAGCCGTGCAGAACTCCGGTTTTCCCTCCTACTAAAGTAGCCGCGTGTCTGCCCGAAGCTAACCCCAGACCCGCCGCCTCTACGCCGATAAACTGTACTTTCCTATCTGTAAAAAAAGGGTAAAATAAACCCATGGCATTACTGCCTCCACCCACGCAAGCAACCAGGTAATCAGGTAGTCTTTTTTCTTTCTTTAATATCTGCCGTCTCGCTTCGCGACCCAGCACCGATTGAAAATCTCTAACCATCGCAGGATATGGATGCGGCCCAGCAACAGAACCGATAATATAGTACGTATTACGCACATTAGTCACCCAGTCCCTTAAGGCCTCGGTCATAGCATCTTTTAAAGTCTTTGAGCCGCTTCTAACCGGGATGACTCTTGCATCCAGAAGCTTCATGCGAAAAACGTTTAGCCTCTGCCTTTGGATATCTTCTTCGCCCATATAGATATCGCACTCTAAACCAAACATAGCTGCTACCGTAGCCGTAGCTACACCGTGCTGGCCTGCACCGGTCTCCGCAATAATGCGCTTCTTTTTCATCCTCAAGGCTAAAAGGATCTGGCCAAGCGTATTATTTATTTTGTGCGCACCTGTATGCAACAAGTCTTCCCTCTTTAAATAGATCTTATTTATACCTAAATATCCACCTAGGTTCTTAGCAAGATATAAGGGCGTAGGCCGGCCGGCATATTCTTTAAGGTAATAATCAAGCTGCTGAATAAATTTCTTATCGCGGCGCGCCTTTTTATACTCTCTTTCTAATTCATCCAGAGCATACACAAGCGTCTCAGGTACAAACCTTCCGCCAAACTCTCTAAAATGGCCTTTTTTATCTGGTAACATGGCAACCTCTTTTTTAACTTGCGTAATTATAGATTATTGTCATTTATATCTAAAACGTAATCCTGTGACACCTTTGGCCAAAATTAAGAAAATCCTTAAAGCCCTCTATAAAGTTTCTAAAGAAATTCTCTATGCCGCTGCCTGCGGACGGAGGGTATGCATATTGGCCTAACGGCGCCCCCCAAAAGAACAGCTTATGAAAGATTAGTTTCGGAATAAGAAAAATCAAATAAAAAAATCCGATACTTAGTAAAATATATACCGTAAATACTATGAGGCAACCTGAAAGGCAATTTAGCCATTTCTTCTTTTTCTTCAGATACTCTCAGCAGAAACGGCATTTTATCGCTTCATCCTGTATCTCTTCCGCGCAATAAGGACACTTCTTCATATTCTTTATTCTATTTTAGCGGGTCCTGTCTTGGCCTGTTTCTCGCGGGGACACTCATTTTGCCCCTGCGAGGCAAAATTTCGTTCGCCTGCGGACCCTCACTCTCACCAATAGGTATATTAGCGGGTGAACCATGCCCGCTTGAGTTCCTCGGACGCCCCGCTTGAAATCAGCCCAAGCCGCCCGCTAAATATCTAAAAAGCAGAATTCTTAACCGTTTTAATGAACTCTCTAACCTTTTTACTGTCTTTCTTGCCTGGGCTTATCTCTACAGAACTGGAGACATCCACCCATTCCGGGCGCACCTTTTCTATTGCCTCCAGGACATTTTGTGCATCAAGGCCTCCGGACAAGAATACCGGCTTATGGAAACTACCCAAATGTCTTAATAGTGCCCAATTAAACTTCTTGCCTGTTCCGCCTACTTTCGCTTTCACAAAGGTATCAAAAAGATAGGCGAAAGTCCGATAGTTCAATATATTTGCTGTATCTATCCTATTTTTTAACCTGAAGGCCTTAATAATTTTATAACCCTTGAATCTTGCGCAAAATTCCGGCGATTCATCACCGTGAAACTGCAGCATATCTAAATTGCACAATTCCGCCGTGCGCCTGATGGTCTTTTCCTGGGCATTGACAAATACGCCGATTTTTAAAATATCCGAAGGCAGATGCCTGATTATCTGGCTTGCCTTCTGGGGCGTAATGTAACGGGGGCTCTTTTTATAAAATATAAACCCCAGGGCATCATAACCCGCTTCTATAGAATTAAACGCATCTTCTAAATTAGTTATCCCGCAAATTTTTACCTTTACCATCCCATCAACTCTTCTATTTTCTTTTTTATATCCTGGGTTTCCATAAAGGCTTCGCCAACCAGGACCGCAGCCGCACCTAATATCTTCAAAAACAAGACGTCCTGGGAATTTTTAATACCGCTTTCTACCACAACCAGCTTATCCTTAGGGACCAAAGGGAATAATTTCTCCGTAATCTTAAAATCTACCTCCAGGGTATGTAAATTACGGTTATTTATCCCAATTAAAGGCGCCTTTAAATTTAAGGCCTTTTTTAATTCCTTTTCATCGTGGACTTCCAAGAGACAATCAAGCCCTAGGCTATCGGCTAACTGCATCATCTCGGCTAATTTCTCTTTGGATAACAAATCCGTAATTAAGAGTATGGCATCTGCACCGTAGAACCGTGACTCATAAACCTGATATGGCTCTAAGATGAAATCTTTTCTTAAAATAGGGCAACTCAGAATATTTTTTGCCTCAGCAAGATAGGCTATGTTTCCGCCGAAATAATCCTCCTCAGTCAATACCGACACGGCCTGAACATCTGCATCCTGATAGATACGGGCGATATCCTGAAGATTGAAATCTTGGCGGATTATACCTCGAGAAGGAGACTGTTTTTTTATCTCGGCAATTAGGGAAATCTGCCGGGGTTTACTTATGGCTTCTATAAAAGGCCGTGGGGCGGCAAGGTCATGCAGTCTCGCCTTCAAATCCTCCTCGCCAAGTTGCTGTTTAGCCAAAAGAATCTTTTCTTTCTTTTTTTGTATAATTTCCTTTAATATATCGGGCTTATTCATCTATTTCTGTAGTGAATATTTTTTAAGCAACTCTAATTTTGCTAATGCCCTGCCTGAATCTATGGATTCACAAGCTAAC
>JAZDLA010000043.1:0-4202 GCA_043802425.1 Candidatus Omnitrophota bacterium
CTAAAGGTAAGAAAGGATAAACTGGCGGCAAAAGAGATTGAGAAGATATTAGCTATTGATCCGGGAGATTTATGCGCTTTATGGGGGAGGGCGGAAGTCTTTCGCCGGGTTTATAAGTTTAAGGATGCAGAGAAGATATTAAAGCAGATTTTAGCTAAATCTTCTGACCACGCCTCCAGTCTAATCAGCTTAGCTTATATCAGGTATCATGACTATAAATTTAGCGAAGCCTTGAAAATATTGAAGGGGGTATTAAGGCAGCCGGGTTTAGATAGTGAGAATAAGGCTATGGCTTATATGCTTATCGGGAGTATTAATGCCAGGAGGTCGATGCTGGGAGGGTTATTCTCTAAGCTGGCTTATGGCACGCAGATTAAGGGCTATTTTGAGAAGGCTAAGGCGCTTGCCCCGGATTTACCCGAGGCGTATCTGGGTTTGGGCACATTTTGTTTATTAGCTCCGAGAATTTCCGGAGGCGATGTGGATAGGGCGATAGAGGAGCTGGAATATGCCGTGAAATTAGCCCCGGATTTTGCCACTCCCCAGGCGCGGCTTGCCCAGGCATATAAAATAAAAGGCAATATTGAGAAATATAATTTTTATATTAAGAGAGCCAGGGAATTAGACCCGGAGAATGAAGTAGCCAGGGAGATTGAGCAGACATTATGAGAAACTTAGAAGTCAGCGCCGTATTCCGCGAGATTGCCAAGATATTAGAGATTAAGGGCGGAAATCCTTTCAGGATACGTGCCTATGAAAGGGCAGCGCAGAATATCGAAGGCCTGACTGAAGATATAGAAAATTTTATCCGGGATGAGAGGCTTAATGAGATTCCGGGAGTCGGTAAGGATCTATCTGAGAGGATAAGAGAGTTTGTCAAAAATGGCAAGATCAAGGTGTATGAGGATTTAAAAAAGAGTATACCTAAGGGGCTCCTGGATTTATTGAATATCCCTTCAGTAGGGCCCAGGACCGCAAAGTTATTGTATGAGGAGCTAAAGATAAAGAATATCCCGGATTTAGAGAAGGCCATAAAAAAGAATAAACTGCAGGGGATCTTTGGCATTAAAGAGAAGACTATTGAGAATATCTCCAAAGGCATCGCATTATTAAAAAGAGGTAAGGCCAGGATGACCCTGGCGCAGGCAATACAGGTGGGGGACGAATTTGTCAAGGGCCTTAAAAACATGACGGAAGTAAGGAAAATATCACCTGCCGGGAGTCTCAGGCGTCAGAAAGAAACCGTGCGCGATATCGATATCCTGGTAGAGTCGGATAAACCCAAGAAGGTTATGGAGACCTTTAGCGGGTTGCCGGCTGTGGGCATGGTCCTGGCTAAAGGAAAAACTAAGTCTTCGGTGCGCACCAGAGACGATGTGCAGGTAGACTGCCGCGTGGTAGAAAAGAAATCTTTTGGCGCAGCGCTATTATATTTTACCGGCTCAAAGAATTTTAATATTAAGATCAGGCAGCTAGCCATCAGGAGGGGTTTGAAGATAAATGAATACGGCGTCTTCAGGAAGAAGAGGTTTATCTGTGGTTCTACCGAAGAAGAGATATTCAAGGCATTAGGCTTACCTTATATTGATCCGGAATTAAGGGAGGATAACGGCGAAATAGAGTTGGCGCAGGAATCCCGGTTGCCGCACCTGATAGAGCTAAAGGATATAGAAGGAGACCTGCATGCGCATTCGCGCTGGTCAGACGGCGGAAATACTATTACCGAGATGGTTCAGGCTGCGAAACTGCGGGGTTATTCCTATATTGCCATTACTGATCACTCCCAGAGTTTAAAGATAGCCGGGGGTTTGAGTATAGCGGATTTAAAGAAGAAGAAAAAAGAGATAGACCAGATTAATAAAAAAATAAAAAAGTTCCGGGTATTATACGGCACTGAGGTAGATATAGATTCTGAGGGTAAACTGGATTATAAAGATGAAGTATTGAAAGAATTCGACGTGGTCATCGCCGCTATCCACAGCGGTTTCAAGCAATCAAAATACCAGCTTACCAGAAGAGTGGTTAATGCCTGCCATAATAAATACGTCCATATTATTGCCCACCCTACGGGCAGGCTCTGGGGTGTGCGCGACGCTTATGACATAGATATGGATGAGGTGCTTAGGGTTGCAAAAAACACCAATACACACTTAGAAATAAATTCTTTTTCCCAGAGAATGGATTTGAACGATTTGAATTGCCGGCGCGCCAAAGGTATGGGTGTAAAACTGGTTTTAGGCACGGATGCCCACGCTAGCGAACACTTGGATTCGATGAAGTTAGGCATAGCAGTTGCCCGCCGCGGGTGGCTCGGCAGGGAAAACGTCTTGAATACACTTACGGTAGAAAAAGTATTAGAAGCGATAAAGAAATGAATAAAATTTTTCAGAGAAAGATTACTTTACTAGTTACTAGTTACTTGTTACTAGTTACTGGGCTCTGCGGTTGCCAATCGCGCCAGGTATTATATAAAGATAACCGCCTGATGATGGGTACTTTTGTAGAGGTAGCCTCGCCGGATAAGGAAGCAGCCGGTATTGTCTTTAGCGAAATAGCCAGGATCGAAGGCCTTTTAAGTAAATATAAAGAAGATAGCGAAATAGCCAGGTTAAATAAGTTAGGGGAATTAGAGGTAAGTGATGAGACGTTTTATATTTTACGTAAGGCGCGGGAATTCTGGCAGGCAAGTGACGGGGCGCTTGACATTACCGTAGGGCCGCTAGTGGACCTCTGGGGGTTTACGGATAAAAAATACTCAGTGCCGGCAGAAAAGGTAATTAAAAAAACACTGGAATTAGTCGGTACGGATAAAATTATTTTTAATCCGGGCAATAATGTGGTAAAATTTAAGCTTCGCGGCATGAAAATAGATTTAGGCGCCATTGCTAAAGGCTATGCCCTAGATCGCGCCGTAAAGAGATTAAGGGAATCCGGGGTAAAGAGCTGCTTAATTAATGCCGGCGGCAATGTCTATTGCCTGGGAGATAAATTCGGCAAGCCCTGGAATATAGCGGTGAAGAATCCGCGTAGGCCCGGATTTACGGAATATTTAAATTTACAGGATGAGGCAGTGGCCACCTCCGGCGATTATGAACAATATTTTATACATCAAGAAAAACGCTATTCCCATATTTTTAATCCCAAGATAGGCTATCCTGCAGAGGCCGGGGTAGTTTGCGTTACCGTGGTTGCTCCGGATGGTTTGACTGCCGATGCCTTAGCCACCTCAATATTTGTTTTGGGAAAAGATAAAGGTTTAAAATTAGCAGAAAGATTCCAGGATGTAAAAGTTGAGATAGCCGAAGAAAAAGATGTACAAAATAATCAGTAAACAGGATTTAGCCCGGGATGTTACTCAGATAGTAGTAGAGGCTGCTCAGATCGCCGCTAAAGCCTCTGCCGGGCAATTCGTAGTCGTCGTTATTGATCAGAAAGGCGAACGCATCCCTTTGACTTTAGCAGGCTGGGATAAAGATAGGGGGACAATTACCCTGATCTTCCAGAAGGTGGGCTTTACCACCAAGAAATTAGGTCTTCTTAAACCGGGTGATTCTATCCGGCACATCTTAGGGCCCCTGGGTCATCCCACAGAGGTAAAGAATATAGGGACAGTAGTCTGCGTAGGAGGCGGGGTGGGTATTGCGGAAGTTTATCCGGTCTCGCGCGCCTTTAAAGAAGCAGGCAACCGCGTAATCGGAATAATCGGCAGTCGCAGCAAAGAATTATTAATCCTGGAAGATAAGATGCGCGAAGTTTGCGCCGAGCTTTTTATTACCACCGATGACGGCTCTTATCAGCGTAAAGGCTTAGTTATTGATCTCCTGAAAGAATTATTTAGAGTTGTAGAAAAATCTACCCAGACTAAATACCCGGAATTAGTCTATTGTGTAGGTCCGGTTCCCATGATGAAAGCAGTCTCAGATTTTACGAAAGGCTATCAAGTAAAAACCATAGTCAGCCTTAACCCGGTGATGGTGGATGCCACAGGGATGTGCGGTTCCTGCCGTTGCAGCGTAGGGGGCAAGAGCGTCTTTAGTTGCGTAGACGGCCCGGACTTTGATGCGCATCAGGTCGATTTCGAAGAATTAAAAAAGAGATTGAAATTATTCGCGAATCAGGAGGGATTGGTCAATGAAAAATTCGCTGCGTAAAGGCATAGATACCGTTGCTTTATTTCTGCCCGAAATCAGAGAATTAATCCA
>JAZDLA010000044.1:0-24325 GCA_043802425.1 Candidatus Omnitrophota bacterium
CAGGGCGTAGAAATGGTTATGCCCGGAGATAACGTAGAATTGGAAATAGAATTGATTATACCCATCGCCATGGAAAAGGAATCGCGTTTTGCTATCCGCGAAGGCGGACGCACTGTAGGCGCAGGTGTGGTTACTGAAATCATTGCCTAAACATCGCACTGATTTAGCCTGCAAGCGAGAAGCTTAGGAGATTTACAATAGCATGAACATGCAAAAGATTCGCATAAAACTTAAAGCTTACGACCATCGTCTCTTGGATCAGGCGGTAGAAGAAATTGTGGAGACCGTAAAAAGAACAGGCGCAAAAATTTCCGGGCCGGTGCCGCTGCCTACAAAAAGGGAGATTTATACGGTATTGCGTTCTCCGGTAATCGATAAGAAATCGCGCGAACAATTTGAGTTAACCACACACAAACGCCTTATCGATATATTTGAACCTACATCCAAAACGATTGACTCGTTAAGAAAATTAAATCTGCCTGCAGGCGTTGACGTAGAAATCAAATAAGTGAGGACATAAGTCATGGAGCCCTATATTATTAAAATTGATGTAAGCGACATAACTTATCAGTCCGAACTTATCCCCCCTTCTTGCTTTCGCAAGAAAGCAGGGGGGATTAATTCGCCCAAACAACTTACGTTCATTATCATTCCGTAAGTTGTGGGCTCATTAAAAATGAGTGGAATATTAGGTAAAAAAATAGGTATGACCCAAGTTTATACCGGGGATGGCAAAAGGCTCGTGCCGGTTACGGCTATTGAGGCAGGGCCATGCCCTATATTGGCTGTAAAAGATAAGCATATTCAGCTGGGATTTGATTCTGTCCGCGAAAACCGTCTCAAGAAGCCGATTGCAAAATATTTTGCTAAACTTAATATTCTACCTAAGAAAATAATCAGGGAAGTTTCAAAAGAGGCGCAGAAAGAATATAAAGTCGGCGAGGAAGTGAAAGTAGACTTATTTAAAGCAGGTGATTTTGTAGATATAACCGGTACTTCGTTGGGCAAAGGTTTTCAGGGCGGGATGAAACGCTGGCATTGGAAGGGCGGCCCTCAGACCCATGGATCTACCAGTCACCGTCGGGTAGGTTCAATCGGATCGAGTACTACCCCGGGCCGTGTTTTTAAGGGGCGTCATATGCCTGGGCGTATGGGTGGCTCTCGCGCTACTTTACAGAATCTAAAAGTAGTTAAGGTTGATCTGGAGAATAACCTTTTATTGATAAAAGGCGCAGTTCCGGGGTATAAAAGCAGTTATCTGCTTATTAGTAAAGCAAAAAAGAGAAAAGCGCAAGATAATAAACCAGAGGCCAAAAAAACAGAAACTAAGAAATAAAGATGAATGTAGTTACTTTACCTATATATAATAGCGAAGGCAAAGAAATAGAGTCCTTAAAACTTGACCCTGCTGTTTTTGATGGGGAAGTTAATTCCGGCGTAATATACCAGGCTGTAGTAGCTTACCGGGCAGCACAGAGAAAAGGATTAGCCTCTACCAAGACTATGGGCGAGGTATCCGGTGGCGGGCGTAAACCCTGGAAGCAGAAAGGCACGGGGCGCGCCAGAGTCGGTTCTATCCGTTCGCCGCTGTGGCGGCATGGCGGGGTCATCTTTGGCCCTCACCCCAGAGATTTTTCTTATACGCTACCGGCAAAAATCAGGAGCTTGGCATTAAAATCCAGCTTAAACCAAAAGGTCAACGAAAACGGTTTTATTATCTTAGATAGCCTGAAATTAGAAAAACCAAAAACTAAAGATGCAGTGAAAATATTTGCGCATTTAAAGATAAATTCGAGAATAAAAAATAAAAATGGGACAAAGACAAAACTAGTAAAGGTGCTTTTATTATTGGATAAGATGGAGAAAAATATAAAACTGGCTTTACGCAATGTCGCCTTTCTCAGCATTAATCGCGCACAGGATACTCATGCCTACGAAGTCTTAGCAGCGAATAAATTAATCATTACTAAAGAGGGCTTGCGTGAATTAACCGCAAGGCTTAAAAAATGATTTATTCTTGCGAAATAATCAAGGCTTTATTAAAAACAGAGAAATCCACTCTGCACGAGCCACAAAACCAGTATCTTTTCCTAGTAGATAAGACAGCGAATAAAATCCAGATTAAGAGCGCTGTAGAAGAAATATATAAGGTAAAGGTAAAAGCTGTAAATACGCTGATATCCTGCGGAAAATTAAAAAAGGTAAGGTACCAATTGGGCAGGACGCCGGATTTTAAGAAGGCGATAGTTACTTTAAGAAAAGGCCAGAAAATCACCACGGCTTAATAATTGGTGTTAGGTGTTGGGTTTTAGGTATCATGTGAGATCTAAGACCAAAAACCTAAAACTAAGAACCTAAAAATGGGAATAAGAAAATTCAAACCTACAACACCTTCAAGGCGCTGGATGAGCGGTAATGACTTTACCGAAATCACCAAGGATAAGCCCGAAAAGTCATTACTCGTTCCCCTAAAGAAAACCGGTGGAAGAAACGTCTACGGTCGCATAACTGTCAGACACCAGGGGGGCGGACATAAAAGGATGTTGCGCCTTATCGATTTTAAAAGAGATCTACTTGAAATTCCGGCAAAGGTAATTGCTATTGAGTATGATCCGAATCGCACATCCAGAATAGCCCTGGTTGAGTACCCGAATAAAGAAAAAAGATATATTTTAAGCCCTCAAGGGTTAAAAGTAGGCGAAGAAGTCGTTGCCTCCAACCAGAAGAATACAGAAGTCAAGAATGGTAATTGCCTGCCCTTAAGGCATATTCCATCGGGCACCATGATCCATAATATTGAACTGGTTAAGGGAAACGGCGGACAGATTGTCAGAAGCGCTGGCTCATCCGCCCTAATTATGGCTAAAGAGCAAGAACTGGCCCACGTAAAACTCCCTTCAGGTGAAATACGGCTAATAGACATAGATTGTCACGCCACCATAGGTCAGGTGAGTAATATAGAACATGAGGCTATCAGCTATGGCAAGGCCGGAAGGATGCGCTGGAGAGGCATTAGGCCTACGGTAAGGGGCCTGGCGATGAACCCCGTAGACCATCCTCATGGCGGTGGCGAAGGAAAGTCCGGGCAGGGTAATCCGCATCCGGTAACGCCCTGGGGTAAACCCACTAAAGGTTATAAAACCAGAAAGAAAAATAAGTATTCAAATAAATTTATTATTAAACGAAGGAAGTAACCTATGCCGCGATCATTAAAAAAAGGTCCTTTTGTAGAAGAGAGATTAATGAAGAAAGTGGAACGCCTAAGGCGTTCAGGCGTGCGTCAGGCGGTAAAAACCTGGTCCAGGCGTTCCACCATTATACCGGATTTTGTAGGATTGACCTTTGCCATCCATGATGGTAGAAAGCACGTACCGGTTTTTATCACTGAGAATATGGTCGGCCACAAATTAGGGGAATTTGCCCCTAGCCGGATATTCCGTAAACACGGCGGCGTAAAAGCCAAGAAGGCCGTAGAAAAAACTTAAGGTAAAAAATGATAGCCCAGGCAAAGGCAAAATTTATCAGGATTTCACCTACTAAGGTAAGGCAGGTGATAGATCTTATGCGCAATAAAGATGTGCTCCAGGCGCAGGCATTGCTTTCTAATTTAAACAAGAGACCGCGTGAATTCTTGATTAAAATATTAAATCAGGCTATAGCTAATGCTAAAGTCAAAGGTTTTAGCCCTGATAATTTATATATATCCCGGATAATCTGCGATGGGGGTCCGAGCTGGAAAAGATTTAAGGCTGCGGCTTTTGGCAGGGCAGCAGCTATAAAAAAAAGAACTGCACATATTACCATAGAGCTAGAAGTAAAAGCGTATTAGGAGAAATATGGGACAAAAAGTTAGTCCGTTATTATTGAGAATGGGCTTTATCAGAACCTGGCACAGCAGGTGGTTTGCCAAGCACGGCGATTTTGCCAAGTTCATCGAAGAAGATTACCGGGTCAGAAAGTTTATAAAAACTAAATTTAAACAAGCAGCTATTTCTAAAATTATTATAGAGAGGCTAGCGGAGCGGGTCAAAATCAGAATATTCAGCGCTAGGCCCGGTATAATCATCGGCCGTCACGGTGCAGATATCGAACGCTTAAGGGAAGACTTAAATGGCTTGGTGAAAAAAGAATTATCCATCGATATAGAAGAGGTGAAGAATCCGGCCCTGGATGCCCAATTAGTAGCAGAGAACGTGGCATTGCAGCTTGAGAAAAGGATTGCTTTCCGTCGGGCAGTAAAACGCGCCATAGAACAAACAATGAGCGCAGGCGCAGGGGGCATAAAAATATCCTGTGCCGGAAGATTAGGTGGTGCAGAAATGTCCCGTACGGAAAACTATAAGCAGGGTAAAATTCCTCTGTCTACGTTCCGCGCAGACATAGATTACGGCTTCGCAGAGTGTTTGGCTGCCTACGGTTTAATCGGAGTTAAAGTTTGGCTTTATAAGGGAGACATCCTGATCGAAAAGGCTATCAAAAAAACTTCTAACCAGACGTCAGGATAAAATAGGGTAGGTGCAAAATGCTGTTGATGCCTAAGAGGGTAAAATATCGTAAATCCCAAAAAGGGAGTAGGCGCGGAATAGCAACCAGAGGATGCAATCTGGCTTTTGGCGAATTTGGGCTAAAATCATTAGAGAACGGGTGGTTAAAAAATACGCAGATAGAATCAGTGCGCGTAATCCTGGCGCGTCAACTCCATCAGGGAGGAAAGCTTTGGATCAGGCTATTTCCCGATAAATCCATAACCAAGAAACCGGCGGAAGTGCGCATGGGAAAGGGTAAAGGTGACCTTGACCACTGGGTTGCGGTAATAAAAAGAGGGCGCATTTTATTTGAATTAGGGGGCGTGCAGGAAGAATTTGCGCGCAGGTGTTTCAGATTAGCGGCGTATAAGTTACCCGTTAAAACAAAATTTATCTCGCGAATCCACAGATAAAATGAAACCAGAAGACTTACGTAATCTCTCAAAAGGCGAATTATTACAAAAGGAAAAGGGCCTTAAGGAGGAATTGTTTAAACTTAATATGCAGCGTTATGGCGGGAGGGTAGAAAAACCGCATATGTTTTCTTTAATCAAAAGGGACATCGCCAGAATCCATACAGTTTTAAATGAAAAAAAATAAGATAGAGAAATTGAAAGGCGAAGGCGGATATGGGTAAAAGAAAAGAATTTACGGGTACAGTGATCAGCGACAGGATGAAAAAGACCATCATCGTCAGGGTAATGCACATGAGCAGGCATCCAAAGTACGCTAAAATTATGAAGAGATACAATAAATTTAAAGTACACGACGAAAAGAATGCTGCCAAGATAAGCGATACTGTACGTATCGAAGAAACGCGGCCCATATCAAAGGATAAGCGTTTTCGTTTGATCGAAATCGTTAAAAAGGCAGAGGTAGCTACCAAGATCGAGGAGTAAGGTACAATGATTCAATTACGCAGTATTCTGGATGTTGCTGACAATACCGGCGCTAAGCGCGCTTCCTATATCCAGGCCTTAGGAAAGAAAAATTGTTTTTTTGCCGAAATCGGAGATATTATCAACGTGAACGTGAAGGAATCTTCTCCTGGCGCCATCATTAAAAAGGGAGAGGTCGCCAGGGCAGTTGTAGTAAGAACCAAAAATGCCATAAGGCGCGCGGACGGTTCTATATTAAGGTTTGACCGTAACGCTATTGTCTTTCTGGACCCACAGCTAAACCCGCGGGGTACACGCGTCTTTGGACCGGTAGCCAGAGAATTAAGGGAAAAGAACTTTACTAAAATTGTCTCATTAGCGCCAGAGGTTATTTAAATGAAGACCAAGCTTACGGAACGTAAGTGAACGTAAGCTTGATGGCTGAATTTATCCGCCGAAGGCGGATTAACTTACACAAACAATATTGTTATAAAAATGTTTAAGATAAAAAAAGGCGATACGGTAGAAGTAGTTAAAGGCAAGGATAGGGGCAAAAAGGCCAAGGTCTTAAGGGTTTTTCCCGCGCAGCATAAGGCTATAGTAGAAGGAATAAATTTAGCCAAGAAACATAAACGCAAAACACAACAGGACCAGCAGGGCGGGGTTGTTTCTATCGAGATGCCGCTTAACCTTTCTAACCTTATGCTTTTCTGTAAGAGTTGTAATCGCCGCGCCAGATCCGGATTCACCATTTTAAAAGACGCCACTAAATCCAGAATCTGCAGGCATTGTAAAGAGGTATTATAAGATGACTCCCCGTTTATTAGAAAAATACCGTAATGAAATTGCCCCTCAAATGATGAAGGCGTTTTCTTTAAAGAATGCGTTGGCTGTGCCTCGACTGGAAAAAATAGTAATAAATATGGGCGTAGGCGAAGCGCTACAGGATATTAAAATTTTAGAGAAATCCATGGAAGACCTGGCCGTAATTACCGGGCAAAAACCTATCTTAAGACGGGCAAAGAAAGCAATTGCAAATTTTAAGATTAAACAGGGCCAGCCTATCGGTTGCAAAGTCACCTTAAGGCGCGCAATGATGTACGAATTTATAGATAGGTTGTTGACTATCGCCCTTCCGCGTATCCGCGATTTTAGAGGGGTATCCCCGGATGCCTTTGACCAAAGAGGTAATTATACTCTGGGTATTAGCGAACAGGGCATCTTTCCGGAGATAGATTATGACAAAATAACCCGGACGCAGGGAATGGATATAACCATAGTCATTAAAAACGCTAAGACTAAGGAAGAGGCGCGGGAATTCTTAAGGCTATTCGGCATGCCTTTTAAAAGCAGCACGGATTAGCGCGATATTTAAAGAGAGGAGAAAGGGTAACAATTGGCTAAGAACTCACAGATAGCAAGATGGAAGAGGACGCCTAAATTTTCCACACGTAAGTATAACCGTTGCGCTATTTGCGGTAGGTCCGGAGGGTACCTAAGGAGATTCAGGCTCTGCCGCATATGTTTCAGAGAATTGGTCTGGCAGGGGCTAATACCCGGCGTTAAAAAGGCAAGCTGGTAAAAAAACTAAACGAGGGAAGAAATGTCTAGAACAGATTTAATTGCGGATTCTTTTACGATGATACGTAATGCCATGATGGCAAAAAAAGAGATTGTGGACTTACCGGCCTCTAAACAGGTAAAGTCAATTTTAGATATCTTGAAAAAAGAAAACTACATCGATAATTTTAAACTCATGGAAGATAAAAAGCAGGGGTTACTTCGGGTATATCTAAAATATATCCGGGGCAAACCCGCAATCACAAATATAAAACGCATATCTAAACCGGGCCTGCGCGTGTATGTAAAACACAGCAAACTTCCTATCGTCTTAAGGGGAAAGGGGCTAGCCATAGTTTCTACCCCTAAAGGCATCGCTACTAATAACCAGGCAAGGGATTCGGGTTTAGGCGGAGAAGTAATAGGGTACATCTGGTAAACTGAGGTATCAAATGTCTCGGATTGGTAAAAAACCTGTAACCATACCTAAGGAAGCAAAAATCGAAATCAAAGACGGCCAGGTTTATATCGAAGGGCCTAAAGGGAAACTTGCTCAGTCTTTGTCGCCCCGTATAAGCCTGGAGATAAAGGATGGACAGGTCTTTTTCAAGAGGGTTTCCGATATAAAAACTGATAAAGCCCTGCACGGTCTTTACCGGGCCTTAATTGCCAATATGTTCAAGGGAGTCACCGAAGGTTATAGCAAAGAATTGGAGATAATAGGGGTGGGATTTCGCGCCCAAGTTCAAAGTAATAATCTGAACATGCAGTTGGGTTTTTCTCACCCGGTAAATTTCTTAATACCTGAAGGGATAAAAATAGAGACCCCCAAACAAACGCAAATTATAGTAAGTGGTATTGATAAGGAGAAGGTAGGCAAAGTAGCTTCGGAGATCCGTGCCATACGGCCGCCCGAACCATATAAAGGTAAGGGCATACGCTACGCGGATGAATACGTGAAGAAAAAAATAGGTAAGCAGGCTGCCACTAAATAAGAAATGAAAAATAAGAAAGAATCAATTAGGCTTAAAAGACACGGCCGCATCCGCTTAAGGATTTCCGGCACAAAAGAAAGGCCGCGCTTAATTGTACACCGCAGCCTAAAAAATCTTTATGCCCAGCTTATAGATGATACTAAGAATATAACCTTGTTTTCTTTATCTACGCAGGATAAAGAGGTAAAACAAAAGTTTAATTATGCGGGGAACATAAAGGCAGCGGAATTCTTCGGCGGAGTTTTCGCCAAGAAGGCCAAGGAAAAAGGGATTGCCGCAATTGTATTTGACCGCGCAGGTTATCTGTATCACGGCAGGGTAAAGGTATTTGCCGAGGCCTTAAGAAAAGGTGGATTGGAGTTTTAAGCAATGAAAGGACTAAATATCGAACAGAATCCGGAATTTATCGAAAAAGTAATCACCATTAACCGCGTAGCTAAGGTAACTAAGGGTGGCAAAAAGATGTCTTTTAACGCCCTGGTGGTAGTAGGTAATACTAAAGGCCGCGTGGGTTTTGCTTTAGGTAAAGCCAATGAGGTCGCAGACGCCATCCGTAAGGGATTAGTTAAAGCCAAAAAGGAACTCTTTAGGGTTTCCCTGGAAGGCTCTACCATACCCCATGAAATTATCGGCAAATTCGGCGCAGCAAGAGTACTCCTTAAGCCCGCATCAGAAGGAACGGGCGTAATTGCTGCCGGGCCGGTAAGGGCAATATGCGAAGCAGCGGGGATAAGGGACATTCTTACTAAATGCCTTAGATCCAATAATCCTTTAAATGTAATCAAAGCAACTGTGCAGGGATTAAAAAGCTTAAAGGTAATAGAAAATGAAGGCAAAAACAACCCAGAAGAAGACAAGCCATAAAAAAAGGCCAGCGATTTTGGCTAAAGGCTCCCGATTGCTAGATAGGCAAGGAGCTGCTTCTAGGAAAAAGGAGGTTGCGCTTTTTAATTTAAAGGTGCCTTACGGCGCACACAAGCGTAAAAAAATATTAGGCAGGGGCTCTAGTTCCGGCCACGGTAAAACTTCTACCCGCGGCAGTAAAGGCCAAACCTCGCGTTCAGGAAAACACAAGTATCTTGGCTTTGAGGGTGGCCAGACGCCTTTAATACGTAGGATCCCTAAACGCGGATTTGTCAACAGATTCAAAAAAATATACCAGATCGTTCATTTAAAGAATTTAAATAAAATTAAAGAGACGAGCGTAACCCTGGATTTATTACAGACAAAGGGGCTGATCAAGGATAAGAATAGATTGGTAAAGATCTTAAGCGACGGAGAGATTAAGAACCCTATTACTATCCAGGCCCACGCGATTTCTAAAAAGGCGCTGGAAAAGATTCAGGGTGCAGGCGGAAAAGTAGAGGTTATCCATGCTTAGCGCGCTAGTAAATTCCTTCAAGATTCCGGACCTAAAAAAACGACTTATTGTTACAGCCATACTCATTACTATCTACCGTATCGGCTGCTACATACCCACGCCCGGTATCGACGGAGCAGCGTTAGCGGAATTTTTTAACCGCATGGCCAAAACTCAGGGCGGAGCATTATTCGGCATAATCAATATGTTTTCCGGAGGCGCAATGGAAAGGTTGACTATCTTTGCCCTGGGGATTATGCCATATATATCTGCTTCGATTATACTGCAGCTATTAACCGCGGTCATACCATTCTTAGAAAAATTAGCTAAAGAAGGTAAGGCCGGTTACGAAAAGATAAACCAATATACGCGTTACGGCACAGTTGCCCTCTCCATTATCCAATCATTTTTTATCGCTCTCTGGTTAGAGAATCCGGCACGCTTTGAAGGCCTGCGGATAGTGATGTATCCGGGTTGGGCCTTTAGAATCCTCACTGTCCTTACCCTGACTACCGGCACAATATTCATTATGTGGTTAGGTGAACAGATACAGGAAAGGGGTATTGGCAACGGCATATCTCTGGTAATTACCGCCGGTATTATCTCCAGGATCTGGCCGGCGATGAATCAGTTATTTATCCTGATTTCGCCTTTTTCTCCGGCTCGTCGGCAAATCCAACCTTTTACCCTCTTGGTCATGGCGGCTTTACTTGCGGGGGTGGTATTTGCAGTGATCTTAATTACCCAGGGGCAGAGAAAAATCCCCGTGCAGTATGCGCGCAGAATCGTCGGCAGAAAAATCTTCGGCGGCCAAAGTACCTATATACCTTTAAAAGTAGATACTTCCGGGGTTATCGCCATCATCTTTGCTCAGTCTATAATCTTATTTCCGGCAACTGTGGCTTCTTTTATACCTAACCCTGCCTTCCAAAGATTGGCCCAGGGTTTAGTCAGAGGGCACCTGCTTTATACCCTTGTTTATGCGCTGCTTATAATATTTTTCTGTTATTTTTATACTGCTATTGTATTCAACCCTGTAGATTTATCAGAGAATATGAAAAAGTACGGCGGTTTTATCCCGGGCATAAGGCCTGGTTCCTCTACCACCGAATTCCTGGATTACGTGATGACACGGATTACCTTAGCCGGGGCAATGTTTATTGCCTTTATCGCTATATTTCCGGATTTTATTATGGCCTGGCTTAAGGTCCCATATCTGGTAGCTTCTTTTTTCGGCGGCACAGGAATACTGATTATAGTGGGAGTGGTTTTAGATACGATAAAACAAATAGAGTCGCATCTTTTGATGCATCATTACGAGGGGTTTATTAAATCCGGACGCATCAAGGGAAGAAGGTAATTTTAAAGGGTATGCAAATAATATTACTAGGGCCTCCTGGTGCAGGAAAAGGTACGCAGGCTAAGACATTAGCAGTGAATTTGGGATTACCGCATATATCGACGGGCGATATACTCAGGCAGAATGTTTCAGAGAATACGCCATTGGGTAGACAGGCCAATGATTTTATGAATAAGGGGGCGTTGGTACCGGATGAATTAGTTACGCAGATGCTAAATGAGCGTATTAGTCAGCCGGACGTGCAAAAAGGATTTATTTTAGATGGTTACCCCCGTAACATCAGCCAGGCAGAAGCCCTGGAGGAGATGTTAAAACGCTGGGATCTTGGGATAGACCTGGCGGTTTATCTGGATACCAGCGAACCGGTAATTATACAGCGGCTTTCAGGACGTTTAGTCTGTAGTCTTTGCGGCGCTAATTTTCATAGTACAAACATGCCGCCAAAAATTAATATGGCTTGTGATAACTGCGGTGGTAAGCTTTATCAAAGAAACGATGATAACCCCGAAACTATAAAAAAGCGCCTGCAGGTATATTTAAAAGAATCTTCTCCAGTGGTCCAGTATTACCAAGAAAAGGGGACGCTATATCGGCTCTTGGCAGACATAGACGCAGAGATAGTCCTAGATAAAATTATTACACTGGTAAAAGAACGCGATGATTCCCATAAAGTCTAAAGAAGATTTAAAAATGCTGAAAAAATCCGGTAAAATCTTGGCCGAAATCTTACAGCGGTTAAAAGAATCCGCTAAAGCGGGCATATCTACAGTTAAAATCGACACATTAGCCGAAGAATTAACCAGCAAGAAAAATGTCTTGCCTGCCTTTAAGGGCTACAGGGGTTTCCCAGCTAATATCTGTACTTCGTTAAATGAAGAAGTAGTGCATGGATTACCCAGTTCTAGGATATTAGAAGAGGGGGATATTATAAGTTTAGATTTAGGCATAAATTATAAAGGTTATTTCTGCGATGGGGCGGTTACCCTGGGGATAGGACGAGTCGACGGCCCTAAAGAAAAACTGATTGATATAACCAGAAATGCCCTATCCGAAGGTATAAATCAGGCAAAGACGGATAACCGCGTGTCGGATATCTCCTGCGCAATTCAAACCTATGTAGAAAAACACGGGCTTTCGGTAGTAAGGCAATTCGTAGGCCATGGCATAGGCCGCAGCCTACACGAAGCCCCTGAGATACCCAATTTTGGATTACCGCATCAGGGCGAAGTATTGAGAAATGGCATGGTCTTGGCCATCGAGCCTATGGTAAATATGGGGACATGGGAATGTCAGGTCCTGGATAACGGTTGGACCGCAGTAACAAAAGACGGCAGACCATCAGCCCACTTTGAACATACGGTAGCGATTACCGAGGCAGGGCCGGAGATTCTCACCAACTAAAGAGTATGGCTAAAGAAGAGCTGATCGAAACCGAAGGTACGGTAATTGAAGCACTCCCCAATGCTATGTTTAAAGTAGAGTTAGAAAACGGTCATCGCGTACTTGCCCATGTCTCGGGTAAAATGCGCATGCACTTTATCAGAATACTTCCGGGAGATAAAGTAAAACTGGAGCTCTCCCCTTATGATTTGACCAGGGGCAGGATTACTTTTAGATCGAAATAGCTAAAGGACTCTAAATTATGAAAGTAAAGGCTTCAGTCAGAAAAATTTGCGATAGGTGTAAAGTTATTAAAAGAAGAGGGGTTGTCCGTATCATCTGCCCAAATCCTAAACATAAACAAAGACAAGGCTAAGGGCTTTAAAGATAAAGGGAGGAAGATGTGCCCAGGATTATAGGCGTAGATATACCTAAAGAAAAAAGGATTGAAATAGCCTTAACTTATCTCTATGGCGTAGGTAGGGCTGTATCCAATAAAATCCTTAAGGAAGCCCAGATAAGCCCAGATAAGCGTGCCAAAGATTTAACCGAAGAGGAATCCGTACGCATCACTAATACCATACAAAAGATGGGCTTAAGGTTAGAGGGTGATTTACGACGGGAAATCTCGCAAAACATTAAAAGATTAATGGACATAGGTTGCTGGAGGGGGATGCGCCATAAGAAGGGACTTCCCGTTAGAGGCCAACGCACCCGCACAAATGCCAGGACAAGAAAAGGCCCGCGTAGGAGAGGCATGGCAGCGATAAAGAAACCTGCCGATGAGAAGAAGGCAGCTCCTACGGCTAAAGCTGCAAAATAACCTAAGGAGTAACGAAAGATGGCAGTAAAAGATAAAGCAAAAAAGAAAAAAATCGCAAAAGGCATAACCATGGGCATTGCCCATATCCAGGCGACTTTCAATAATACCATCATTACCATAACCGATAAGCAGGGCAATACCCTAGTTTGGTCTGCCCCCGGCGTTGTGGGTTACGGAGGTTCAAAAAAATCTACGCCTTTTGCTGCCCAGATTGCCGCTACTGATGCAGCAAGAAAGGCAAAAGAAATCGGGCTGAAGGAAATAGAGGTGTACGTAAAGGGCCCCGGTTCAGGTAGAGAGTCAGCGATCAGGGCACTACAGGCTGCGGGGTTAACTATAACCTTAATCAGAGACGTAACGCCTATCCCGCATAACGGTTGCCGTGCCAAAAAAAGAAGGAGAGTATAAAATCAATGGGCCGCTATATTAATGCTGTTTGCAGGCTATGTAGACGTCAAGGGGAAAAATTATTCTTAAAGGGTCCCAGGTGCACCAGCCCAAAATGCGCTTTGGCTAAAAGAAGCTATGCCCCGGGTCAACACGGCGAGGGTAGAAGGCAAAAACTCTCTAACTACGGCGTACAGTTAAGAGAAAAACAAAAAGCGAAGCGGATATATGGGGTTTTAGAAAAACAGTTCCGCAGATATTTTAAGATTGCTTCTAAGACTAAGGGCGTAACTGGAAAGGTATTATTACAGATGCTGGAGAGAAGGCTGGATAATGTTGTTTTTAGATTAGGCTTGGGCCTATCCAGGGCGCAAGGCCGACAGATTGTGCGCCACAATTTCGTCTATATAAATTCTAAGCGGGTAAATATCCCCTCTTATTTAATAAATACGAATGACCTTATCGAAATCAAGCCCAAAGAAAAGGCAAAGAAGAAATTTATAGAAAATCTTGAGATTACGCGCGACAGAAGCGTTCCTTCGTGGCTGGAATTTGATTCTGGAAATATGAAGGCAAAGGTTGTAAGGTTGCCCGAAAAAGAAGATATACAACAGCCGATTCAAGAGCAGTTGATCGTAGAGTTATATTCTAAATAAATTTACGGATTTATTTTATAAAAGGGCTCCGATTTTTCTTTTTTAAGGAGGTAAGATGGGTGTAAAATGGAGAGATTTTCAGTTACCAAAAAGGCTGGAATGCGATGAAGCCAGTTATACTAATACCTACGGTAAATTTTCTGCTGCGCCTTTTGAGAGGGGTTACGGCGTAACCCTAGGGAATTCGCTAAGAAGGGTTCTCTTGTCCTCTATAGAAGGCAGCGCAGTAATTTCGGTTAAGATCCAAGGCGTACACCATGAATTTTCCACAATACCCGGGGTGATCGAAGACGTCCCTGAGATAATCCTGAATATAAAAAGCCTGGTATTGAACTCACATTCAAAGATACCCAAAACGATATATATAAAAAAGGGCACTAAGGGCGAGGTTAAGGCAAAGGATATCGAAGCGGATGAAACCATAGAAATAATTAACCCTAATCTGCATATTGCTACTCTCACTAAAGATGTAAAATTCCATGTAGAGATGGATGTAGCCAGGGGTAGAGGCTATGTACCCCAGGAATTAAATAAAAGGGATGACGCCTCTATAGGAACGATTCCAATAGATTCTATTTTTAGCCCGCTTAGAAAGGTCAATTTTTATGTTGAGAATACGCGGGTGGGACAAAGGACAGATTACGATAAATTAATACTAGAGATATTTACTAACGGCGCAATAAATCCTAAAGATGCCCTGCTCTACGCCTCTAATATCCTGCAAAGGCACCTGGATATTTTCGTTAGCTTTGGCCAATTGCCAGAAGAGATAGAGGAAGAGCCTGAGATGAGCAAGGAGGAAATAGCACTCTATGAGAAATTGAGGCTGCCCATATCTGAATTAGAATTGTCGGTAAGAAGTTCAAATTGCCTGCGGGAAGCCAATATCAAGACCATCTTTGAACTGGTAAAGAGGGCGGAAGAGGAGATGTTGGGTTTTAAGAATTTCGGTAAGAAATCTTTAACCGAAATAAAAGAGCTTCTTGCGGGGATGGGTTTAGCTTTAGGCATGCAGATTGACTCTAAAAAATTAAAAAAGGGATAATAGCATGAGGCACGCTAAAAGAAGATTAAAGCTGAATCGCTTCACCAGTTGGCATCAAGCAACATTGATCAGCCTAAGTAGGGCCCTGCTTATGCATCAGCAGATTAAAACTACCTTAGCTAAAGCCAAGGCCGCAAAGCCGCTAATAGATAAGCTTATAACCATGGGCAAAAAAAATTCTCTTGCCGCAAAGAGGCAGGCTTTTAAAATATTAGGTGACCATAGGCTAGTAAGCCTGCTCTTTAAAGAGATTGCCCCGCGTTTTACGAATAGAATTGGCGGCTATACCAGGATTATGAGCTTAGGCGCAAGGCGAGGAGACAACGCACAATTAGCAATTTTAGCGCTCACTGAAATTAAAGAAAAGGCGCCTAAAAAGATCGAGATAGAAACCGAGAAGAAACCAGAAGCGGTTCCGGAAAAACCGCTTAAAGAAGAAAAACCTAAAGAGGAGAAAACTAAAGAGAAACCTCCCGTTGCTGGGAAACCTCAGAAGAAATTCTTAGGGGGCCTACGGGGAATTTTTAAGAAAAAGAGAGACTCCTTATAAAATAAAGGCATCTCTATGCGCATAGATGTAAGACTGGCAAAACGTCTGCAGAAGATAAATCCTTCCTCTACGCTCGCTATAACCGCAAAAGCTAAAAAATTAAAAGCCGAAGGCCGGGATATTATAAATCTCGCCGCGGGTGAGCCAGATTTTGATACCCCTGATTTTATCAAAGAAGCTGCCATATCCGCGATAAAGACAGGGTTTACCAAATACACGCCTACTACCGGCATCCCTGAATTAAAGAAGATCATCTCTGAGAAGTTTAAAAAAGACAACGCCTTAAATTACCAACCTAATCAAATAGTCGTCTCCTGCGGCGCAAAACACAGTATATTCAACGCCTTATTCGTATTAGTGGATAAGGATGATGAGGTATTGATACCCCATCCATACTGGGTAAGTTATCCTGAGATGGTAAACCTCTGCGAAGGAAAACCCTGTTTTATCAAGACTGAGCCAGAGAATAACTTTAAGGTAACTGCCAAGGATTTAGAAAGGTACGTTACCCCCAGGACAAAAATAATTATATTAAACAGCCCATCTAACCCCACGGGGTGCGTATATACGGAATCGGAATTAAAAGAGATATCGCGTATCTGCATAGCTAAAAAAATCTTCATTATTAGCGACGAGGTATACGAAAAATTAATCTACGATAACTTAAAACACATATCCATCGCCTCTGTTGATAATGACGTATATAACTTTACTATTACCGTTAACGGCGTATCCAAAAGCCATTCTATGACCGGCTGGCGTATCGGGTATCTGGCCGGACCACTAGATATAGTAGAGGCTATATCAAGATTTCAGGACCATTCTACATCTAATCCCGCTTCCATCAGCCAGAAGGGGGCCCTTGCAGCGTTAAGTGCTACGGATGAATTTTCAAAACTTATGTCTGGAGAGTTCCAAAAGAGAAGGGACTACGCATTAGAAAGGTTAAGAAAAATCCAGAAGATCAGCTTTGTAAAACCTCAGGGCGCCTTTTATATATTTTGTGGTATCTCTAAATTCAAGCTGGATTCATTAACTTTTGCTAACCGCCTGCTTGATGAAGCCTCGGTAAGCCTTATCCCGGGGAGAGGGTTTGGTAGAGATGACTATGTGCGTATAAGTTTTGCCACAAGCTTGGAGCAGTTAGAAAAGGGTATGGATAGGATACAGGGATGGTTAGAAAAGTTATGAGCAACCCAAAGACCATTGCCGAAAAGATATTGAGCGCACATGCCCAAAAAGAATTAAAGGCAGGGGATTTTGCGATTTGTAAAGTCGATTTTGCCTTTGGGCAGGATGGGACATCGTCTATTATTATAGACAGGTTAAAAGAGCTGGGCGTAAAAAAGCCAAAGACCGATTTCTGCATGGTTATCGACCATAATGCACCGTCTTCTAATGAGGGGGTATCGAGAATACACAAAAAAATGCGCCAGGCCGCTTTGACTTATGCTGGCCGTCTCTATGATGTTGGCTGCGGCGTCTGTCACCAGGTTATCCCCGAATCAGGCCAGATATTACCCGGGGATCTGGTATTGGGTGCTGATTCGCACACCTGTACTTACGGGGCATTGGGCGCGTTTTCTACTGGCGTAGGCTCAACGGACCTGGCGATCACTTTGGCTACAGGTAGAAACTGGTTTAAGGTTCCGGAAACGATAAAGATAGTAGTTAAGGGAAAGATTCCTAAGGGGGTATTCGCTAAAGATATTATCTTACATATTATCCTAGATATAGGCGCTAATGGTGCAACCTATAAAGCCATAGAATTTTCCGGGGAGGTAATCAATAAATTAGATATGGATAGCCGTTTTACCATATGCAATATGCTGGTAGAAATGGGCGCAAAAGCCGGATTTATGCCTCAAGATAAAATAGCTTACGCCTGGTTAAAGGCCAGGGTGCCTAAAAATAAAAAAATAAAACCAGTATTCGCGGACAAAGAGGCAAAGTACAACAAAATTTTAGAATATGACATCTCTGGTCTTAAGCCCCAGGTCTCTTGTCCGCACAGTGTAGATAATGTTGTATCTGTGGATAAACTAAAAAGAAAAAAAATAAACCAGGCTTTTTTAGGCACCTGTACAAACGGCAGGCTCCAGGATTTAAAAATTGCCGCTAGAATCCTAAAGGCAAGAAAAGTTGCCCCAGGCGTAAAATTTATCATTTCTCCAGCCTCACGAGCTATACTCCTGGAAGCATTGCATCTGGGCATCATAGACACATTCATTAAGGCGGGCGCGGTGGTAGTGGCTCCCGGGTGCGGGCCCTGTGTAGGCACGCATAACGGCATTCCTGCTGATGGTGAGGTAGTCATCTCTACTGCTAACAGGAATTTTAAAGGCAGGATGGGTAATCCGGCTGCGTTTATTTATCTGGCTTCGCCAGCCACGGTTAGCGCATCAGCGATTCAAGGAAAAATTACCGATCCCCGGCAGTATTTATAGTTTAATAGAAACTAAACGGAGGTTAAAATGGTTGAAATACGCGATTTGCTTTTATCATGCATCCAGAAGAAGGCATCGGATTTACACCTCACTGAAAAAGAGCCTCCTATCTTGCGTATCGACGGAAAACTAACGCGTATTGATCAACCTGCCCTCAATAGAGACGACCTTAAAAAGATGATTTACGGCATTTTAAATAACCCCCAGAAGGAAATGCTGGAAAGAAACCTGGAGTTAGATTTTTCGCTGGCCTTAGCAGGGATGGATAGATTCAGAGTTAACGTACATATACAAAAAGGCTCGGTAGAAGCAGCATTCAGGCGGGTACCTTTACAGATACCCGCTATAGACGAATTAGGGTTACCGCCTATAATCAAAGACCTGGCGCGTAAACCTAACGGTCTGGTTTTGGTTACCGGGCCAACAGGTTCAGGAAAAACTACTACCTTAGCCGCACTTGTTGACCTGATTAACAGCGAAAGGGAAGCCTTGATTGTCTGTATTGAAGATCCGGTGGAATTTATACACACCAATAAAAAAAGCATTATCAAGCAGAGAGAAGTTTATGCAGACACGCATTCATTTGCAGAGGCATTAAGGCATGTTTTACGGCAAGACCCCAATGTTATTGTTGTAGGCGAAATGCGCGACTTAGAAACTATCTCCACCACCCTTACTGCCGCAGAAACCGGGCACTTGGTTTTAGCTACCCTGCATACGCCTGATGCCCCGCAAACTATCGAAAGAATTATCGATGTATTTCCGCCGCATCAGCAGGGACAGATAAAATTACAATTAGCAGATTGCCTCCAGGGAGTGGTATCCCAACTCTTACTTCCCAGGGCATCAGGACAGGGGCGGGTGCTTGCCACAGAAGTCATGGTCGGGACCGCAGGTATCAGGAACCTTATCCGTGAAGAAGAGGTTGAGCAGATTCCCACGCTCATGCAGACAGGCAGCCAATACGGTATGAAGACAATGGATAGATCCCTAAAGGACCTCTTTCAGCAGGGATTGATCAACCTGGATATGGCGATGTCTAAAGTCAAGAACACCGAAGAATTTAAGCAGTTATGAAAATAGAAGGCAAAGGCATAAAATTAGGCGATAACATAAATACGGATTTTATAATTTCAGGCAGATATAAATTCTCGATTACGGATATGAAGGAATTGTCTAAACATATAATGGAGGATATCGACCCGGATTTTCCTAAAAAGATAATTCCCGGTAAATCCATAATCGCAGCAGGAGAAAATTTTGGTATGGGCTCATCGCGGGAACAGGCGCCGCTGGTAATCAAAGAATCGGGGATTACCGCCATCCTGGCTAAATCTTTTGCGCGCATATTCTACCGCAATGGTTTTAATATCGGGTTGCCCCTTATCGAGACTGATACTGATAAAATAAGCGAAAATGATCTTTTAGCAATAGATATGGATAAAGGCAGAGTATTAAATTTAACCAAGGATATAGAAATAAAGATTAAACCCCTGCCTAAATTTATGCAGGAGATATTAAGCCAGGGGGGGATAGTCGGTTATTTTAAAAAATACGGGGAGCTAAAGGTCTAAAAGATGACGCATAAAATAACTCTGATACCAGGAGACGGAATAGGGCCGGAAGTAACTGACGCAGCCAAAAGATGCATCGAAGCGACCGCAGTGAAGGTAGCCTGGGATGAGGTTATTGCCGGGCAAGAAGCTATCGATAAATACGGCGATATACTCCCTAAAAACGTCTTAGACTCGATAAAAAAGAATAAGGTTGCCCTGAAAGGGCCGATTGTCACTCCTATCGGCGAAGGATTTCGCTCCGTGAATGTAGCTATAAGGCAAGCCTTAGACCTTTATGCCTGCGTAAGGCCGGCAAAGACATACCCGGGAGTAAGAAGCCCTTATAAAGATATAGACTTGGTAGTTATCCGGGAAAACACCGAGGATCTCTACGCAGGCATAGAGTTTCAGGAAGCTAAGCCAGAAACAGAAAAACTTATTGACCTGATTGAAAAATATAGCCAAAAAAAGATACGTAAAGATTCGGGGATCTCGATCAAGCCTATTTCTAAATATGCTTCGCAAAGGATTGTACGTTTTGCCTTTGAGTATGCCGTAAAATATCAGCGTAAGAAAATTACGGTAGTGCATAAGGCGAATATCATGAAATTTACTGACGGCCTCTTTTTAAAGGCAGCGCGCCAGGTTGCCAGCGATTACGCTAATAAGATAATTTTTGAAGAGGCGATTGTGGATAATATGGCTATGCAACTAGTTCAGAAACCCAAAAATTACGACGTCATGGTATTACCTAATCTTTATGGCGATATCATCTCTGATTTATGCGCGGGTTTAGTGGGCGGCTTGGGGGTCGCACCGGGCGCAAACATCGGCCAAGATATGGCAGTCTTTGAGGCAGTGCATGGAGCAGCGCCCAAATATAAAGGGCAGAATAAAGCGAATCCTGTAGCAATGATTCTATCAGGGGTGCTGCTACTTAGGTATATTAAGGAAAATGCAGCTGCGGATAAATTAGAAAATGCGGTAAGAGAAGTGCTGGCCGAAGGTAAATCCGTAACTTACGACTTAAAACCCGACCGCAATGACCCCACTAGCGTAGGAACCCAAGAGATGGTTGATGCCATCATCAAAAAAATAAAATGAAAGTATCTATTATAGGTGCAGGTAATATCGGTGGCTTAACCGCCATGCGGCTGGCTGAAGCAGGATTTAAAGAAGTTGTCTTGGTGGATATCGCCAAGGGTCTGGCGCAAGGCAAGGCCCTGGACCTAGAAGACTCAGGGGCTGCCTTAAAATATAACTACCGTATTCAGGGAACTGACGATATTAAAAATACAGGAGATTCAGATATTATTGTTATTACAGCAGGGTTAACCCGTAAACCGGGAATGCCCCGGGAAGACCTATTACAGAAGAATGCCGGGATTCTAAAAGAAATCTGCCTGAGCATAAAGGATATCTCGCCGCAATCAATCCTGATAATCGTGACTAACCCCCTGGATTTAATGACTTACCTGGCTTTAAAAATTACCGGGTTTGGGCCTGGGCAGGTATTTGGTATGGGTATGACTCTGGATGCGGCCAGATTTACCAATCTTATCAGCAAAGAGCTCGATATCCCTTGTAGCGATATCGAGGCCTGCGTAATCGCCAGCCACGGCCAAAACATGTTGCCGCTTCCCCGCTTTACTACCATAAAAGGGGTGGCGTTAAATGAGATTCTCGACGACAAAAAAATAGAGCTTTTGATAAAAAAAACTTTGGGGCGGGGCGAAGAAATCGTATCTTTATTAGGTAGCGGTAGCGCTTACTTTGCTCCCTCGCAAGCCATCGCCGCAATTGTCAAGACAATCGCCAAAGATGAAAAACGTAACTTAGGCGTATCGGCATATTTAAACGGAGAATACGCTATTAAAGATATCTGTATCGGCGTTCCCTGCCGCATAGGCAAAAACGGCATCGAGCAGATTATCGAGCTCGATTTAAATGAAGAAGAGCGAGCCGCCTTCCTTCATTCGGCCGAATCTATCCGTAAAAATTTAGAGGCAATAAAACCTTTCTATCATGGATTATGATTTAGCGATAATCGGGGCTGGCTGGGCAGGGTTCAATGCTGCCCAAAGGGCTAGGGCGCTAGGTCTGAAAGTTCTTCTCATCGATAAGGACAAAATAGGCGGCACCTGCCTAAACCGCGGATGCATACCCACCAAAACCCTGCTGCAATCAGCTAAAGTCTATAACCTGGCTAAAAAAACTAAAGTATTCGGCATAGAAACAGGGGCTCCGCAATTAAACTTTTCTGAAATCCAGGCTAGAAAAAATAAAATTATAAAACAATTGCGCCAAGGCATGGAGTTTATGCTTAAAGGAATTGATTTTTTAAATGAAACAGCGCAAATTATCTCTAAAAATACCATACAAATAGGCCAAAAACAGATAAATGTAAAATTTATTCTTATCGCTACTGGCTCAAAGCCTCTGGATCTAAAAGACCTGCGATTTGACGCAAAAAAAGTTATCTCTAGCGATGAAATACTGGATTTAAAAAATCTTCCCGAATCACTCTTAATTATCGGTGGAGGGGTTATCGGGTGCGAATTTGCCAGCCTCTTTTCCGGTTTTGGCTGTCAGGTTTCGATAGTGGAATTAATGCCTCAGCTCATACCGGGTATAGATCAGGAGATAGCTAAAAAGATAGAAACTATTTTTAAAAAAAAGGGAGTTAAGGTAAATACGAATACGGATGCCAAACGCCTGGATCTGGGAGAATATGATTTAGTCTTGCTTTCTATCGGCCGGACCCCTAAAACAGAAGGCTTAGGGCTAGATAAACTGGGCATAAACTTAGAAAAAGGCAGGGTTATCGTTGATGAGCACCTCAGGACCAATATCGCTAATATTTATGCGGCCGGTGACTGCGCCAGCAAGACTATGTTAGCCCATTTAGCCGCTTATCAAGGAGAGTCTGCCGCAGAAAATATCGCGGATTCCTCCCAGCCAAAGAAAACGGATAATGCGCATATTCCCAGCTGTATCTTTACCGAACCGCAGATAGGCACTGTCGGATTAACAGAAGAAGGGGCAAGGTCTACGGGGATAGATATAAAAATAAATAAATTTGACTTTTTAGGTTCGGGTATGGCACGCATATTAGATGAAACAGAAGGTTTTATAAAAATAGTTTCGGAAAAAAATACAGGTTATCTCCTAGGCGCTTCGGTTATCGGAGCGCAGGCTACTGAATTGATTGGTATTTTTAGCGTAGCCATACAATCCCGCCTGAAAGTCTCCCAGATTCAAAATACCGTATTTGCCCATCCTACCTTATCCGAAGGCATAAGTAGCGCATTAAAAGGCAGTCATGGAATTTGAAATACTAGACTTAGGGTTAGTAGATTTCAAAAAGGCCTGGTTCTTCCAGAAGGAAGTACTTAAGGCAGTAAGACACGGCTACCTTCCAGCTGCATTAATTATCTGTCGGCACTATCCGGTAATTACCTTAGGCAGGTCTGCCAGAAAAGAAAGTATCCTGGTATCTATGGATGAATTAAAACAAAAAAGAATCCACTTCCACGAAATAGAGCGCGGAGGTGATGTTACCTATCACGGCCCCGGACAACTTATTGTCTACCCTATATTTAATCTGGCCTATCTTAAAAAAGACATCCACTTATTCTTAAGGCAACTGGAAGAAACGGTTATGGGTTTCTTTTTAGGTTTTGGAATCAGCGCTTCGCAGCGGCCGGGCCTGACCGGCGTATGGATGGGCAGAAAAAAAATTGCTTCTATCGGTATCGCCATTAAAAACTGGGTTACCTTTCACGGCATCAGCATAAACATTAAAAGAAATGATCTGGATAACTTTTGTTTTATTAAACCCTGCGGCATGGAGATAGAAATGACATCCCTGGAAACCATACTAGATAAGGATATCGCAATCGACCAGATAAAGGAAAACCTGGTTAATAGTTTTCAGAATACATTCTTTATGCCGCATGCCCAGGCATTTGCTTTATCGTAAAATAACACCCGGCCATATGGCACCTCAACATAAAGGATTGTTGAGTGTCCCGCCTTGTGTGGGAATTGGCCGGTGCGCCCTTTTCGGGTTAATACCCAACCATAAAGGATTGGTTGGTATGCACTTTCTGTGCAAGGAGGATCGCTATGACTAAAGTAGCCCTGCCGGAATTAGGCGAAGGAATCAAAAAGGCGACAGTCTCTTACTGGTATTTTAAGGAAGGGGAGAAGGTAAACGAAAAGGACGACTTGGTAGAGCTCACTACAGATAAAGCCACTTTTAACCTGCCCAGCCCCTCTAGCGGAACGCTTTCGCAAGTCCTGTTTCATGAAGGCGATAGCGTAAATGTCGGTGAAGTCTTGGGTATCATTGAGGAGTAATAAGCAATATGACGCAGAATATGCCTAAACGCATAATATTAATGTATATTTCAGAAGTCTCCGGCCACCATAGCGCTGCTGTGGCTATCGAAAAGGCGATCAAAGTATTAGAGCCCGGCATAGAAGTATTAAATATCGACGCCTTCAAATATACCAACCCCGTTTCGGAAAAAATAGTCAACAGCCTTTATATGGCCGTAATCAAAAGGACGCCTAAAATCTGGGATTACCTTTATGATAACCCTAAGGTCGCAGAAAGGCTAGAAAAGATTAAGGCCACGGTCCATAAATTTAACTCCCCGAAATTAAAAAATCTTTTTGATAAATTTAATCCCGACGCTGTGCTTTGCACGCAGGCATTTCCCTGCGGAATGGTCGCAGACTATAAAAAGACTTATAATTCAACAATCCCCTTAGTCGCTGTGCTTACCGATTACGTG
>JAZDLA010000045.1:0-4803 GCA_043802425.1 Candidatus Omnitrophota bacterium
ATGAAAGATATGGGCGTAAATACGATCAGGTTATACCACCAGCCTTTTAAGGTGAACAAAGAACTCCTGCGCGAGCTTTATCAAAACTACGGTATCAGGGTGGTTATGGGAGATTTTTTAGGTAAATATGCCCTCGGTTCGGGTGCCGCTTGGTATCCGGGTACGGATTATAATAATGAAGAGCACAAAAAAAATATGATAGAATCAGTAACCAGGATGGTCTTAGAATTCAAGGATGAACCCTATATATTATTCTGGCTCTTAGGTAACGAGAATGTTTATGGTTTTGCCTGTAACGCTAACACAGAGCCGGATGCATTTTTTAAATTTGCCAATGAGGTAGCTAAGGCAATTAAGACTATAGACCCTGATCACCCCGTGGCTATCTGTAGCGGCGACACTTTATTCCTCGATAAATTTGGTAAGAATTGTCCTGATATCGATATCTTTGGTACCAATGCCTACCGTGGAGACTATGGTTTTGGTTTTATTTGGCGGCAGGTGAAAGAAGAGGCAGACAAGCCCGTATTTATTACCGAATTCGGTTGTCCGGCCTATGCCGAAGGCAAGAATTCCAATGAGGCAGAATATTTACAGGCGCGATATCACCGTGCTGCCTGGGATGATATCAGGCATAATATGGCTTTTGGGACAGGGGCGGGGAATTCTCTGGGGGGAGTAGTTTTTGAATGGCTGGATGAATGGTGGAAGGCTTACGAACCTTTTATGCACGATACCAAAGGATTGTTTACTGGCCCATTCCTCGACGGGTTTATGCACGAGGAGTGGTTGGGGATCTCTGGCCAGGGCGACGGAAAACTTAGTCCGTACTTGCGGCAATTACGCAAATCTTATTATATGTATAAGAGTTGTTGGAAATAGAGGCAGAATCAAGGGACACCCAGCCAACTAAAGCTAAGGGTGTCCCCTTACGAACATAGGTAGGGACACCCTCCCGATTAGCAGATTGGGTGTCTCTTAAGGTGGGAGGTAGAAAGGAGGCGGTTTAGAAACGGAAAATAAAAAGTAATTCGCGTATCTTTATAAATATGCGATTAACAATAAGTAACAATTAAACATAAGGAGGTGGGAGCATGAGAAAATTATTAGTACTATTGCTTGCTTTGGTTCTGGTTACGCCAATCTGCGCGTTAGCAGAAGGAGAGCCTAAAGAGTTTGTGGTTTATACTGACAAGAATTCTAGGGATAATCATTATATCCCGGCGGGCTGGATAGGGGATTACGGAGACCTTAAGCTTAACGACCAGATTATGGATAATCCTCATTCCGGTACAACCTGTATCCAGTTTGTGTATTCTGCTAAGAAATCACAAGGCCAGGGCTGGGCGGGTATTTATTGGCAGAACCCGGCAAACAACTGGGGAAATAAAAAGGGCGGTTTTGATTTGACCGGGATGACCAAAATTACCTTTTGGGCACGGGGAGAAAAAGGTGGAGAGGTAATCCAGAAATTTGTGATTGGCGGTATGAAGGGCGTTTATTCCGACTCTGCTACCGTAGAGATTGGTCCGGTTGAACTCACCGACAGCTGGACACAATATACCATCAATCTTGCCGGACGCGACTTATCCTATATTAGTGGTGGTTTTAGTTGGGTAGCTACTGCTGACCTCAATCCTAGCGGTATAACATTCTATCTTGATGATATAAAATACGAGTTAGACCCGAGCCTGAAACCCGAACCCAGGAAACAGGAAAACGTGCCTTTCTATGTCTATGCCGATAGGAGTTCTATGAATAATCATTTCGTCCCTTCAGGCTGGATGGGCGATTATGGCGACATCAAGTATGAAAACACCTCAAAGGAGGACCCTTATTTAGGCGATACTTGTATTAAGGTAACGTACTCTGGTAAGGCTACTCAAGGTGCGCACTGGGCAGGTATGTATTGGCAGAATCCGGCCAACAGCTGGGGATCAGTGGATGCGGGTTTTGACCTTTCCCGGGCGACCAAACTTACTTTCTGGGCGCGTGGCGAGAAAGGCGGAGAGAGGATCGAGGAAATTAAAATAGGCGGTATTATGGGCGAATATTCTGATTCAGATACTGCGGCTATAGGCCCGGTCATTCTCAATAGCACCTGGAAACAATACACCATTGATTTAAAAGGCAAGGATATGTCTTATATCATCGGTGGTTTTTGCTGGACAACCAACGTCGACGTAAATCCAACGGGCGCTACTTTCTACCTGGACGAAATTAAATACGAGTAAAATCATAGGGACGGTTCTGGTGCTAAAGCAAGAAGTGTCCCCGAAAGGGGACACTTCTTGGAATAGTTGGAGAACTGTCTCTGTATATGCTAAGCCTTAATTTTATAATAAACCATTGAAAAAGATATTTTTCTTTTCAGTAGTTCTAGTAGCGGCAGGATTATTTATGGCCGGTTGTACTTACCGGTCAAAACCTAGGGTCTATATCCAGAAACTAAAAAACGGCCAGTATCAATTAATTGTAGAGCGCAGGCCTTATATTGTAAAAGGCGTCTGTTATAGTCCTATCCCTATCGGCGCGAATCACGAGTATGACTGGTGGTCGGATGCAAACACCCCCTGGCTTATAGACGGAAAATTGATGCAGGAGATGGGGGTAAATACCATTAGGCTTTACCAGGCCCACGAGGATATCGAAGAGGTCAGGAGAGTTATCCGTGATTTATATACCCGTTATGGTATCCGCACCATACTGGGGCATTGGCTGGGTTTCTGGGAATACCCCTGCCCTTTTTACGCTGATAAGAAGTTTCAGGATAGAATTAAAAAAGAAGTTTTAGAGATGGTGGCGGCATATAAGGATGAGCCCGGTGTACTTCTATGGATTTTAGGTAATGAAAATAATTATTCCTGCTGGGGCAGGGTTAACCCCTGGTCGGATGACCAGATAGATAAAGAGCCTGACCCGCAGAAAAAGAGCCTGCTGCGGGCTAAGATTTATTATACTTTTTTGAATGACCTGGCAAAGGAAATCCACCAGTTAGACCCGGAGCATCCGGTTGCGTTGGGCAATGGGGAGCTGGTGGGGCTGGACGTAGCCAATGAAGTATGCCCGGATATAGACCTGGTAGCCTGTATTATTTACCGGGGTAAAACCTTCGGCAATCTTTTTCATTCTTTAAAGGCTACCTTTGACAGGCCGATACTCCTTTCGGAAATCGGCGCGGATAGTTACGATGCCTATAAAAACTTAGAAGAACAGAATATGCAGGCTTTTTTTCTGGAATCGCAGTGGCGCCAGCTTTACGATAATTTAGCCAATAATAATAAGAAAGGCGCGGGCAATTGCTTAGGCGGCACCATTTTTGAGTGGACGGATGAATGGTGGAAACATAATCCCAACGACCCCGAAGGGTGGAAAATACATGATACGCAGGGAGGCTGGTCAAGCGGCAGTTATTATTTCGATATACAGGCGCCCGGAAACATGAATATGAACGAAGAGCATTTCGGTATTGTGGCGCTCTCCGAAGAGTTAGAACACGGTATTAATAAGCGCGTCCCCAGAAAGAGCTATTACGTCATCAGGGAATTCTGGAAAAATCCGACGGAAAAACCAAAAACCAAAAACCAAAAACCAAAATGAAGATGGAAAAAATAAAACTCTGGATTCTAAGCGGAACTTTCAGCATCTTGCTTTTAGCGCCTGTATTTTGTTCATATGCCCAGGACACAAACAGAATAGCCGCTCTCTCTAAGCAGATTCTCGGGGTAAAGGCCATTACGGAACTATACGTTCCGTTCGAGGAATTAAAGGATTTATATTTCAAGGAAAATAAATACGCAGAGTTTGTAGAATTTTTAAGTTCTTTGAAGCAAAAAAGAGAGGTTTTGTTGGCGCCCTTCGTAAATTACTACACTGCTTTAAGCCGTTATTCCCAGCTTAAGCATTTGGAAGAAACGCAAAGTTGGGACGAGTACTTTAATAACGGCAACACATACAGGGGTGAACTTACCCGGGCCCTGCAAAAGACGCTCGATTCTACTATTGTCTCCGACCCCCTTGCTATTTATGCCAGGCTGATCTTATGGCAATTCCACAAAGACCAGCAGGACACCTTTGTCGATACGGCTTTATCGGATTTATTAAATAGCGTTTCAGAGTATGCCAAGGATACGCAAAACGCCAAACCCATAAAAGATGCGGCGGATAAACTTTCAAGCTATGGCGAGAAAGGCAGGTCTAAGGAACTCTACCGGATTTATGTAGAAAAATTGCTGGGTACGGTAAAGGAGGATAAGGAAATAGAGAATAGTGCCTTAGGATTTTATCAAGAAGGAAATCTGGAATTAGCCCAGGCGCTTTACGATGTTTATATCGAAGGCATTATCAAGTCTTTGCCGAAAGAAGAAAGCATACCGGTTTTAACAGATATTGCCGGGAAATTTTCTTATCGTGACGAAGGCACGAAAGATGCGGATTACGCCGAAAAGATATTCGCCAGGATAGAAGAGTTAGGCTCTAAGGATGCCTTCGGCGAAGAGTTGACTTACTTACGCGCTTCTAACGCGGAGAGGATAAAAGAATACTCTCAGGCAAGAGACCTCTATGTAGATTTATTAGAGCGTTATCCTAAAACAGATCGCGCTGACGAAGCAGGTTTTAAAATCGGGATTATTTCTACTTATATATTAAGAGATATGAAAACAGGCAGGGATTATTTTGAAAAGTTATCCCAGAAAGAACCCATAAGCCCCCAGGTTATTTCAAGTTTATATCAATTAGGGCTGCTTAGCCAATGGGGGGACGATACTGCCAAGGCCAAGGACTATTATAATAAGTTGCTGG
>JAZDLA010000046.1:0-6578 GCA_043802425.1 Candidatus Omnitrophota bacterium
GGAGACTTAACGCAGGCGGTGAACAGGGGCGTAGAGCTGGGATATAAAAAAGGATACCTCAGGACTTCGGTGATCAAAAATCCTTTATTGCGCGTAAAGCCGGGATATTCCCCTGCGCTGATACATACGGAGATTATTAGGGGTGATAAGCTTAAAATTACTATTCTGCCCAAGGGTTTTGGCTGTGAAAACAAGACGCAGCTTAAAATGTTCAATCCTACCGTCGGCATTTTAGAAATTAAGAAGTTTGTTACCGAATCAGCGGGCTTAGCTGGCCCGGATGCCTGCCCGCCTTATGTGGTGGGTGTAGGAATCGGCGGCACTGCAGACTATGCCTGTTTTTTGGCCAAGAAGGCACTTTTAAGGCCACTGGGAGTTAGAGCCGGTAAGCTAGAGAGAGATTTATGCAAAACAATCAATAAGCTTGGCATCGGGCCGATGGGCTTAGGCGGTAAGGCTACCTGCTTAAGGGTAAACCTACAGGTCCGTCCTACGCATATTGCCGGATTACCCGTGGCAGTAAATATCAGCTGCCATGCCTTAAGAAGCGCGACAGCTACCCTATGAAAAAAATAAATACCCCCTTAGAGAAAAAAGAGATCAGGAAATTAAAGGCCGGAGAGGAAGTTTTATTGAGCGGAATTATCTATACTGCCAGGGACCAGGCGCATAAGAGATTAATAAAAGAAAAGAAATCACCGATAGACTTAAAGGGCGCGGTTATTTATTATTGCGCCCCCACAGCTAAGCCTAAAGCCAGAGTCATCGGCTCCTGCGGCCCCACCACTTCAAGCCGTATGGATGCGTTTACGCCCGCGCTTTTAAAAAAAGGAATCGTGGCGATGATCGGTAAGGGCAGGCGTTCTCAAGCCGTAAGAGAGGCGATAAAAAAATGCGGGGCAGTCTATTTTCTGACTTATGCCGGCTGCGGCGCACTCCTCTCAAAATATATTAAAAAGGCTGATGTCGTTGCCTATAAAGATTTAGGCCCCGAAGCAATTTATAAACTTGAAGTAAAAAATTTCCCATTATTCGTCACATAAGGGACACCCAATCAACTAAAGCTAAGGGTGTCCCTCAACTAACGAGGAGAGATCATGATGCGTCTGGATGCGAGGGGATTAGATAAAATAAGAAAAGTGAATATTACGCGTAATTATAATAAGTATGCTGAGGGCTCTTGCTTAATAGAATTAGGCAGTACCCGGGTAATTTGCACTGCCTCTATTGAGGAGGTCGTACCGCCGTTTTTAAAAGGCACCGGTAGCGGCTGGGTCACTGCGGAATACGGCATGCTCCCGCGTTCCTGCTCGACTCGTATCAGGCGCGGTAAGGATTCCGGCAGAACCTATGAAATCCAACGCTTAGTCGGTCGTTCGCTTAGGGCGGTTATGGATACCAGGCCTATCGGCGAGCGTACTATCTGGATAGATTGCGATGTTATCCAGGCAGACGGCGGAACGCGTACTGCCTCCATCACCGGAAGCTTTATCGCCTTAGCCGACGCCCTGCTTAAGCTCAGGAAAGACGGCGTAATCAGCAAAATTCCGCTTAAAGATTTTGTGGCCGCAACCAGCGTGGGCATGGTAAACGGTGAGTTGCTTCTAGACTTAGCTTACGATGAGGATTCCAAGGCCGAAGTGGATATGAATATCGTGATGACCGGTAAAGGCGAATTTATCGAGATCCAGGGAACAGCCGAGCGCAAGACCTTTGATAAAGAGCAGATGGACAGGCTCCTAGCTTTAGCGAAAAAGGGAATCGCCGAATTAGTCGAGATACAGAGGAATCTTTTAAAAAACATTATTGTTTAAACATCTCATAGGGGTAGTTCTTAAGCCAATCGAGGGACGGTTCTCTTGCTAATCGGAGAAGTGTCCCCTTATAATTATGGAACTGGTAGTCGCCACCAAAAATAAGAAGAAACTCCGGGAGATTAAAGAAATTTTAAAAGGCCTTAACCTTAAGATCTTCTCGCTGGCAGATTATTCCAAAACTCCCCGTATCATCGAAAACGGCAAGACCTTCCGCGAAAATGCAATAAAAAAAGCAGTCAAGATCGCGCATTTTACCAAAAAACTAACCTTAGGCGAAGATTCCGGCCTTTGTGTGGATATCCTAAAAGGCAAGCCCGGGGTTTATTCTTCGCGTTTTTCCGGTAAAGATAAAAGCGATCACAAAAACAACTTAAAATTGCTTAAGTTACTGGAAGGTTTGCCCGTAAAAAAAAGGAGAGCGTATTATTGCTCTGCCGTAGCTTTGGCGGATAAAGGCGGCCTGGTAGCGGTAGTGGAGGGAAAGTGTAGCGGCTACATCGGGTCTGTTTTAAGAGGCCATTTTGGGTTCGGCTATGACCCTTTATTCGTCATACCTAGATATCAAAAAACCTTTGCGCAACTGGGGCCCCGTATCAAGCACAGGATGAGCCACCGTTTCCGCGCCCTTCGAAAAATCAAGCCGGCCCTGGCTACTTACCTAAAATAAGATCCTTAATATTTTTTATTAGATCTACAGCTACGGGGACAATTTTATAGGCAGGTTTCTGGATTGTCCCGTTTACCTTAATGGTGATGGCGTTACTGAGGCTTCCTAGTATTGCGGTGGTAAATTTACGGATATCCGCCGAATCACGGACCAGGTCTTTATTAGCTTCGGTATATACGGTAAAATCCAGCGTTGCGTCGAATCCCGCCTTACCCTGGCAGGTAAGATTAAGTTGCTCGCCGGTAAGCCTTAAATTTTCCGTAGAGACGAATTTATCCGCCACCGTAAAATCAGCTCCGGCATCCTTAAAAATAATCTTCTCATAATCCGGCAGGAGGAATAATTCTCCCAGCCCCTTAAAAAGATTAAGCTGCCAGAGTTTTCCGTCTTTGATGGAAAAGGCGCCGCCACCCTTTAAGGCGGCCGGGTCTTTAAAATTCCCGTTTAAGTCCGCGTTGACATTCAGTATCCCGGTTATATCCTGCCCCTTAGGGTTTATGTCCGGATTTAATTTTGCTAGATCAATACCCGAGCCGGTAAATTTCAGGGCGTAGGTGGGTATATCGGGTTTTAAGTCAGAACTAAAATCCAGTTTTATCGTCCCGGAGTAGCCGGAGGCAGTAAGTGGGCTGATGTTGAGCAGGCTGTTTTTCTGGGCTACGGTAAAAGTAAGCCCGCTGATTTTTAAGTTATAGGCAGAGAATGTGTCAGCCTTGGCGTTTGCGGTGACAACCCAGTTCTTGTAGTCTTTGGTTTTTCCGGTTAATGATCCTTTTATGTTTAAGATACCCTCGGGTTTTATCTGTTTGAATGTCCCTGTCAGGTTAGCAGGTAGGAATGTTAGAATATCCTGGGGTTTAAGGCTTAATTCCGCATACATATCCAGCCCCGGATTAGCGCCGTCCTGCGTATCGATGCTGCCTTTGATATTGAATTCGGAATCAGCGTATTTTCCGGAGAGTGCGTTTATCCGCACCAGTTTATTCTTGACCTTGATATCGGAGGCTAATTTGAGGTTCTGCGAGGCCAGGTCAAAATTTATTTGAGGCGCCTGAAAATTCAGGAGTTTTCCGGTGGAAGTATACCCCGTATTGAGATAATTAAAAGATAAATTATTCCAGTTAAGGTCAGAAGGGGTTAAGTCCACCTTTCCTTTAAGATTATTCAGGGGTTCTTTTAACAGCGCAGTCTGCAGTTTGGCATCTTTTAATTCTAGGCCAACCTTTATATCCAGAGGCAGCTTACTTAGTGAACCCGCTATATTTATATCAGCCTTGGCTATGCCGCTTAAGCTTAGCCCTTCGATTTTAGAGGGTAAGACCAGGAGCGCTTTTTCTAAGTTCAGCTGTTCAGAGGCAAGGTTAGCCTTTAGAGAGGGATTAAGGAAATTCTCCAGTGTGCCTTTAAGTGTACAGGTAGAATCCAGGGTCTGTAATTTTAAGTTATCCGTCCAGACTTTATCTTTAATTAAGCTTAGGTCACCCGAAATGTTACTTATCTTTTGTATATATTCCAGGCCATTGATATCGGCTTTAATAATCTGGAAATTCGCCTTATAATCCAGCGTTTTCTTATCGATAGCATAACTAATTTCAGGCGCAATATTAATGTCTCCTAAGATGGTCAGGCTCTCTTTTCTTAATTCCAGGGCCTTGGCGGAGAGGTTTCCTTTAAGGCTTATCGTGTTCTCTTTAAGCTTAAGGTCAAGATCACTATTTTCCACGCTGCCGCTAGCAATAGAGAGGGGCAGCGTTTTTAAATAGGGATTGAATTCGGGGATGATCAGGTTGACAAAATTTAATTTAGCGTTAACTTCTTTGGAGAGCAGGCTATACTTGCCGTCGACAGATAATTTAGTGATTCCCTGTTTGTCCGTAAGCAGCTTACCCTGGATTAAAAAGGCTATTTCTGCTGGAAGCTTAAAGCCCAATCCGATATTTAAGTCCTGGATAGTTTTATTGAATACGGGAGTCAGGCGTTCATCCGCGAACACGAGTTTGCCGTTAAAGAGGTTTATTTTATAGATGAGGAAAGAAAATTTAATCTTTGGCTGTTTCTGCAGGGTAGGGGGGGGAAGAAAAACATTGGAAAAATTAAAGCTATTGTCTTTATGGTAACGCGCATACAGGTAGGGTGAATCTATATGCATTACAGGTATGATAACTTTTCTTTCCTTAAATAAAGGCACCAGGAGGATCTGGAAGGAGGCTTCTTTTATCGTCAGGATAGTATTATTCTTATCCTTTAATTTATCGTAAACAGTAATGCCTTCGATGATCAGCCCTCTTACGGGAGTATACTTGAGCTTATCGATCTGGACGTTATAATGCAGGTATGCCTGGAGGCCATCAGCAATGCGGCTTTTTATTTTGATAGGCAGGTATACGTTATTCAGGTAGAGTATCCCCGCGGCAATGGAGAATAGATTGATTAATATAATACCGATGATTATCGCTTTTTTCATATCAACTATATAGTGTACTCTAAAATTTACAGATTGAAAAGTTTTTTTTCAGTGTTATAATTAAGTGTTAAGCTGGATTAGGTAATCCGAGTATAGTATAGCTGGAGTACCGTTTTTCCCGAGAGTAAATGAGAGCGAAGTATATACTCCGCTTATAGTTTAGCGGTAGTACATTTTTCCAACAGTAAAATAGAGAAAAATGACGGGGCGTGGCTCAGTTTGGCTAGAGCGCTTGCTTTGGGAGCAAGAGGTCACAGGTTCAAATCCTGTCGCCCCGATAAATGAGGCCCAAGCTTATGTTCGCTATCACTCCATAAGCTTGCTGGCCGAATTTATACCAACGGCTGCGAGTGGATTTTTTTTAGAATCCGCGAAGCGCCTAGCCGTTGGTAGATAATGTAGCAGTACGATAATAGCAATACACTTAGCCATTGGTAGACGAAGCATAAAACAAACGTCCCTGTAGCTCAGTTGGATAGAGCAACTGCCTTCTAAGCAGTCGGTCGGCTGTTCGAATCAGCCCAGGGACGCCAAAAATAAGAAGATGAAAATACTGGTAAAAATACTCATCATCGCGGCCATTATCTTTGCCTGCGTATTTGTAGCGGCGTATGTCTTTTTGCTTTTACAGGGTAAAACTCTCATCGCCAGGCAGCTGGAAGATTTAACCCAAAAGAAAGTCGATATAGGTTATGTCGGTCTCATCTTACCGTTAAATCTGGAGATAAAGAATCTCAATATTCAGGGTTTAGCCAGGGTAGAGCGCATTTTTATCTCCCCGAGCATCCCGGGGTTACTTAGTGGAAAGATTATTCTCAATGAACTCACAGTGACCCGGCCGGAAGTAACTTATGAAAAGAGGTCCTTAACCGCCGGGCAGGGGCCAAATGATACCGGGATTCCAAAGCCCATAGCCCTCCCTGCCAAGTCAACGCCAAAAGGTTCTGCGGCAGCACAGAAGGATCTTCCTGCTCTTGCCTTAAAAACCCTCAACATTAAAGACGGGATAGTATATTTTATAGACTACACGGTAGGCGAAGGGGGAGTTAAAGTTACGTTAAAAAATATCAGCCTTCATTTAACTAACCTTTATCTTTATCCGCATTCGGCGATGACAAATTTCAGCCTGAAAGGGCAGATACCCTGGAAGGCAGGCCAGCAGGAAGGCAGTATCGAGTTAGAGGGATGGCTAAATTTGTTTAAAAGGGATATGCAGGCAACTTTAAAGCTTAAGGATATCGATGGGGTTTATCTTTATCCCTATTATTCGGAGTGGGTAAATTTAGAAAAGATGCGCATTGAAAAGGCAAAACTTAACGTAACTAGCGACTTAAAGAGCGTAGACGGCAACCTCACTGCTCCCTGTCATCTGGAATTAAACGATATCGTCTTTAAGCGGCAGCAAGTTGCGGAAGGAGAGGAAGCGGATAAGACGCAGAAAATTGTGGCGGCGGTGATGGATATTTTCAGCAGCTTTACTAAGACTAATAAAGTCGTATTTAACTTTACGGTTAAAAGCAAAATACCTGCTTTTTATTGAGTTGGGTAGGGCTTGACAATGCCCCTACAAGTTGATATATTTAAAGCAAATGAAAAGATTATTTTTACGCTTAGCAATAATTAGTGTTTT
>JAZDLA010000047.1:0-9001 GCA_043802425.1 Candidatus Omnitrophota bacterium
AATCCCGTATTTCTGCCCCTCATCGATAAGCTTAGCCAGGTTAATTAAAGTCTGGTGCTCATGATCTGTCCCTATATAGATAGATATGGCGACCGCTGCCACATTAAGCCTGACGGCATCTTCAAAAGAAACAGTAATCCCTTCATTAGATAAGTCTTTGCCTACGATGCTGTTTCCTCCGGATACCCTCAAGACGATGGGTATAGTGTATTTAGGGTCGATGCAATTACGCAACACCCCCCTGGTAAGCATCAGGGAATCGGCATAAGGTATAAGCGGTTCTATAGTCTTACGCGGATCCTCTAACTTGCTCACCGGGCCTAAGAAATATCCATGATCTGCTGCCAGCATTACGGTCTTGCCGTCTTCTTTAAATATACGCTGCATCCTGTTCTTCAATCCCCAATCCATATCTTGCTCCTTTCTACTTTTGCGGATAGATAATTACTTTTATGGATTCCTGCGCTTTTGCGACTAGCTGAAATCCTAAACCCGTCTCTGCCAAAGTTAAACGATGTGTAATCATGTCCAAAATATTGAGTTTTTTACCGGCGATTAAATCCAGGGCTTCCTTATAATCTGCGGGGCTACCAGCATAAGAACTGGTTAATGTTATCTCGGTGCGCCAGAATAGTTCATTAAAAGGCAAGGAGATCTTTTTTTCATTATCCGTCGGCGCAAAGAAAAGCACTCTCCCGCCGCGCTCAACAGATGCCAATGCCTGTTCTATGGCTAAAGGCGAACCGGTAGAAACTATGACTAAATCCGCAAGCCTCCCGGAATTTAATTTGCGTAATTTATCCGGAGAATAATCCCGGGCATCTATGCTGGCATCCGCGCCGAACTTTTCCGCTGCCTTAAGACGAAATTCAGAAATATCCGTAGCTATGATAGGGCCTGCGCCCCTGACCTTAGCCAGGTGTATATGTAATAAACCGGCTATCCCGCTACCTACGACCAGAACACTTGAGGCTGGTTTCATACCTGCCAGCCTCTGCCCCCTGAGGACGCAGGCTAAGGGCTCAACAAAAGTGGCCTCTTCAAAAGATACTGCCTCCGGCAACAGATAAACGCCGCAATCTACATTTATTTTAGCCAGGCGCAAATATTCGCTAAATCCTCCGGGGTCAAAATTAGTCTTACGTAAAGTATCGCAGACAGTCTCATGGCCGGCTAAGCAATAATGACATTTACCGCAAGGTACATGGTGCGCGCAGACAACCCTATCGCCTTTTTTATAACTCTTTACGCCCTCCCCTATTTCTTCAACCGTGCCAGAAATCTCATGGCCTAAGACAAGCGGGGTCCTGCCCAGGCGATACCACTCCATCACATCGCTGCCGCAAATACCCGAAGCCTGAATGCGGATTAAGAGCTCGCCCGGCCCAATCTTAGGTTTGAGCAACTCTCCTATCCTGATATCGCGGTTACTATAATACATGGCTACACGCATAGATCTATATTTTACCATCTATTTAAAATTTTTCAACAATTACCTGGGGACACTTCTCCGATTGGCTCCAGAACCGTCCCTAAGATTACGTAAAAATTCTTGCAAAACCAATTTGGGTGTGATAAATTGAGAGCCGATATGAAAGATAAACTCTGGAAATTTATAGATGCTCAGGCAACATTTTACTCGGATACTGCCCACCGGATAAATACGCTCTATTTACCTCTCTCTAATAGTGCACCGATTATGTCCTCGCTCTCGGCGGATTTACACGGCGATTTAAAAACAGATTTCAATTCTTTCTTGTTAGAGCCGGTATCGCGCCTCTCCTTAAGTAATCTAAAAGCCAGCCGTAATTTCTGGATATATATAAACCCGCGTAAAGTCTGGTCTGCTACCGGCGTCTCTAAGGAGGCTAACCGCCTGGAAGATAAATTTAATTTAGAGGCAGGCCTGCTCTGGCAGAAAATAACCCGCCAAAATAAAAAAATCGGCTTGGAGTCACAAATCACCTCCTTTATACCCGTATCCGGAGAACCCGTAGAGTTGATGTTGCTTGAAATTACTAATATTTCTTCAAAGCCTATTAAATTCACTCCCGCTGCCGCTATACCAATATTCGGCAGGTCAGCGCATAATTTATACGATCACCGCCACGTAACCTCGCTCTTACAACGCATAGAGAAAGATAAATTCGGCGTAGTAGCTACGCCTACTCTGCTCTTCGATGAATCCGGACATAAGAAAAACCTGACCTCCTATTTTGTCTTCGGCATAGACGAAAAATACGGCCCCCCACAATATATCTACCCAACGCAGGAAGAGTTTACCGGCGAGGCTTCAGATTTAGAAACGCCTAAAGCGGTATTTAAGAATATCCTGCCCGTAAAAAATAAGCACATTCAAGGCAAAGAAGCTATGGCCGGGTTGAGGTTTAAAACTTGTGCCCTTAAGCCTAAAGAATCTACTTCCTATATTATCCTCATGGGTATAACAAAGGATAAATCCGTAAGTAAGGCTATATTGCGAAAATTTAATGCTAAAAGCAAGATAAAGGAATCGCTGGAAGAAAATAAAATATACTGGCAGAAAAATAGCTCTACTATAACCCTAAAAACGCATAACGGCGATTTTGACAACTGGTTTAAATGGGTCAATACCCAGCCGGCCCTACGCAAAATATTCGGCTGTTCCTTCCTCCCTGACTTTGACTACGGTAAGGGCGGTAAGGGTTGGCGCGACCTCTGGCAGGATTGCCTTTCCCTGATATTAAATAACCCTGAAGAAGTAAGGCCGCTCTTGATTAATAATTTCGCGGGTGTACGCATTGACGGCTCCAACGCCACCGTCATTGGTAAAAGACCGGGAGAATTTATCGCTGACCGCAATAATATCAGCCGTGTCTGGATGGACCACGGGACCTGGCCACTTTTAACCACGCATCTTTATATCCATCAAACCGCTGATTTAAAAATACTGCTGGAAGAAACTACTTATTTCCGTGACCAACAGTTATCCAGAGGTAAAGAGATAGATCAAAATTGGAAAACAAATAAAGACAAAGAGCTTAAGACCGTAACCGGTAAAATATATAAAGGCACCCTCTTAGAGCACATCCTCATCGAAAATCTGGTGCAATTTTTTAATGTCGGGCCGCATAACCATATCCGGCTTGAGAACGCAGACTGGAATGACGGCCTGGATATGGCTGTTGAATTTGGAGAGAGCGTTGCATTCAGCGCTCTGTACGCCCAGAATTTAAGGAGCCTCTCTGAAATAATTGCGCGGCTCAATTTAGAGAATATAACTGCCTTAAAAGAGCTGGCCATACTCCTTGACTCTACAGGTAAAGATAATATTGATTACGCTGACATAAATGCCAAGCGCAGGCTCCTGGAAAAATATTTCCAAAACACAAAAGACGCCGTCTCCGGAGAAAAAATAGCTATCGCAAAATCTCGGTTAATCAGCGACCTTGAAAATAAAGCGGACTGGATGTATAAACATATCCGGGACAGGGAGTGGCTTAAAGTTGGGTTTTTTAACGGTTACTATGACAATGATAAACAAAGAGTCGAAGGCATCCGGAACGGTATAATACGCATGACCTTAACTGGCCAGGCCCTGCCTGTGATGAGCGGGATTGCGGATAAAAAACAAATAAAGGCTCTCTTTAACAATGCGCGTAAATATCTAAAGGATAAAGAACTCTTAGGTTTTCACCTAAACACGGATTTCAAAAAAGAGCAGTTGAATTTAGGCCGGGCCTTTTCCTTTGTTTACGGGGATAAAGAAAACGGCGCTTTCTTCAATCATATGTCAATAATGTTTGCCTATGCGTTATATAAACAGGGGTGCGCTAGCGAAGGCCACGAAGTGCTAAACTCTATTTATGAAATGGCTGTGGATACCGCAAAGAGCAAAATTTATCCCTGCCTTCCGGAATATTTTAACGCCGAAGGGCGCGGGATGTATAGTTACCTTACCGGTTCTGCCAGCTGGTATGTGCTTACTCTCCTAACGCAGGTTTTTGGGATAAGGGGTGAATACGGGGACCTGGTGATAGAACCGAAAATAACTCACCGGCAGTTTAAGAAGAATACCATTACCGTAGTAACCCGTTTCGCGGATAGATTGATAGAAGTGCGCTTTATAAACCCTAAGAGAAAAAATTTCGGCGTTTATTCCATCAGCGAAATACGCTTTAACGCAAAGGTTATTGCTAGAAATATAAAACCTGCACGCTTTCTGCTCTCCCGCAGTAAATTCCTCGCCTTAGCTAATAGCAACACTAATATTATCGAAGTCACCTTAGACTAAATCTTAGCAGGGAACGGTTCTCAAACCAAAGCAAGAAGTGTCCCTTTCTTTTTCTTTTGGGGACACTTTTACGATTAGCTCCAGAACCGTCCCTGATTAGTTATCCGTGGATAAAAAGGACATATTTCTTTCGATAAATTCGATGAGTTTTTGCTGCAGGGGCAGGGTAATATTGCAGAATTCTATTCCCATCCCGGGATGGGAATGGGGCTGGATCTGTTTATCGGATAGCCAGACTACCTTTGCCTCTAACTCTAATTCTTCTAACTTCGGCGGAAGCTTAAGTTTCAAAATAACATTGTCTCCCAGCTTGAATTGGCTGCAGCCATATATGTAAGCGCCGATGGCGCTTAAGTTCAGGAGGCCCCCTTTATGGCAAGGGGCGCTCTTATCGTACTTTTCTTTCAACTCTATTTTTATATCGATAGGCAGGCGCTTAAACCTGCGCCGCAACTGCAGTTTCTGGATATCCTCTATAATCTTATCTTCCTTAAAACTATCTATGGCGGTATCCTCGGTAGCGTAAATATCAATAACCCTGTCTAGCCCGGAAATAGAGAATGAACTCCTCAGGTGCGCGGGGATATTAACAAACTTCATCCTGCCGTTATTATTTACCACTTCTTTATAGGCAATCACTACCGCGGAAATACCCATATAATCAATAAAATCCACTGCCTCAAAATTACATAATATATCGCAGTAGCCGTCGCGGATACACTGGCCTATGGCTTCTACCAGATTAGCAGAATCCACATCGATACGGCCGGCTAAGTCCAGCATGACGATGCTTCCTTTTTGTCTTGCCCGGATTTCCATATGTTCTCTATTCTATATTAAATGAATCTACCCTGCAATAGATTTTGTTATTCGCTGATCAGAAACCCATAAATAGCGGATTGCCGCCTTTGGCGTTTTATGATAGAATTAGGGAACTATGCCTAAGAAAAAATATATCTACCTTACCCTGGCTCTCATCTGTTTTTTGGTCTATGCGAATTCCCTCAATAATGCCTTTGTTTCAGACGATATTACTGCAATCGCAGAAAACTCCCGTATTGCCTATTTAGGAGATTACCGATTCGACCCCCAGAGCCTGCTAAATTCTCTTATCTATAAAATAGCGAAGTTTAACGTTATCCCCTACCACTTAGCCAATATTATCCTGCATTTTTTAAATAGCCTGCTCGTCTTTTTCTTCCTGCGCTTATTTTTTAAAACCGGACCTTCACTTCTATCCGCCGCATTATTTGCTGCGCACCCTGTGCATACGGAAGCGGTAACCTGGATTTCAGGCAGGCCTTATCTTATTCTGACTTTCTTCACGCTTATCACCTACCTTCTTTATCATAAGGCAACCGGATATAATGTTAAAAATAAAAAAAGATTTTATACGGGCTACCTATCCTCATTATGCATCTTCTCTTATTTTATAATCGGAAACTATTTTTATTTTCTCTTCCCTTTCTTTATCCTGCTATCAGATATCGTCTTTAGCCGGGCAAAGAAGAATTGGAAATTATGGATCCCTTTCTTTGCGATACTGTTAATGAGAATCATTCTAGCGGGACAAACTCTAGAGCAGCGTATTGCCTTTACCCTGCTTTACGATCCGGGTAAAGGCGAAGCGTGGAGAAATCCGGCCTTCCCTTTCATATATTCTATATTTTCCCACCTTCGGCTTCTCTTCTGGCCGGCAAAGCTTACTTTTTTCCATGAGCCGGTTATTTTCTATCCTGCGGTAATGTGGTCAGGACTAATAGCCATGATTATTCTGGCTTGCTTTTTACCTTATATATTCAAGAAAGCTAAAAGTATTTTCTTAGGGATAGGAATGTTCATATTATTCCTGGCCCCTACCTATAGCCCTTTGCCTATAGCATCAATAGTCGCTGAACGATATGCGTATCTGCCTTCTATCCTAGTAAGCATACTGGCTGCTTTCTGTTACGAAAAATACTCTAAAAGAATAAATAATAGCTTGCTTATATCTATATTTATTCTAGTGGTTGTTGCCTATGGAGGGCGGACTTTTATCAGGAATTCAGACTGGAAGGATACGAAAAGATTTTGGAGTACAACACTGGAAGTCTCGCCTTATAGCCCGTGGGCGCACAGCAATATGGGTGAAGTTTATCTTAAAGAAAGGGATTCCAAGAGCGCGCTCGCAGAATTTAACACCGCGCTAAAACTTAATCCCAATTTAGCAGAAGCTTATAATAACCGAGGACATCTTTATTACGAAGCTGGCGACCTTGGCCAAGCTATATCTGACTATAGCCGAGCAATACAAATTAACCCTGATTTTACCCAGGCCTACAATAACCGGGGAATAGTCTATAAAAACCAAGGTAAAATTGACGCAGCAATCTCTGATTATAACCAGGCGCTAAAAATAAATCCGGATTATGCCGAAGTCTATTATAACCGAGGTAACGCCTATGCTGCTGGAGGTAACTTAAGCCGGGCTATTTCTGATTATGATCAGGCAATCCGGATAATTCCTGACACGGCGTCATTTTATGCCAACCGGGGGGCTCTTTATTTTATCAGGCAGGAATATGATAAAACTTTGGAAGATATACATAAAGCTCAAACACTGGGGTACCGCTTCAACCCTGAATTTCTGCGTCAGCTAAAAAGGGTCACGGAAAATAAAAAATAAATCAACCGGTAAGAATAATTGTTAGAAATAAGAAGGCCGAGTGTAAATACTCGGCCTTTCAATTTTATCCCCCCTATATATATCTATCTTCCTTATCTTTATCTTTTCTGCTGACTACCGCTGTCTCCGCCGGAGGGACCGCCGCTATGAGGACCACCTCCCTGCGCACTGCCACTACGATCTCCTTTTGGTTTCACGCCTTGAATTTGCGGTGGGCTGTCTCCTCGTCTTTCTTCTTTACCACGCTGGAGGTCTCGATGATCTCTATGAAGCCCCCTCTGGTCACCTCGAAGTTCCCTCTGGTCATTTTTGAGCTCACGAATATCCTGCTTAAGCCCTTTCTTATCACCATCGCGAAGATCCTCTCTGATTTCTTTCCTATCCTGCCGGATTTCTCTACGGTCGCCTTGGATTTCACGAATATCCCTGCGAATTTCCCTGCGTTCTCCTTGAATCTCTTTTTTGCCCTGACGATCAGGACCTACGCCCGGCCCACCTTGCGGCCCGGGAGGATTATTCCAATTGTTTCCTAATCCGCCTGACGGACTCCCCGGAGGATTATTATTATCCCGTCCCATCCTGCGCTCTCCAAACGCCTTTCTTTCTGCCTCATCGACCTTCCCATCCTTATTAGTATCAGCTATTCGTTTCTGCCACGCCTCTCTTTCAGCCTGGTCGACTTTACCATCTTTATTGGTATCTATCTCTTTTAATCGTTTTTCTCTGACATCATCCTTAAGTTCACGCCTGGCATCACGCATATCTTTCATATCCTGCTGCTTCTCTTGAATATTTTCTTTATGAACGGCCCTCATCTGCTCTTTAAGCCTATTGGCTGTCGCCATATCTCCCGTTGCGACAGCGTTATCTATTTGCTGCCACAATTGTTTTTCTTCGGTCCTGGCTGCCTGAGCATCTTGCTTCATCTCTTGGTGCTGTTCTTTAATCTGCTGCCTGTCAGAACGTAACTCCTGTTTTATTCCTCCATTTGTAGAGCCTGTCTCTTGAGCATATATTTTAGAGACACCAAGCAATAATAAAAGATAAAAAACCACGCTAGCCAATATAAGAAACGGCTTTTTCATCTATTCCCTCCTATTTACTTAGCTATATTTTACTTCTGACAAAAACGCTGCGCAAGTATTTTATTTCTGTAGAATAGACCGCACTTTTAGCGCAAGGATAGCCCATAAGTTAATATGGCTATATTTTTTCTGCGCAAATAAATAACTGTTTACCGAAAATAGAATGGAGAAATTTTATTTTTAAATATATTCTTACTAAAAACGGTATTTTGGGGAATCTGCTTTTTGTGCTATAGGGCAAAAATTTAGGCCTGCATTCTAATATTTTAAAACCGTTTGTTTCCAGAACTTCGGATAAGCTCAAGTCATCTAACGGCGTGATGTGGTCAAAAAAATTCCAGTAGTCTTTATAGCAATATCTTATATTTGGCTGGATAACTAAAAACTTACCCTGCATTTTCAGGATACGCCGGGCTTCTTTAAGCGTCTTTATAATGTTTTCTTTAGAAAGGTGCTCAAAGAAATTACTGGTAAATATTATATCGCAAGAATTATCTCTTATCTGGAACATATCCGTAGAAGTTGATTGTATTATCTCTATGTCTGAATTGGCAAAATTTTTAATATCCGGCTTTAAATCCAGCGCTATTTTTTTCTTTGCACAGATATTATTTATAAACTCACAATGGCCCGCGCCGATTTCTAATACTACGGCGTCCTCAGGAATAAACCTTTGAAAGAAATACCGGCAAAGAACCCGCCACATTCTATTACGAAATTCTCTTTCTGCGTTAAACCTTCTCTGATAAATTGTTCTTAAGTTAACAGCCGTAACCATCTTCTCACCCTCGACGATATTTTACCTTAGATAAAAACTCCTCACAATATTTTTTATTGCAATAGCCGAAAACAAAAAAATCAAGCGAGAATAATCACTACTATTAAAGCTAGCGGAAATAAGAGTTTTTTTAGCCGCTATATCAACTCTTATTTTGATCTCTTTAGCCGCCCCCTAAACTCCCCCCAGGGAAAGTATTT
>JAZDLA010000048.1:0-3755 GCA_043802425.1 Candidatus Omnitrophota bacterium
CATTAGTAGGCCTAAATCGGCTTAAGGCAATTCATCTTAATGATGCTAAAGACAAGCTCGGCTCTAAACACGACAGACACGAACACATCGGTAAGGGAAATATCGGATTGGAGGGGATGAAGAGAATCATCAACCACCCGAAATTAAAAGATCTGCCCTTTATATTGGAAACTCCCAAGAAGGACGAAAAAGACGATACCATGAATTTAAAGACGGTAAAAAAACTAAGGCAAGAGTAACGCCATGGCGTATCCCTTTAAGAGAATTGAAGAGAAGTGGCAGAAATATTGGCTAAAAGAAAAGGCCTTTAGCGCAAAGCCTGAATCCGGCCGTAAGAAATTTTATCTCTTGGAGATGTTTCCTTATCCGTCGGGCAAGATCCATATGGGCCATGTGCGCAATTATACTATCGGTGATGCCTATAGCCGCTATAAATGGATGCAGGGTTATAATGTCTTACATCCTATGGGGTTTGATGCCTTTGGCCAGCCGGCGGAGAACGCCGCTATAAAAAACAAGAGTAAGCCTGGCTTCTGGACGCAGAAGTGTATTACCTGGATGAAAACAGAATTAGAAAAGATGGGTTTTTCCTATGACTGGCAGAGGGAAGTTTCTACCTGCGATAGCAACTATTATAAATGGAACCAGTGGATATTCCTGAAGATGTTTGAGCGCGGCCTGGCTTATAAGAAGGCCTCTTCTGTCAACTGGTGCCCGGCTTGCGAGACTACGCTTGCCAATGAAGAAGTTATTGATGAGGGATGCTGGCGGTGTAAGGCTAAAGTAGAGCAGAAGGATTTAGAGCAGTGGTTCTTAAAGATTACCGAATATAAGGAGCGCCTGCTGGATGATTTAGGGCAGCTAAAAGACTGGCCGGAAAGAGTCATTGCCATGCAGACTAACTGGATAGGTAAAAGCCAAGGTGTTGAAATATATTTTCGCTTAAAAGACAGCGAGAAAGTAATCCCGGTTTTTACTACCAGGGTCGATACTATTTTTGGCGCCACCTATATTGTTTTAGCCCCGGAGCACCCTTTGGTTAAGGAAATTATTAGGGGTAGATCCCAGGAAAAACAGGCTTTAGAGTTTATAGAAAAAGTAAGCAAAGAAAGTAAAGTTGTGCGTGCCGCCTCTGACGTAAAAAAAGAAGGTATCTTTACCGGAGGTTACGCCGTAAATCCCGTAAATAATGAAATTATCCCTATTTGGATTGCGGATTATGTTTTGATGGGATATGGCACAGGCGCGATTATGGCTGTGCCTTGCCATGACCAGCGCGATTTCCTTTTTGCTAAAGAACATAAGTTGCCGATGCGCATAGTTATTCAATCACCTGATTCTCAAGCACAGGGTCCGCAGGATTTAACGCAAGCCTATGAGGGTGATGGAATACAGATAAATTCAGGCCAATTTGATGGTCTGTCTAACCAAGAAGCTAAAATTAAGATTGCCCAGTGGATGGGAAAGACCAATATCGGTAAAATCCAGACCCATTGGCGTCTGCGTGATTGGCTTATCTCGCGTCAGCGCTACTGGGGGACACCTATACCGATCATTTATTGCGCAAAATGCGGGATTATTCCTGTCCCTTATGAGGATCTGCCTGTGGAATTACCCAAAGATGCGCCTTTTACCGGGGAAGGTGGAAGCCCGCTGGGTAAGGTAAAAAAATTTGTCAATGTCCCATGCCCCAAATGCAAATCTCCTTCCCGTCGGGAAACCGATACCATGGCGACGTTCTTTGATTCCTCCTGGTATTTCTTAAGATTCACTAGCCCCAAGCTTAAAACAGAGCCTTTTGACGCCAAGGACGCCAGATACTGGATGCCGGTTGACCAGTATATTGGCGGTATCGAACATGCTATTCTGCATTTATTGTATGCGCGTTTCTTTACTAAATTTTTCCAGGATTTAAAGATGATAGATTTTGCGGAGCCGTTTAAGAAATTACTTACCCAGGGTATGGTCTTAAAAGACGGGGAGGTAATGTCTAAATCGCGCGGTAACATCGTTGATCCCGACTCGATCATCAAAAAATACGGCGCAGATACTTTAAGGTTATATATTTTATTTACCGCTCCGCCTGAGGTAGAAATGGAATGGTCAGAGCGCGGGATAGAAGGGGCGTTTAGGTTCCTAAACCGCATCTGGCGGCTCCTTGAGCACCTAGAAAAGAAACACCCTGGCCAAGCGCCTTCTGTTGAGTTACGGAAAAAAATGCATTCTGCTATTAAAGAAGTAAGCGAGGACATGGAAGACTTCAAGTTTAATACCGCCATCTCCCGGATTATGGAATTAGTCAATGTGATTTATCAGAACCTTAATACAGATATAAGCGAAGCAGTAAAAACCGTGATACTCCTAGTTACTCCGTTTGTGCCGCATCTTGCCGAAGAGATGTGGAAAGGCCTGGGCAATAAGGGTGGTATTCTGCATGCCGAATGGCCAAAATACGAAGCGGGTTTCCTTCAGGAAGAGCTTGTTACTATGGTTATTCAGGTGAATGGAAAATTACGCGTGAAGATCCGGGTGCCAGTTGATATAAGTGAGGATAAGCTTAAGGCGTTAGTGCTTGCCGATGAAAAATTAAAACCCTGGATTAAAGACCTACCCATTAAAAACTTCATCGTTGTCCCCCAAAAACTCGTCAATATCGTAGTATAATCCCTCAAGTTAATTTAGCGGGTTTCCTTGGCCTGTTTCTCGCGGGGTGAGCTCATTTTGCCCCTGCGAGGCAAAATTTCGCTCCCCTGCGGTGCCTCGCTCTCACCGATTAACCTTTATAGCGGGTGAACCATGCCCACTCGGCATCCTCGGAGGCCCCGCTCCCTGCCTGCCGGCAGGCAGGGAAATCAGTCCAAGTTACCCGCTAAATAATATAAAATCATTCTTGTTAGATTTCCCCTCTTTTCGCGTCAATTATATTAAGAAGGAGGGCCTGCCTGCCGACAGGCAGGGATTATTATGTTTAATCTGACGCAGGAAGAGCGCAGGGTAATTTTATTTTTGCTGGCTGTAGCCTTGCTGGGTTTAGGCATAAATTTTGCCATAAAAGTTAATTCCCCGATAGTCAGCGTATTAGTAAGAGACGATCATTTTGCCAAGGTAAACCTAAACCAGGCAAACCCGCAGGACCTCTTAAGTCTTACGGGCATCACGCCTAAATTAGCCGAAAGTATAATTGCCTACCGTAACGCCAAGGGGGCTTTTGGCGATATCGAAGAATTGAAGCAGATCAAGGGCATTGGTGAGTATAGGTATGAAAAGTTAAAAGATTTATTTTATGTGGAGTAGTATTACGAAACGGCCCCTGGTCATATTTGCACTTTTCTTCTCTTTGGGGATATACACTGCCAGCCAGATTAAAGTTTACTTCTGGATAGTTTATATTATTGCGCTAATATTTCTGCTTCTCACCTTTCTTTCTCTTAAAAAGAGATTGCTCTTTGATATTTTTTTTTCTTGTCTAGTATTTCTATCTGCTTTGAGCCTTCTAAAAAACGCACAGGCCCTCCCCAAACAGCACATCTTAAATTTTGTCTCATATAAGAATAATCACCCCTACATTATAAAAGGTTATGTAAAGAGCCAGCCTTTATTTAAAGACAAGAGCACATCTTTTGTCTTTAAAGCCGAAGATATACAGTACGCTGATTTTAGATACAAGACCTGTGGTAATATACTTGTACGGATAAAAGGTAGAAAAGATTTAGTCTATGGAGAAGGTTTGATTCTCCAAGGCAATCTATTCCGGC
>JAZDLA010000049.1:0-18902 GCA_043802425.1 Candidatus Omnitrophota bacterium
CTTTTTGGCTAATTTGATATCCTTAATATCGTATCGCATGTAATCTCCTCGCTTTTAAAAATACTAAATCCGAAACCCTAAACTCTAAACAAATCCAAAACCCAAATTTTTTAAACACAAAACTGCTATTTGAAATTCTTAGTTTTGAATTTTGAATTTATTTAGGATTTAGAATTTAGTGTTTAGAGTTTATAATCTTTTTGCCTGTTTCTTTAAAATTGCTACTTTATCCGTGCTCTCCCAGCTAAACTCCGGCTCTGTCCTGCCGAAATGCCCGTAACAGGCGGTTTTGCGATAGATGGGGCGTAAAAGGTCCAGTGACTTAATCATGCCCTGGGGGGTAAGCTCAAAATTCTCTCTGATGAGTTTTATAAACGCGGCCTCGCTGAGCTTTCCTGTCCCGAAGGTATCTACCATGATTGCCAGGGGTTCAGCCCGGCCGATAACATAGGCAAGGTGCACCAGGCATCTATCAGCTAATCCTGCAGCCACAATATTCTTGGTAACATACCTAGACATATAAGCAGCAGAACGGTCTACCTTTGTCGGGTCTTTACCGGAAAATGCGCCGCCGCCGGGCGCAGCAACTCCGCCATAAGTATCTACTACAATCTTTCTCCCGGTCATCCCCGTATCAGACTGCGGCCCGCCGATAACAAATTTTCCGGTTTCATTTATATAATACTTGGTATTCTTATCGATATATTCTTTCAATATGGGTTTGGCAATCAGGTCAATCATCTCCTGGCGCGCCTTTTTGGTAATCATCTCTTTTGTGCTGTCTAATATATCTTCTGTATGTTGACAGGCAATAACTACCGAATCAGCCCTTTTTGGGTGGCCATCGTGATATTCTACGCAAACTTGAGACTTGCAATCAGGCCCAAGGTATTTTAGCACGCCCTCTCTTCTTAGATCAGCTGTGCGTTTAACCAATTTATGCGCCAACATTATCGGCAGGGGCATTAACTCCGGAGTTTCACGGCAGGCAAAACCTACCATAAAGCCCTGATCGCCGGCACCGCCCTTATCCACGCCTTGAGCTATATCGGGCGACTGCGCATTAATAGTATTTATAATAGCACAGGTATGATAATCAAATCCGTATTTGGGGTGCGTGTAGCCTATTCCCTTAATTATATCGCGGCATAATTCTTGAATATTGACATAGGCAGTAGTGGTAATTTCACCGCCTACAATTAAAAGCCCCATGGTAACATAAGTTTCACAGGCAACCCTGCCCTTAGGGTCGTATTCTAAAACTTTATCCAGCACGCCGTCAGAAATCTGGTCGCAGACCTTATCCGGGTGCCCCTCGCCTACTGATTCGGAAGTAAAAAAATGTTTACGCGTTGCCATAGCTTTCAACCCTCCTTTAAAAAATTCTTCTTTGCCTGATCATAAAATTTGTGATCCCCAATGTCATACCAGCATCCGTCAAATACAAATCCGTAAACAGGCGCCTTCTTCCTTAACCAATCTATATAGAAACCGGTGGCGTCATGCTTATTTACCCTGCTCTTGAGATATTCCTCAATGAGCCCTATTCTTTTTTTGGGAAAATAATAAACGCACATCGCAATCAGGGTTGATTTGGGATTTTTAGGTTTTTCCTTAAAATCAATGATCCTATTTTTTCTATCCAGTTTGATTACGCCGTATCTTCTTGCCTGCCGCATATCCCTTATATTATAAGCACCTATTACCGGGTGGGGATTATTTTTCACAAAAGACAGAAAACCCTCTAAGCCGCCATCAAAGAGGTTATCTCCTCCGATAACCAGAAGATCGTCTTTAAGCCGTTTTTTATTGATCACAAAGTGCATATCACCGATTGCGCCGCGTTTATCTTTGTGGCTGCTGGTCAGGTCATCTATTAAACTTATACGTTTTTTAATCTTTAAGCTCAGTCTCCATTTCTTAAACTGAGGCATAAATTTGCTGTTAGTGACCACGATAATTTCATCTATTTCCTCTAAGCCCTGGAGTTTATCAATAATATAATCGATTATCGGCCTCTGGCCTACCTTAAGTAATGGCTTAGGATATTCCCTGGTCAGAGGATAGAGCCGCGTGGCATAACCTGCGGCTAAAATTAATGCCTTCATTTTAGAAAATAAAGTTTGTCTAATGCGCCTTTAAATACATCGGAATAATCATAATTTTGCGGGTGATTAAGAAAATCTAACTTCTGAACATTCTGGCTAACCAAAGGATAAATAGGCTCATTCTCTGCTAAGCCAAATTTATCTATTCTCTCAGCCGGCTCCATAAATCTGATTTCGGGTAACTGCCCAAAAAAGGCATTCCTGATAAATTCTATTTTATCTGGCGCCTTACTCACCAGAAAATAAGCCGCACCGCCGGCTTCCTTGTATAATTGATATTCTGAACTAAAAGCGCTGCTTACCCAATTAGAAGTCACCAGGCACCCCGGACCGGGATTTACCAATATATGCCCGTATCCTGGAGGAATAACAATCTTCTGGCCTCTACGGGCCCGGACTAAAATAACATCCTTGAGTATACGGTAATCTTGGGGGTCAGGCTCCTGCAATAAACAGAATGCCTCGCCTTGTAGGACTTCGTATAACTCTCCGAAATTTCCCGGATGATAGTGGCCTGCGGTCTTCATCAATTCCTTGCTTAAACGCTCCGGCCTAATCACCGTTACATCATAACGCAGGTTATTCTTTTTCAATAAATCTGCGTCTTTAATAAGATGCACATCGCGGTACATATAATATAATTCTCCCGGTTGCCCGATACCTTTACCCAAAAGGACTTCCTGCATTTCCTGCAGAGTTCTTAACGCAGGGATAGGACTTGTTAAGCCTTCGCCGAAAGAGAGCCGGAAATTTTTTGTATCCAGTTTTAGCTCCAGGCCAGAAACCTGTTTTAAATCAACAAGCGCGCTCATTTTAAAATCTCCCTTAATTTCATCTGGCTAAATTCCTCTACTTCTTTTCCCGTGGATAATTTTAAAGCTTCCCTGGTAATATTCTGCGCCTCCTTAAAGGTAAGGGAGCGGATGATATACTTTACTTCCGGTATAACTTGCGGCGGTATACTGAATTCATCTAAACCCAAGCCTAATAGCATCAATACCAGCTCAGGTTCACCCGCCATTTCCCCGCACATCCCCACCCAGATACCCGCATGATGCGCTGAATCAATTATATTTTTAATCATCCTCAGTACCGCAGGGTGAGTAGGTTCATATAAATAAGCTACCTTTTCGTTCGTACGGTCAACTGCCAAGGAATACTGAATAAGGTCATTGGTGCCTATGCTAAAGAAATCGGCTTCACGGGCCAAGAGATCCGCAGTTATAGCCGCAGAAGGCACTTCAATCATCACGCCTACGTCGATATCGTTATCAAAAGGCATCCCCTTAGCTTTTAACTCCTGTTTTGCCTCATCGAGTATGCGATTTGCCTGCCTTAATTCCTCGATACCCGAGATCATCGGATACATAAGTTTTAGTTTCCCATGTGCCGAAGCGCGTAATATGGCCCGCAGTTGCACCTTAAATAAATCCGGCTGGGCAAGGCAATACCTGATAGCGCGCCAACCCAAAAATGGCTGCATCTCGTGGGGAACTTTTAGTTGAGACAAAAACTTATCACCGCCTAAGTCTAAAGTACGGATAATCACCGGATAAGGATTCATCTCTTCGGCAACATACTTATAAGCCTGATAATGCTCTTCTTCCGAAGGCAGGTCTTTTCTATTCATATAAAAGAATTCCGTACGATAAAGCCCGATGCCCTGGGCGCCGTAGAGCTTTACTGATGGCAACTCTTCGGGTAATTCTATATTGGCGACTATTTCTACAGTTTTCCCATCAAGGGTAACCGCAGGCAGATCCTTTGCCGAGAGAAATCTTTCTGTTACGCCTTTGAGTTTCTGCTGATCCTGTTGATAACTCTGGAGAGTCTCTTCATCGGGATTAACAATCACAACACCCATCCCGCCATCGACTATCAAGGTATCGCCTGTCCTGATCTTTACGGTCGCTTCCTCAAGACCCACTACAGCAGGGATTTCTAAGGATTTGGCCATAATCGCCGTGTGGGATGTCTTGCCTCCGATGTCCGTAACGAATGCGCAGACGCTCTGCTTATGCATGGCAGCAGTATCCGAAGGAGAAAGGTCATGCGCAACAATTACCACTTTTTCTTTTAAATCTTCAAAGCCTCTCTTTTCTTTTCCCAAGAGATTACGCAGGACTCTCTTGCCGACATCATTTATATCCGCCATGCGTTCTCTAAGGTACTCATCTTCAATTTTAGAAAAAACACTAATATATTTCTTCAGGACTTCGGAGAAGATATAGGTGACATTGAAGCATTCTGCTTTTAGGCGTAAGATCACCTCTTCGATAAGCATACGGTCCTCAAGAACCAAAAGATGCGCATCGAAGATCTCAGCCTGCTCCTGGCCCATATCAGAAGCAATCCTCTTCTGCAATTCCATGATTTCTCTACGGGTTTGAATCAGGGCCTCTTCAAAGAGTTGAATTTGAAAGGGGATATCTTCCTGACGGATGGATTGTTTAGGGATAATAAGTTCTTCCTTGCCTATTTTATAGGCCGGGCCGATGCTTATTCCTGAAGCCGCTGCTATACCTTTAAACTTTATCATTCTCTATTCTGCGTTATTCACGGCCTTTTCTAATTCAGCGATAGCCAATTCCGCGTCATCGCCTTCAGCCTCAATGGTTATTTCGCTTCCTTTTTCTGCGCCCAACATGAGAATACCCATGATAGACTTACCATTAACTCTCTCTTCATCGCGCACTACTGTTATGCGCGCATCAAATTTGTTAGCCAACTGCACGAATAGCGCTGCCGGCCGGGCGTGTAAACCCTGTTTATTTTTTACAATTAGCTTCTTTTTAATTAAGGCCATCTCTAGGATTAAGCTTCTTCGATAAAACCAAGCGCTGCCTTGGCTAATTTTAAAGGGTCATGCCTGATGACATCCTGGATTACAATAATATCGTTCTCGACTACACGATAACCCATACCTTCCATTTTATTCATATCATCCACTACAGGGTAGGCCCCCTCCCGCGCATAACGTTTACATATCTCTTCAGAGATTTCTTCGCTATTTATAATACAGTAGTCAAAGATACGCGGATGGCTGTGTTTTATAAGCGTTTTTATATGGTCTGAGACGCTGAAGCCGTCTGTTTCTCCGGGTTGAGTCATGACATTACAGACGTATATTTTAATTGCCTGCGAAGCGGCAATGGCATCGGTAATCTCTTTTATCAGAAGATTAGGTATAATGCTGGTATAGAGCGAACCAGGCCCTAAGATAATAATCTCGGCATCCTCGATGGCCTTTATTGCTTCGGGCGTAGCCAGAGGCGCTGCCGGCCGAAGATAAACTTTATCTATGGCTAGGTGCGCCTTAGGAATTTTATCCTCTCCCTCGGTAATCGAACCATCTTTATGTTGGGCTACTAAAACAACATTCTCCAGGGTAGACGGAATAACCTGTCCCCGCAAAGCCAAAACCTTGCTGGTCTCTTTAATCGCCTTCTCAAAATCTCCGGTTAGCCTGGTCATAACGGTGATAAAAAGATTCCCGAAACTATGGCCAGATAGCTCTGAGCCCTGCTCGAACCGGAATTGGAATAAATCACGCATTAAACTGGGGGCATCGGCTAAAGCCACCAGGCAGTTACGGATATCTCCCGGCGGTAATATATCGAACTGCTCCCTTAATCGCCCCGAAGAGCCGCCAGAATCAGCAACGGTAACTATGGCGGTGATATTAGAGGTATACTCTTTCAGGCCGCTTAAAAGCACGGATAATCCCGTGCCGCCACCCACCGCTACTATTTTCGGCCCCCGGCCAAGCTGTTTCTTCTGGTATAAAATATCCACTAATTCCGTGCCTTTTGAAGAAGGGATAATCGCTGCAATAAAGGCGTGCACCATCCTTTTAATGCCTAATATCAGAATGATAATGCCTGATATCACTACTATTGCATCAAGTATCTGTACTACCCAGAATTCTTCAGTGCGCAAGCTAACAGACCCGACGATTATAAGGGTAATCCCAAAGGCGCTTACGCCGATCCAGCGCTTTATGCCTATACCGGGGTAGAGCCACTTAAAGACCCCCTTGATCCTGGCTAATTTTATGTCTTTTATATTTAGATTAAACCTTTTTCTCATCTTCCTGGGTGATTATCTTTATTATCGCCTTATCGTCTGTAGCAGCACGCAGGCTATCACGAAAATATTTATCTTTTAAAAGGCGCGATATACGTGCCAGGGCCTTTAGGTGAGGCCCAGCAGAATCCTGCGACGCCACTAATAAAAAGAAAATGTAGGCCGGTTCTGCGTCTAAAGAATCAAAATCTACGCCTCTCTTGGAGATCCCAAAGGCCGCCACGAGTTTATCCGCGCAATCCGACTTGGCATGCGGGATAGCCACGCCCTGGCCAATGGCGGTAGAGCCCAACGACTCCCTCGCCATAAGGGAATCGACGAGCTTGTTACGATAACGCTTCTCAATCTCGCCGGCGTTAATTAATGCGTCAACGAGTTCCCTCATCACTTCTTCTTTTTTTGTGGACTTAATATCAACCAGTATTGCTTTTTTCGACAAAAAATCCATAATGTTCATATTCTTCTCCTTTGTATAATTTTCTTATATTAAGGTCCCGCTAAAGGCGGGATAATTTTACTCCTATTGTCGCAAAATTAAGCGGGAGACGGGGTTCGAACCCGCGACATCAACCTTGGCAAGGTTGCGCTCTACCAACTGAGCCACTCCCGCATCGTTTGTTATAAGATATTCTACCATTGAATTACCGCCGCGTCGCAAGCCTCTTAAAGACCATTTATGGGCGGAAGAGGATTTGAACCTCCAAGGCATTGCTGCCACGAGGTCCTAAGCCTCGCGTGTCTGCCAATTCCACCATCCGCCCGGATATTTCCTCTTTCCACCAACAGATAAACTTTGCTCCTCGCTCAAACCTATATGATACGGTTAAATAGACACATTTTTTGTATCGCTCAGAGTAAAATTTTTTAAAAACCAAAAAAATTTATGAGCCTCCCGAGACTCGAACTCGGCACACGCGGCTTAAAAAGCCGCTGCTCTACCAGATGAGCTAGAGGCCCAGATTTAGTTCCTCCCTCTATCCCGCGCCTCTTACTTCAGCGGGATCTAGAGGCCCAGATTTAGTTCCTCCCTCTATCCCGCGCCTCTTACTTCGGCGGGATCTAGAGATCCAGATTTATTAAAACTCAAGAGTTTCTTTCTCTTTGCTCTTTAACAACTCGTCGACTTTGGCAATATATTTATCCACGAGTTTCTGCAGTTCGTCGATACCCCTAAACTTATCGTCTTCGGGTATAAGTTTATCTTTCTCTAATTTTTCTACGGCCTCTTTTGCCTCCCGCCTTATCGTGCGTAACGATACCCGTCCTTCTTCGGTCATCTTATGTACGACCTTGACTAATTCCTGGCGCCTTTCTTTGGATAAAGGCGGTATAGATAAGCGGATTAATTTACCGTCATTGGACGGATTAACCCCCAAGTTAGATTTTAGTATCGCTTTCTCTATCTCGCTTATAGCGGTTACATCCCAGGGCTGTATTACAATAAGGTGCGCATCGGGTACGGATATGGAAGCCAATTGCTTAAGCAGGGTGGGCGTTCCATAATAATCGATATGTAAACCCTCTACGAGATTGGGACTGGCCCGACCCGTTCTTACCTCGGAGAATTCCCGGCTTACAGACTCTACGGCTTTCTTCATTTTATCGTCGGTATTATGTAAGATTTCTCTAATAGTCATAACTACCCCCTTATTTTTGAATCAGAGTGGGTTATGCGGCGAGGGTTAGGACTGGGCTGATCATCCAATTTATCTGACAACCGTACCTAACTTTTCCCCTAACACGACGCGCCTGATATTACCTTTTTTATTAAGGTTGAAGACTACGATAGGTAACTTGTTATCCATGCAAAGGCTGACAGCGGTAGCATCCATAACCTTAAGCCCTTTTTTAAGCACATCGATATATTTTAAAGTATAGAATTTTTTCGCACTCCTTACCCTTAAAGGATCAGCAGAATAAACGCCGTCTACTTTGGTGGCCTTTAATATCGCATCAGCGCTTATCTCCATAGCCCGAAGCGCTGCTGTGGTGTCTGTAGTAAAATAAGGGTTGCCTGTCCCGGCCACAAATATCACGATGCGACCTTTTTCTAAATGCCTGATTGCCTTTCTCCTGATATATGGTTCGGCAACCCTTTGCATCTCTATAGCCGTCATGACGCGAGTGGGCATACCCATCTTCTCCAATACATCCTGCAGCGCCAAGCCATTGATAACCGTAGCCAACATCCCCATATAATCAGCTACAGACCTATCCATATCTAGCCCGCGCGAAGCCGTATTCTCCTGGCCGCGGAAGATATTGCCTGCACCCAAGACTATGGCTACATCCACTTTCAACTGCCTTATCTCTTTTATCTGACGGGCAATAGAGACTAAAACAGACTGGTCTATACCGTGGCTTTGTCTGCCTTGGAGCGCTTCGCCGCTTAATTTTAAAACTATTCTTTTATAGACGGGCTTGAGTATCATGCGCCGATTTTATAGCGTGCAAACTGACGGATAACGATATTCTCTCCGATTTTACCAATCAGGCTACCTAAATAATCTTTTATGCTAAGGGCGGGGTCTTTTATAAAAGCCTGCTCTAACAGACAATTATCCTTATAAAAACGTTCTTTATCTTCTTCTCCCTTAATAATCTTTGCCGGGACGTCTTCCTTTTTTATATACGCCGGATTAGATGCAGCTATCTGCATGGCAATATCTTTGGTAAATTGGCAAAAATCGCTATTACGCGCTACAAAGTCGGTTTCGCAGTTAACTTCTAACAATACCCCGATTTTATTGCCGTGGTGCACATAGGCTTCAATTCTACCCTCTTTGGCCGCCCTATCTTGTTTCTTAGCGGCAATTTCAAGGCCGCGTTTACGTAATAGCCCTGCAGCCTTCTCTACGTCGCCTTTGGCGTCTTTAAGCGCTTGCTGGCAATTCGATACGCTGGCACAAGTCATTTCTCTTAATTCTTTAATGGATTCTAAAGATATCTTCATTATTTATCCTACCTTCCTTCTGGGCCTGGACTTTACGTCAGGGGTCTGTTTAACGCGCCCTTTTCTAGCAGACTTTGTCTCCTCATCGGGAGCTGTGGTTGTCTCTACGATTTCTTCAATCTCTTTAATCTTGACTTCTTCTTCAGGAAGCACAAGCGGCGCTTCTTCTTTGTCTTCACCTTCCCCCGGCTTTACCGCCACGCCTTCCTGAGAAAGATAAGATAAAAATCTCTTGCGGCCTTCGATTACGCTATCAGCGATAAGGCTGGTAACTATGCGTATGGATTTAGTCGCGTCATCGTTACCGGGGATAGGATAAGCAATCAGATCAGGGTTTGAGTTAGTATCAATAAGGCTTATCACGGGTATAGATAATCTAGCCGCCTCCTTCACCGCCGTTTCTTCTTTTTTTGTATCCACGATAAAAATCGCCTTAGGGATCCGCTCCATCTGGACAATCCCGGCGAAATTCTTTTTTAATTTACCCAATTCTTTCTCAAGGCCGGCGATTTCCTTCTTGGTCAGTTTCTCAAAAGTGCCGTCCACCCTCATCTTCTCTATCGCCTTTAAGCGGTTTATGCTCTTTTTGATGGTAGCCATGTTAGTCAGCATACCTCCAGGCCAGCGCTCCGTGACATAATACATGCCGCAGCGCACTGCCTCCTGGAAGACTGCTTCCTGCGCCTGCCTTTTTGTGCCCACAAAAAGCACCACTTCGCCTTTGGAGACAATATCCAAGACGAAGTCCCTGGCTCTATTTAAACATTCTACGGTTTTTTCCAAATCAATAATATAAATACCGCTCCTCTGCCCAAATATAAACTGCTTCATCTTGGGATTCCAACGCGAAGTCTTATGGCCAAAATGTACCCCTGCTTCTAATAATTGTTTAATCAGTTCTGTAGACAAATTATTCTCCCTCCCTATGTTCAAGCTGGTTTAAATTTGATATTATCCTGTCCAAAGTAAAGCTTAAGTATAGCAGAATATTCCCAAGTTGCAACTATTTTTCCAACTCTTGTAACTGATAAAGCTTCCTATATAAGCCGTCCCTGTTAAGGAGTTCGGCGTGGCTACCCTCTTGGGTGATTACACCTTTATCCAGAACGATTATCCTGTGCGCATTTTTGACCGTAGAAAGCCGGTGCGCGATCACGAATACCGTACGGCCCTGCACAAGTCTATCTAAGGCCCCCTGCACAAGGCGTTCCGACTCAGAATCCAGCTGTGAAGTCGCCTCATCCAGAATTAAAATAGGCGGATTTTTCAGCAATGCCCGGGCAATAGCTAGCCTCTGGCGCTCGCCTCCGGAAAGCTTCATGCCTCTATCGCCGATGATTGTCTCGTAGCCCGAAGGCAGATGCCGGATAAAATCATGGGCATAAGCCTGTGTAGCTGCCTCTTCTATCTGCTGCGGGGACGCATCCGGATCCCCATAGAGAATATTAGCCCGGATCGTATCATTAAAAAGTATGGTCTCTTGCGTAACTATGCCGATTTTTTGACGCAGGGATTTAAAGGTCAGCTCTTTTGTATCTACGCCGTCAATTAAAATCCTCCCTTTCTGCGGGTCGTAGAAACGCGGGATTAAATCCACAAATGTGGTCTTTCCTACGCCGCTGGGGCCAACAATCGCCAGAATCTCGCCCTTCTTTACATTAAGATTTATTCCTTTTAAAATCTGCTGCTCTGTATAACTAAAATAGACGTCTTCGTAAATTATACTCTCTTTAAAAACGGCGAGTTCCCGCGCCCCAGATTTCTCTTTAATACTAGGGGGCATATCTAACACCTCATAGATACGGGCACTGGCAGCTATCGCCTGCTGCATGATAGATGAAACCTGGCTCAATTTTTTAAAGGGCCGGATTAAAGAAAGCAGGGCAGCCATAAATAAAGTAAAGGCGCCGAAAGAAAGTCTGCCTTCGATGACCTGCCTACCACTATAGTATATAATAAATAGCGCCATGGCTACGCCGATTAGCTCGGTAGTGATGCCCAGGATAAGCATCCTTTTAATAGATTTCATGGCGATTCTATAGTAATCGTGATTCTGTCTCTTGAATTTTTCTATTTCCCTGCCCTCGGCGCAAAATGCCCTGACGATCCGAATGCCGATGAATGTCTCAACTAGTAAAGAATTGATATCGGCCATTTTTTCCTGAGATTTCCTGCTGAGTTTGCGTAAAACCTTACCTACCGCCACAATAGGTACAGCCACCAGCGGTAAGACAATTATGGAAATCAGGGCCATCTTCCAATTGATAAAAAAGGTCAAGAGAGCAAAGGAGACCACCTGGAGGGACTGATAAACTATATCCGTAAGCGCATAAGATACGGCGTTTTCTATGAGTTTCACATCGTTGGTAATGCGCGAGATTAATTCTCCGCTTCTCTTCTGCGTAAAATAGTCTAAAGACAAGGCTTGTAATTTATCGTAGATAAGACTCCTGACATCCCGGATTACTCTTTGGCCCACGTCAGACATAATATACGATTGCAGGAACTCAAAGATAGCCCTGATAAGCAAGGCTATGGGCATGACTACCAGCAAAAGATAGAGCACCTTTAAAGGCGTAAGGCTATTCAGCTGGCTTAAGATATGTTCCAGGAATACCGGGAGTTTGCCCGAGGTAAAGGCTATGGGCTTATTGGTAAAGATCCTGTCTACGACCGGGACAATCGCGCTTAGGCGAAAAACATCCAAAAGCGTGACTACGCCCATGAAGACGGCGGATAAAACCAGGAGCCTGTAATAGGGCCTGGCGAATTTAAATAACCTGCGGTAACTCTGCATCCTATCTACCCCTCTTTAATGAGCAGATGACTTATAGAGCACAAAGCGCGACATAAGTCATAAGTTTGCACTTATAAGTTATGTCGTTAAAACTACTTAAGAGTATAGGCCATAACTTATGTGTTCACTTAATATATCATATTCATTGACTTTTGTCGAGTGATTTGGTATGATTTTTAGCATGCAAAAGATAAAAGTAGCGGTGGTGGGAGCCGGGCACCTGGGCAGCATCCATGCTAAGCTATACCAAGAAATCGATACCTGTTCTCTGGTAGGAGTCTCTGATATAGATAAGGCCCGCCTGGACCAGGTATCCTCCAGCCTGAATGTCCCCGGTTACCTTAATTACCAAGAACTTTTCGGTAAAGTTGATGCCGTAAGCATCGCCGTACCCACTAAACTGCATTTCCCGGTAACCGCTGATTTCCTGAAACACAAAATACATACGCTGGTAGAGAAACCCTTTACTACCAACCTAAAGGAAGCGGATTCCTTAATCAAATTAGCCGCCAAATTAAGGCTTATCCTGCAGGTGGGGCATGTGGAAAGATTTAACTCTGCGTTTTCCGCCACACTTAAGCTGATCAAAGACCCTAAGTTCATTGAATGCCACAGATTAAGCCCTTTCCCTAACCGTTCGCTGGATATAGGCGCGGTCTTAGACCTGATGATCCACGATATAGATATAGTATTAGGGCTGGTAAACTCGCCCATTAAAAAAATTGAAGCAATAGGGGTACCTGTCTTGACTCACCTGGAAGATATTGCCAACGCCAGGATTACTTTTAAAAACGGATGCGTGTGTAATCTTACCGCCAGCCGCGTATCCGACGAATGGATGCGTAAAATCCGCATATTCTTAAAGAATACTTATATCTCGCTAGATTATAAAAATGAAGAGGCCTTTGTGTACAGGAAAACTGACTCCGGCATTACCAAAGAAACCCTGCCTATCGAAAAAGAACAACCACTAAAAAAAGAACTCGCCTCATTTCTAGATTGCGTAATTCAGAATAAGCCTCCTATCGTCTCCGGAGAAGTAGCCCGGCAGGCGCTAAAAGTTGCCTTTGACATCTCTAATCAAATATGGAAAAAACCCAGAACATTCTAATCGTTGCGGGCGAAGCCTCAGGAGACCTGCACGCTTCTTGCCTGGTGAAAGCCATAAAAGAGATTTCCCCCTCCATAAATTTCTTTGGCTTAGGTGGTGCGGCCTTAAAAAAAGAAGGGGTGCATTTATATTCTAATATCGTAGACCTGGCTGTAGTGGGATTTTCTGAGGTGCTAAAGAACCTGAAGAAATTTATCGATATTTTTAATGGCCTGCTTAAAGAGGTGGATAAAGTTAGACCGGATCTAGCCATACTCGTCGATTATCCAGGTTTTAATTTACGCTTAGCAGCAGAACTCAAAAAAAGGAATATTCCCGTTATATATTATATCAGCCCGCAGGTCTGTGCCTGGGGCGAAAAAAGAATAGAAACTATCAAAAAAGTTATTAACCGGATGCTGGTAGTCTTTAAATTTGAGGAAGGGCTCTATAGAAATCATAATGTGCCCGTATCTTTTGTGGGACATCCCTTGCTAGATATCGTAAGACCTAAAGTTGCTAAAGAGCAGCTTTATAAAGAATTCGGTCTGGATTTAAATAACCCTACTTTTGCGTTATTGCCCGGCTCAAGAGAAAAGGAAGTCAAAACGCTCCTGCCAATAATGCTGGATACTGCCCGCTTGATTCATAAAAAATTAGGCAATAATATTCAATTCCTGATCTTAAGGTCCCCTACTGTAAAGGAAGACATATTTTACGATATAATAAAACGTTACCGAATACCGGCGCATCTAGTTTCGGATAGGACATACGACAGTTTATCTGCCAGCGACTTTGCCCTGGTGGCTTCCGGGACCGCGACTTTAGAAACAGCGATATTAGGAATTCCTATGGTCATCGTATACAAAGTCTCCTTTCTTACCTGGGCATACCTAAGAATGAAAATAAGGATACCTTACATAGGCCTGGTTAATGTAGTAAGAGGGCAAAAGTTTGTTGAGGAATTTATTCAATATAACGCAAGCCCCAAAAGGATAGCCGATTATATAGCCACTACCTTTAAAGATCGGCAGAGGCTAGAACAAATCAAAGAAGGCTTAGCCAGGGTCACCGCTTCTCTCGGAGAAAAGGGGGCCAGTCCAAGAGCGGCACAAATTATAACAAATTTTCTGGAGAAAAAATGAAAACGGACCCCACTAATACTATAAATGAATTAATTACCGCGCTTTCTTATGTCACTGACATCGAAGGAAAGAAGAATATTTTCCATAACTGGAAAGTAGCTATTATTTCGACGCAATTAATCCAGAATAGAGTTAGCCCGCTAATGTTAAAATATATCTTCTACGCCAGCCTCCTGCATGATATCGGCGCAGTAGGATTTCCCTTCCATATAATACATTATCTGGTAAACAACAATAAGATAAGCCGGAATGTGCTTCTTTCACACCCCATAATCGGAGCGCAACTGGTATCAAATACCCAAGAGTTGACCGGCGTAGCAGAATTAATACTTGATCATCACGAATGGCTAAACGGCAGAGGCTACCCCAGAGCGAAAACAAAAAATAAAATCTCCTTCGGTTCTCAAGCCATAAGAATGGCCGACGCTGTTGACATTGTCTTACAGTCGGGCCGCTACCGTAACTTAAAACAGCTAAAGGATAAACTATTACCGAATATCAATAAGGAATATTCTAAAGAGCTATTTGATGCTGCCCTTGATACATTAAAGCGGGGCGGATTACTTAAAAAAATAATCCGGCCTGGCAATATACCCTCGATCTTCCGCAAGGTCAAAGATAGCGCAGGTTCCATCCGTATCCCTTTTAGGATTGACGCCATCGGAAAAACCCTGGAATTTGTAGCGCAGGTTATTGATATGCGACATCCTTATTCTTCCGGACATTCGCTGCGCGTCTCGCGCTATGCCCTGGCTATTGCCCTGGCTATGAAACTAGGGCATGATGAAGTAACGCAGATAAAATGGGCCGGGCTGATACACGATATCGGAAAAATCAATATCTCCCGTTATATCATGAATAAGCCTACAACGCTTACAGAAAAAGAATTCCAGGAAGTAAAAAAACATGCCTACCTTACCCGAAAAATTATGCAGATGTTGCCCAGCTTAAAAAATATAGTAGACATTGCCTCAAGCCATCATGAATACTTTGACGGTTCAGGTTATCCCAAAGGATTAAAAGGAAAGCAGGTGCCCTTCGGCGCCAGGATCCTGGTTGTCTGTGACGCCTTTGATGCCATGACTTCCAACCGCCCCTACCGCACTTCCCTCACCCCCCCTGAAGCCTGCGCAGAACTCAGTAAGCTCTCAGGCAAACAGTTTGACCCGGAAATCGTCAAAGTCGCCGTCCCCCTGCTTAAAAACCTCGGTCTATAATTTTAGTTAGGGAAGGTTCTCGGGCTAATCGAAGAAGTGTCCCCTTAAGGGGACACTTTTAGTTTTGGCACCAGAACCGTCCCTAGATTCTATTTAGTGTTTTACTGTAGCGATGCGCTCGTCTATGGGCGGATGGTCAAAGAAAAAGAATTTAATTAGCGGATACGGGTTTCTATCGGAAAGATTCTGCAGGGAGAGCTTTTCCATCGTTGAAATAAAAACCTCTTCTAAGCCAGTCACCTTAATCGCTAAGGCATCTGCGTTTCTTTCTAATCTGCGGCTGATATAATTACTGACGGGCTGCGTAATGATTCCAAATACCGTAAAATATAAAAAAATAAGCGGTAGCGCCGCTATGTCTGATAGCGAGCTCATACCAAATAGCTTTAAGATATAGTCGCTAGTCCTAAAGATAAAATAAAATGCCAGAATCGTAGTTAAAGAATTCAGTATAACCAGCTTCAATAAGTGCTTTAACTTATAATGCGCAAATTCATGCGCCAAGATAATTTCGATTTCCTCCGCGCTATACTTATCTTTTAAGGTATCCGCTAAGATAACCCTCCTGGTTTTGCCCATCCCCACAAAGGCAGCATTGGCCTTTAAGGTCTTTCTACTTAAATCTATCTGGAAGACATCCAGAATTTTAACCTTCATTTTATCTGCCAGGCCTAAGATCCGTTCCCGGATGACTTCATCTGAAAACTTCTTATATTTAAAAAATAAGGGGATTATTACGATAGGCGTGAGTCTAGCTAAAATTAAACTAAAAAATATCCAGATCAGGGAAATAACCCACCACCAGCTAAATTGATAATGCTTTAATATATAGTAGAACGTAGTAATAAGGATAATGCTAATGGCATAGCATAGACCTGCGGCCTTTAACTGGTCCAGAAACCAATCCCCGAACTTCTGTTTAGAAAGACCAAACTTATGCTCTAATAAGTAAGATGCGTAAAAATTTAAAGGAAAACTCAATAGATAATAAATGACAGAGGCTATGAGAAGATATAATGGTACAACGATATATTGATGCGGGGTAATGCTTAATAGTATTTCGGCTAGAGTCTTAGATATCCCGGAAGCTACGAATATTAAAAGGAGCGCACAAAGATAAATTATATCCAGGATCGCCAGCGTATATTTAATAGAAGAATATCGCTTGGCCCTGCTGAATAGAGCGCCCCTGTCTGAATCGGACATATTTATTTGGAGGCCTTCTCTATAGCCGGCGTGATATTGATAAATGTCCTGAATTTTCCGCGGCTAGTCTTCTTGCGCGTAAAATAGACCTTACCGCAACAGAGCGCATACATGGTATCAAGCCCTTTGACATTACGTCCTGCTTTATAACTATTTATGCATCTTACCATGATCTGGCCTGTTTTTACCGTTTCTCCGCCGCTTACTTTCAGCGCTCTATCTTTCTTGGGAGTTGATTTTCCGCCTGCCATTTTGTCCTCCTTTTAGATAACCTCAAAAATGGGAAATTAATACTACCATATAATCATTAACTAAGCAAGATTTCTTCGTTCTTGACGGGAAGATAGGCGTTAAAGCCTTTCTGGGTAAGTATATCCAGCAAGGCCTGCGACTGATCTGAATCAGCGTGGACTAAGAATATGCGCTTTAAGGTGCGGCACTGTAAAACGAAATCCACCAGTCCATTTTGATCAGCGTGCCCGGAAAAGGCATTGATCACTGTTACTTCAGCGTTGAGTTGATGTTCCACGCCGAAGATATGTACGAAACGCACCCTCTCTACAATCTTTCTGCCCAACGTATCGGCTGCCATATAACCCACCACGATAATAGTATTCCTGGAATCCTCGATATTGTTTTTTAAATGATGCAGGACTCTACCGGATTCACACATTCCCGAACCGGCAATGATAATCATCGGCCGCTTATCGTTATTCAGGCTCTTAGATTCCATCTGGTCGCGGACAAACCTCAGATTCAAGAATTCAAAAGGATTATGCCCCTGCCTTATGCTCTGGCGGGTTTCTTCATCCAGATAGCTTGAGTGATATTTAAAGATATCGGTGATGCCTAAGGCCAAAGGGCTATCTACATATATAGGTATAGAGGGGATAATCTTATCTTTTAAAAGTTCACTTAAGAAATAGAGTATCTCCTGCGTGCGTTCCAGGGTGAATGCGGGGATGATAATCTTACCGCGGCGCTCTACAGTACGGTTGACTGCGTCTTTCAATTTAACCTTTGCCTCTTCAATAGGCGCATGGAGCCTGCCGCCATAAGTACTCTCCAGGACCAGATAATCAAGTCCGGATGGTACTACCGGATCATTAAGTAAGGGTAGATTCTTCCTTCCCAAATCTACCGCATAACCTAATTTGACCTTCTTTGTCCCCTCATTTATATCCAATACTATAATACTTGAGCCTAAGATGTGTCCGGCATCGTAAAGTGTAACAAAGATATCTTTGGCAATGCAAAATCTCTGTGTATAAGAGATCGCCCGGAAACGCGCCCCTGCTTGCAGGGCCTCCTTCTTAGTATAAAGAGGCTTCCTTAGAGGTAGGCCCATACGCCTGTTGATTTTATTGACATACTTAACGTCTTCTTCCTGGATTTTACCTGAATCCTCAAGCATGAGCTTGGCTAAATCCCGCGTAGCAGAAGTAGTATAGATCCTAGAGCGCATGCCGTTCCTTATGAGGTTGGGGATATTCCCACAATGGTCGATATGGGCGTGGGATAAAACCAAAGCATTTAATTTTCGCGGATTATAGGTAAAGGTGGTGTTTACTCGATAGAATTCATCGCGGCGGCCGTGAAATAACCCTGCATCCAAGAGGACCTGCGATTTTTCAGTGGAAATAAGGTGGCTTGAGCCGGTAACGGTGCGCACGCCGCCTAAGAATTTTATGGTTATAGGCATCCGTATTAAGTTACGAAAAGGTTGCGGGAAGAAAATTTACCGTCTGTAGTCAAATTTACGCCTAATCTTTTCAGGCCGACTTCGTCTCCGGGGGTAGGGATGTGGGTCATGTGCACTTCACAGCCTTTTAATTCTACCAGCTTCTTCATGGCTAATTCTGCGGTATGATTGGTAGTAGCGCTTATAGAAAGGGCAATCAGCGTCTCCTCTAGATCCAGGCTCTCAGATTCAGCGTTTAAAATACCTTCCTTTAACTTTGTGATTTGGTTTATTATCTGCGGTGAAAGTAAGAAAATTTCATCGGGAATCTTGGCCAAAACCTTGGTGGCATTTAATATCAGGCTTGAGGCAGCATGCATGAGTTTGGCGTTTTTCCCGGTGATAATTCTTTCATCGTTTAGTTGTATAGCAGCGCCGCAATATATTCCCTCATTACCCTGGCCCTTTGCTTCCGCCTCATCCGCAGTGGCTCTAGCAGGCTCAACTACCGCTCGGTCAGTAATTTTCACACCTAGCTCTTCCATTAAAAGTATCACCTTATCCACTGTTTCTTTCTTTTCTATCCCTAATACATATTCTGCATTATATCGAAAGTACC
>JAZDLA010000050.1:0-7887 GCA_043802425.1 Candidatus Omnitrophota bacterium
CCGTATGCGGCTTATGGAGAGAAAAACTATAGCCTGGCATCAGCATTTTTATTTTCCGGTGTCAGGCATTATATTGGCGCAATATGGAAGATAGAGGATCCGGTCAGCCTTGCTTTTGCCAAAGAGTTTTATGACCAATTAATCAACGGGAAAACAGTGGGCGAATGTATACGCATGGCCCGCTTAAGGCTAATTAAAGACTACGGCATTACGGCCATATCCTGGGCGAATTATCTGCTCTACGGAAACCCCAGCTTTATATTATTTAGAGCCAAACCAAAACCGCAGATATTAAAGTTTAAGAGAAGAATCTCCTTGTATAAAAAACCAATTTTAAGGGCCATCTTAGCAAGCGCAATTATATCTATTTGTATATCCCTGTATGCGTGGTTACCCACCGTAAATCCTAATACCTATATTTCGTTTCTTAAGTCGCATAAGCTATATCTTAAAGGTCACAATCAAAGGGTAATTTTACTCTGTGAGCAAATTATCAAAAAAGATCCGTTTTTCCCCGATGTTTATCCGCTACTTGCAAATACATACCAGCGACTTGGAAACAGGGATAACGCCTTGAAGTATTATTTTGATTATGCCCTCTATAGCGAAAAGAAAAATGATGCGAGACACTTAGCTAGCGCCTATATCGGGATTGGTTGGATTTATCATCTAGGGGGAGAGAATTCCAAGGCATGGGATTTTTATAATAAGGCGCTTACTTTAAGCCAGCAGAAGCGCGATAAATTAAATGAGGCCATCGCCCTTAGGAAGTTAGCGGTCTGGTTTATGGATAAGGAAGAATATGATAAGTCGCTGGAGTTACTGACGAAGAGTTCGGAGATTAATCGGGAAAGGCAACATTCATATAGCCATAAGTATAATTTGGCCTGCGATTATTTCGATATCGGCCTGGTATTCAGCGATAAGGATGATTTTGCGACAGCAAAAGAATTCTATCATAAGAGCCGCAGGCTATTTGAAAAATTAAAACTAAAAGACGAACTGAGTGATTATTATTTTAACCTTGGCGAGATATGTATGTTTGAGAAGCAATATCATAAGGCGTTAGATTATTATTTACGCGGTTTAAAGATTGACCAGATGCACGCAAATAAGCCCAGTATAGCCAGCGATTATAATATGATCGGTGAATTATATATGGAGATGGGTAATTTAAATGATGCTGAGGATTCTTTTAAGCAATCGGTCTTGGCGAGCAAAGAGATAAATGCCCGTCCGGAACTAGCAGCTGCTTATTACAATCTGGGGCTTCTCTATGAAAAGAAAGGGCATAGGAATAAGACTAAAGATTATTTTAGGGTGGCACAAGAGATTTACTGGTTAATTGATATGCCCACCTACCAGGAGATAAAGAAAAAACTTTTAGAACTCGATAATTCCGGTATCTGATTGTAAGATTTTATCTTGTTTTTTTACGGTTATATGCTATAATTAAAATACCAGCCACAAGGAGTGGTTGGCGTATGAGTCGCAAATTTAAAAGCAGTTCTTTTTTAACAGAAAGGAACTGCTTTTTTGTTTTTTAGGAGCTATTGAATAGACTATGGAACAGGCTACATCATACCGCAGGTCTTATGAACGGTTTAAGGTAGATGGTTCAGCTACGTTGGTACTGGAGAAAAACTTAGAAATCCCTTCTATACTGACAGATTTATCTGGCCGCGGAGCAGGCATATTCAGTAGCGGCGTCCTCCAAGTCAATGATAGGATAAAGGTCATCATCAAAGCCCCGTTTTTTGTTGAGAGCCCTCTTTATAAAGAAGCTAGAGTTGCCTGGTATAAGAGATTAAATGGGAATAACTGCCAGGCAGGTTTAGACTTCGGCGCAGATAACCTCATACAATTTGCATAATTATCCCTGCCGTACTTTCGCTAATTAAAAAACCCGTTAGATTACATTGCCCTTGGCGTCTATTACAATAGAAGGAGGGCAAAATGAAGAAAAATATAGCAGTTGCGCTGCTCATAGGTTTATTTACTTTAGCTCTTGGATTCAAGGTTTTTGCCGAGGATATTGCCTGGAATAATATAGGCAGAGAACACCTCAATCTAAGGATTGTTCTAGTGGATATAGATAACCCGCGGACTATATATATCGGTTCAAGAGAGGGCATCTTTAAGACACAAGATGGCGGCGATAGCTGGAGAAACATCTTAGTGGTTAAAGGCCAAAACCGTTCTGTAAACTTTCTTTTATCTGATTCCTACGGTACAAATTACCTATATGCAGCTACCGGGGGAGGGCTATTTTGTAGCCATAATAAAGGTGGGTCTTGGAAGAAGATTTTTCAAGGTAAGAATTACCTAGAAAACGAATGTACAGCTATTGCGGTCTTATCTAATACGGTTTATCTGGGTACAAAAGCTGGGCTTTTTGTGAGTAAAGATAAGGGTCGTAGCTGGCAGAGGCAGGGGGGAGGGCTGGCTAAGAGCGCCGTACTGGCTATTACTTATCATTCTAGAGAAGAAAATTATGTTTATATTGCTTGCGTAGACGGTATTTTTAGAACACAGGATGGCGCGCAATCTTGGGAGAGAATTTTTGTAACTAAGCCGGTAGAGCCCGGCGACGAAAACAATATAGAACAAGGGCTAGAGGATGATAACGAAGAAGAGCGCTTTTCACGGATAAGATACATTGTTATTGACCCTATTAATTTGGATCATCTTTACCTGGCTACATCCAGAGGTATTTACAAAAGTCAAGATAGGGGTAATACGTGGGAGTCGGTTACTAGTTATGGGTTACTTAGCCAAGACATAAACTTTTTATTATTTTCCGATAAGTCTCAGCTCTACGCAGTGACCAAATCAGGAATTTTTAAGTATGTACTCAAGCGCTGGCAGGAATTATCATTCGGGTTGGCAGCGACTGACATCACACAAATTATTTTAGATAGCTGGAATGATTTATATGCGGCTTGCGATAAAGGATTATTCAAAGCAAATATGTTATTTTCGAGCCATGATACGCAGAATAAAACGATTCTTCTATATTCCGCAAATGAACCAAAGATTAACGAAGTTCAGCAGGCAGCGATTGAGTATGCCGAAGTTGAGCCGGGAAAAATTATGCGTTGGAGAAGACAGGTGGCCAAAAAGGCATTGTTGCCAAAGGTCAGCGTGGGTTTAGATAGAAATGTTACTGATTTATGGCATTGGGAGGGTGGCTCTACTACAAAAACTGATGATGATATTTTACGCAGGGGCCGGGATAGTATAGAGTGGGATATAGCTTTAAGTTGGGATTTAGGAGAGCTTATCTGGAGCGATGATCAGACCTCGATCGATGTACGCTCACGGTTGATGGTACAGTTACGCGATGACATCTTAGATGAGGTGACCAGGCTTTATTTTGAGCGTATTCGCCTAAAGAGGGAAATAGACGATCTAAGCATAGAAGACAGGAAGAAAAGATTTGAAAAAGAGTTAAAGTTAGAGGAGCTCACCGCGTCTTTGGATGCTTTGACCGGAGGATATTTTTCCCGGCAGATAATAAAGGATAAAATATAGATAAACTTCCGCCATTCCCCGAAATCTCTTGCAATCCCGCCCTATTTGTGATATTTTATAAATTCACCACATTGATTTATTAATTTTTGAGCTCATGGCCTTATTACATTTTACAGATAGCAACTTCAAAAAAGAAGTCTTAGAATCCGAACTTCCGGTAGTGGTGGATTTATGGGCGCCGTGGTGCGGCCCCTGCAAGATAATTGCTTCCCTTATTGAGGAACTGGCCGAAGAATACGATAGCAAAATAAAAATCGGAAAGATCAATATAGATGAAAATCCCAAAACGCCCACCTATTACCAGGTAATGTCTATACCCACGCTTATGTTTTTTAAACAAGGCCGGGTCGTAGACCAAGTCGTAGGCGTATTAAGCAAGGCCGAGCTGAAGAAAAAAATCGTAGAGAGCCTCCTTTAAACTTCAAATGAAAAAAGTTTTTATTGCCGCGACAAAACAGAACGACGGAAAAACTACAGTAGCCTTAGGGTTGATATCCAACTTCCAAAAGGCCTTTAAGCATATCGGGTTCATCAAGCCCGTAGGGCAGAGGTATTTGGAGGAAGACGGTTTTAAGGTGGACGAAGATTCCATATTGATTGAAGGCTCCATGAAATTATGCGGTATTAAATGTAAACTTAAAGATATGAGCCCGGTGGCCGTAGGAAAAGGCTTTACGGAAAACTATATCTCTAAGCCTGACCGTAAAGAAATAACCAAGCAGATTAAGGATTCCTTTAAGCGCATCTCTCAGAAGCGGGATTTGGTGGTTATTGAAGGAACAGGGCATGCCGGCGTGGGTTCGGTATTTGACCATTCCAATGCGGTCGTGGCAAAGGTGCTCGGCTCAAAGGTAATTATCATTTCCTCCGGGGGCGTAGGCAGGCCGATAGACGAGATTGTTTTAAACAAAGCGCTCTTTGACAAGGAGGGGGTTAAGCTATTGGGTGTAATTATCAATAAGGTAAGGCCGGAGAAATTCGGTAAGATAAATCGCCTGGTAAGGAAAGGATTAGAAAGAAAAGGGATAAAAGTTTTAGGGGTTATCCCCTATAAACCTTTACTTTCTTATCCGACCATCAGGCAGATACTGGAAGAGACAGACTATAAAACATTATTTGCCTGTAGTGATGCTGCTTTGGATAACCCCGTGGTCAAGGTTGTAGTAGGTGCAATGCAGCCAAAAGAGGCGATGAAATATATTGTCGACCGTAGTTTAGTAATCACGCCCGGTGACCGCGAAGATATTATCAGGCTTACCCTGGACCTTTACGCAAAAGGATGTAAAGTGGCCGGTATAGTTTTAACCGGCGATTTGATACCGGGAGATAATCTTACTACCCAGATCAAGGAGAGCCCTGTACCCGTATTATTAGCTAAGCTAGATACATATAGCGTTGCTTCGGTAGTGCGTGACCTGACCGTAAAGATTCGCTCTACGGATAAGGAAAAAATTGAGACGGTGAAAAAGTTAATCCATGATTATGTGGATTTGGATATGATTATCAAAAGGATGTAGCATGGATATGATCAACAAAATTAGGGAGAAGGCAAAAGCAAAACCTAAGATTATCGCATTACCTGAGGCTCTAGATAAGCGCGTGCAACAGGCAGCCGGGATTATAGAGAAGGAAGGTATTGCCAAGGTTTTATTGTTCGACCAGGGGGCGCTGGATAAAGTTAAACAGGAAGAATACGCCAGGATTTATTATGAGTTGCGCAAATTAAAAGGGATCAGCTTAGATGATGCCCGGGAGAATCTGAAGGATCCTCTTTATTACGCAGCTATGATGACGCACGTCGGCGATATCGACGGGTTTGTAGCCGGAGCAAGTTACACTACCCCTAACGTAGCCAGGGCAGCCATACAGTGTTTGGGGGTGGACGAAGAGATAAATATCGCCTCCAGTTGTTTTTTGATGGGGATTACGGATTGTCCTTATGGAGAATCCGGGGCATTTATTTTTGCGGATTGTGGCATTGTCCCTGACCCGACTCCCCGTCAGTTAGCTGCCATTGCTGTTTCTAACGCGAAGTTGGCCGAAAGAGTCCTAGGCATTACGCCAAGAGTAGCGTTCCTGAGTTATTCTACTAAAGGTTCGGCTAAAGGCAGGGTTGTCGATAAGGTGCTTGAGGCTTTGGCTTTGGCAAAGAAAATGCGGCCGGACCTTATGATTGATGGAGAGCTGCAGGTAGATGCGGCGATTGTTCCCGAAATAGCAGAAATAAAATATCCGGATAGCTTACTTAAGGGCCGGGCAAATGTCTTAATTTTCCCAAATTTAGAAGCCGGGAATATCGGTTATAAGCTTGTGCAGAGGTTAGCTAAGGCGCGGGCAGTCGGACCTTTGATCGTGGGCCTGAAGAAGCCCTGCAGCGATTTATCGCGTGGTTGTTCGGTTGAGGATATCGTGGATTGCGTAGCCATAACAGCTATCAGGGCGCAATAAAGATGAGGATATTAGTTATTAATTGCGGTAGCTCTTCTATAAAATACAAGCTTTTTGCCATGCCCGGAGAGCATGATATGGCAAAAGGAGCAATTGAACATATCGGCGAAAAAGGCTCGAAAGTAAAAGATCATTATGCGGGATTAAAGATAGTATTAGGGAAAGTTAAACTCGTGGATTTAGTGGGGCATCGCGTAGTACATGGCGCGGAGAAATTTAAAAAACCGATATTAATCAATGCGCCGGTGATCCGTAAAATCAGGCAATGTAATGAATTGGCGCCTTTACATAACCCCGCTAATTTATTCGGGATCCTGGCCTGTAAGAAATTATTGCCGGGCGTAAGGCAGGTTGCCGTATTTGATACCGCCTTTCATCAGACTCTGCCTGATTATGCCTACATCTATGGTCTACCTTACGAATATTATAAAAAATTCGGCATAAGAAAATATGGTTTTCATGGCACTAGCCACCAATATGTGGCCCAGGAAGCGGCTAGGCGCCTGAAGAGGCCCATCGCTAAATTAAAAATAATCACCTGTCATCTGGGTAATGGCTGTAGCATAACGGCCGTAGATGGGGGTGAGTCTATTGACACCAGTATGGGTTTTACCCCTTTAGAGGGTTTGATTATGGGGACGCGTTGCGGAGATATCGACCCTGCCTTAGTCACCTATATTATGCATAAGAAAAAATTGAGCATTACCGGGATAGATGATATATTAAATAAAGCCAGCGGACTGAAAGGAATCTCCGGTATAAGTAATGATATGAGGGTATTAAAAGAGAGGGCAAAGAGGCAAGATAAGCGGGCAAAATTGGCTATTGATATTTTTACCTACCGGATAAAAAAATATATCGGTGCTTATGCTACAGTTATGGGTGGTTGCGATGCCTTGGTGTTTACGGGAGGCATTGGCGAGAACCATGAAAGGGTCAGGGGGAAAATCCTTGAAGGATTGTTCACGCACTTTAAGCACAAGCCAGAAATTTTAGTTATCCCCACCGAAGAAGAGCTAATGATCGCCAGGGAGGCTTATAGCTTGATAAAAAGCTAACAGATGAGAAAGATTATATTAATTTTGTTATTCTTTATTAGTTTTGGGTTGACAGTTACGGGTCATACCCAAGAGGGAGCGGTAAATATGAAAAAGGCGGTAATGATTATCCCCGAAAGTGATTTTAGGGACGAAGAATTAAAGGAGCCCAAGGATATCCTGGAGAGAAACAACATTGAAGTAAAAATTGCCTCCACGACCCTGAATGAGGTTACGGGTATGCTGGGCGCGCAGGTAACCCCGGATATTATAATTACAGATATAAAGATACAAGATTTTGACGCTATAATATTTGTAGGAGGAGGAGGTTCTAGCCAATACTGGGATGATCCTCTGGCGCATAAGTTAGCGCAAGATGCCGTTAGCGCAAATAAGATCGTGGCTGCCATTTGTATTGCGCCGGTAACATTAGCCAGGGCCGGTGTTTTAAAAGGAAAACGCGCTACTGTTTTTTCATCCGAAGCAAAAGAACTTAAATCCGAAGGTGCAAATTATACCGGTAGAGCCGTGGAAAGAGACGGAAATATTATTACTGCCTCCGGCCCGACCGCAGCCAGAAAGTTTGCAGAAGAATTAGTAAACGCCCTAAAATAAATAAAGGGACACCCAATCAGCCAAAGCTAAGGGTGTCCCCTTGCAAAGATAAGTGGGGACACCCTCCCGATTAGCAGAAAGGGTGTCCCTATGACTATGAGGAGGGGAGAATGTTGAGGACCATTTTAAAATCTAAAATACATAGGGCACGCGTTACCGAAGCTAATCTTTATTACTCCGGTAGTATCACTATTGACGCAAAACTGATGCAAGCAGCGGATATTATTGAGGGTGAGAAGGTGGAGGTGATGAA
>JAZDLA010000051.1:0-2786 GCA_043802425.1 Candidatus Omnitrophota bacterium
TCCTGGCTCTTTTCCGGATGGAATTGCACGCCGTATATATTATCCTGCCAGACGATAGAATCAAATTGAATCCCGTATTCGGTAGTAGCGGCCACTACCCCTGTCTCTTTAGCCTGCGGATAATATGAGTGGCAAAAATAAACATAGGCATTATCCGGTATATCTTTTAGTAGAGGGCAGTCGCTTTTAACTTTCTTTAATTGGTTCCAGCCCATATGCGGGACTTTAAGGCCATTTTTATTTTCGAATCTCTTCACCTCTCCTTTAAATATCCCTAATCCCTTTGATCCTGAGGCTTCATCGCTTAGCTCAAACAAAAGCTGCATTCCCAAACAAATTCCTAAAAATGCTTTCTTCGCTTTTATCTGGCTATCTAATACCTGGATCAGGCCCTCTTTTTTTAATTCTAAAACAGCGTCGTGAAACGCCCCCACCCCGGGTAAAACTATTTTATCGCTGGCCTTGATATCTATAGCATTATTGGTCACCAGGGTTTTTGCGCCCATGGATTCCAGCGCCTTTTGCACACTGTGGATATTACCCATGCCGTAGTCGATTATTGCAATCATTCTTTTTAGTAACTAGTAAGCTAGTAACTCGTAACTAGTAATTTTAGTCTATTACACCTTTGGTCGAAGGGATTCCTTTTCTGCGTGGGTCTATTTGGGTAGCCTCATCCAAAGCCCTACCCAAGGCCTTAAAGACAGGCTCTAAGTTAGTGTGTAAATCTGGATTTGTGCTTAACAGTTTAATGCTTAAGTTTATCCCGGTATTCTTTGCCAGGGCTTCAAAAAAATGATCCGCATAGGCAAAAGAATATCCTTCCTCTTCGCCCTTAATTGCCGGGACCTCACTGAGTTTTATGTTTACGCCCTTAAAGAATCCCCTTCCGCTGATATCCACTGCGACGCTGGATACAACATCTTCCATCGGCCAGGAAGCAGAGCCGGATCTTTTAATCCCCTTTTTGTCACCCAGCGCTTTCTTGAATGCCTGCCCCAATACTAACCCTATATCTTCGTTAGTGTGGTGTATATCTATTTTTAAGTCTCCTTTAGCAGCAATCTCTAGGTCAAATAATCCGTGAAAAGCAAACAATTCCAGCATATGGTCTAAAAGGCCTATACCGCTATTTATCTTTGCTTTTCCGCTGCCATCAATATTTAATTTTACTGTTATATCCGTCTCTTTTGTTTTCCTCTTTATTATTGCTTTTCTCATCTTTCTCCTTGCCTATCCCCCGCCTACTACATACTACCTACTCTACTAGAATCTTATTTTGACCGATTCCATATGTTTATCCAGGCCTTCGATGCCGGCAATTTTTTCTAATGGTTCCCTTATTTTCTCAAGGGCCTTACGCGAATAACTAATGATGTGATTGCTTTTGACAAAATCAAGCACTGATAACCCCGAAAAGAACCTGGCTGTGCCGCCTGTAGGTAAAACATGGCTCGGACCGGCCACATAATCTCCCACTGCTACCGGACTATAAGGGCCTAAGAATATCGCACCCGCATTTTTTATACCTTTCAATAATTTCCGAGGATTACTGACTAAAATCTCTAAGTGTTCGGGGGCGATTTTATTAGTAATATCCACCGCCTGATCTAAATCCTTGGTCAAAATAATAAAACCGCAGGTATCCGGGCATTGAGACTTAACTTCTTTAGCCAGACTCTTGGAATTTGTGATTAATATCGCCAAGCCCTTTGTGTGTTCTGTCTGCGCCTTAAGGTCAGCAATAATAAATTTGGGGTCGCTAAAACGATTGGCAATAATCACTAGCTCCGTGGGGCCGGCTACCATATCAATATCCACTAAGCCAAAGACCTGTCTTTTAGCTTCGCTTACATAAATATTTCCCGGCCCTACTATTTTATCTACGCGGGGAATAGCCTTGGTGCCATAGGCTAGCGCGGCAATCGCTTGGGCCCCGCCTACGCGATAAATTTCATTTACTTTGAGAAGATCAGCTACTACCAGGATATGCGGATTTATATAACCGTTTTTATCCGGGGGACTAACCAAAACTATTCTTTTAACACCGGCCATCTTTGCCGGTAGAACGGTCATGTAAACTGAAGAGGCCAAAGGTGCAGTGCCCGCAGGAATATAAATACCGACCCGGTCTAACGGCGTATAGTTTTCGCCTAAAATAACTCCTTCACCAGCCTTCATCCTCCAGGATTTTTTCACGGTCTTACGATAAAAACGATTTACGTTTTCGATAATAACTTTGAGGCTAGAGACAAAATTAGGGGTAATATTCTGGTAGGCACCGCTGATTTCTATTTCGGAAACCCTCAGTTGTTTTGAGGATAATTTCACGCCGTCAAACTTTCTAGTATATTTTATCAGGGCATCATCGCCGAAGGTGCGCACATCTTCGATAATACGCTTAACCTTATCCTCGATGCGCCGGGATTTAATAAACCCGCGGTTATAAATCTTCTCTAATTTTTTACTGGTAAACCTGATAATCTTCATTTTAAGTTAGTGATTATGTTTTTTAATTCCTGAAATGCCTTCCCTAGGTTCTCCGGTTTATTCCCTCCGGCCTGGGCAAAATCTTTTCTTCCTCCTCCGCTACCGCCAATAACCGAAGATACATCCAAGATTAATTTTGAGGCATCCCACCCCTTCTGGCATAAACCCGGGGTTATACCAATTACCAATAAGGCCCTATTATCCACAATTGTGCCCAAAGCAATAACGGCATTATCCGTCTTTTGCTTGATTAAGTCTATAGTTTTTCTCAATAAATCCATATCCGCGTTTTCTAT
>JAZDLA010000052.1:0-23565 GCA_043802425.1 Candidatus Omnitrophota bacterium
GAGCTCCATGAAGCACATCCATCCGGTATCCACCTACGGCTTAAAATTTAATATAAAAAATACAAGCGTCTCTTTACTTACTGATACGAAATATTTTAAAGGCCTGGAGGATTTTTATAAAACTGATGTATTAATTATCTGCGTAGTTTTCTTTGAGCCCCGGGAAGGTATAGATCATTTGAGCTTATCGGATGCCGAGATTTTAATAAAGGATATAAAGCCCAAAAAAGCGATACTCACGCATTTTGGCATGACCATGCTTCAGGCTAAGCCGCATCTCCAGGCAGAAGGGCTCTCCAAAAGAACTGGAATTGAGGTCTTGGCTGCTTATGACGGCATGACTTTAGTTTTTTAAGTGATTATACAACTTTTTTCTTGACATAACCTGATAATCATGATAAAGTTATAAAAAGTAAGCTCAAAACCAAAGGAGGTGAGCAATGAGCAATTGGCAGGAAGTTTTATTGGAACCAGCCAAGATACTTCTTACTCAGATTGGGCAATTCCTCATCAATGTGCTTTTGGTGATAGTTATTCTTATCATAGGATGGATTATCTCCAAATTCATCAAGGCATTGGTTACAAAGCTACTTAGGGCAGTAAAATTGGATGAACTATCAGACCGCATTGAGCTAGACAACATCTTGGCAAAGGGGGGTATTAACTATTCTCTCTCTGAGCTCATGGGGGTGATATGTTATTGGTTGGCGCTTTTGGTTACTTTTGTGGTGGCTATCAACGCTATAGGCTTAACTGTTGCCGCTGACCTCTTAAACAAGGTAGTCATGTATATACCTAATATCATCGTGGCGATATTTATCCTAATATTAGGTATGTTTTTGGCGACGCTCTTAAGCAATATCGTGCGTACCGCAGCTAATAACGCAGGCGTAGCTCAGTCCAAACTTTTGGGTAAAATCGTTGAGGTGGTAGTGGCCGTTTTCGTTATCGCCATAACCTTAGAGCAACTGGGTATTGGCGCAAGGGTACTTGAGCTATTTATAACGGTCATATTGGCCTCTATAGGTTTGGGCCTGGCTTTAGCGTTTGGCTTAGGATGTAAAGATATTGCTGCAAAAGCTATTTCTGAGTTGATAGATAGTATAAAATCAAAGAAATAAGGCGACATTAGTATATTAAAATTTAGCCCCGCATCTTATAGTAACGTGCGGGGCTAAATTTTTATAAGCATAAAATCTATATATAAGAGAGTATTGTAAAACAAAAAGGAGAACTAGTTTTATTAAGTTTTTTAGCTCTTTTCCTTGAACTCGGTCTTATCCGTTGAATACCAGATGAATAAAAAAGTGTTTCTTCGAACTTTTGGCTGTCAAATGAATGTGCGGGATACAGAGGTTATCTCTGGACTACTTCAAAAAGAAGGCTATCAGATAACCGAAGACCCTAAGAAAGCCGGTATCATAATTTTGAATACTTGTTCAGTGCGCCAGCATGCCGAGGATAAGGTCTGGTCAGAGGTAGGTAGATACAAGGATGGACTCTCCCCGAAGGGGATTCTACCTATAATTGGCGTGGTAGGGTGTATGGCGACAAATTATAAGCAAAAGATTTTTGAGCGGGCGCCGAATGTGGACTTTGTGGTAGGCCCATCCGATATTCATAAAATCCCCGTTATTATTAAAGAATTGACAGGTAAAAAGAGTCTTCTTGAGAGGAAGGTCTGGGAAACCGACGGTAGCATCAGGCCGGAAGAGATTTACCATAGTGGTTTCTATGAGGATAAACAGCATGCCTATATAGTTATTTCTGAGGGTTGCTCCAATTACTGCTCTTATTGCGTAGTGCCTTATGTCAGGGGAGAGTTAAAAAACCGCAATCATCAGGATATCCTGAAAGAAATAGAAGAGGCGGTAAGTAAGGGCATAACCAGGATTACTTTATTAGGGCAGAGTGTGAATGCGTATGAGTATAACGAGGTTAATTTCGTTAAGTTCGTCGAACTCGTTAATCTCGTTAAAGGCTTAAAAGAATTCAGCTTTATTACTTCGCACCCTAAAGATACATCTGTAGAATTATTTAGGGTAATGGCAGATTCAGAAAAGCTTAAGAAATACCTGCATCTTCCGGTACAATCAGGCTCAGATAAGATTCTTAATCTCATGAAACGCGGTTATAGCGGAAAATTCTATTTGGATTTAATAGATAATTATCGTAAAATTATAAAAGGCGGCATTCTTACTACGGATATTATTGTAGGTTTTCCTACTGAAACAAAGAGGGATTTTCAAGATACCTATGATTTGACAAAAAGAATAGGATTTGATGCCGCGTACATATTTAAATATTCGACCCGGCCACATACCGAAGCAGAAAAACTGGCTGATGATGTGGATAGGGCAGAAAAAGCAAGAAGGCATAAGCTTATTCTTGACCTACAGAAGTCAATTTCCAATAAAAAGAAATGTTTAAAAAGATAATTTTGCTTATTATATTGGTAACGTTAGCCGGCAATGGCTACTGCTTAACTTTCGATAAAGTTAAAGTTTGTTTTTTAAACGGCGATTATAAATCCGCAATATCGGAAGGCGAAAAGTTTTTAGCTAATTGCAGCAGCCGTTCTCCCCAATTAGATGAGTTATATTATATTCTGGGTTTAGCCTATCTAAAGGATGGCAATTATTTACGCGCTTCTGATATATTCGAAATAATAATCAGAGAATTCAAAGATAGCGTCTTTCAAGATGAAGCAAGATTGGGGCTGGGTGATAGCTATTTTTTAAGGGGAGACTATGATAATGCCCAAGTCCGCTATAAAGGGCTCTTGAGTTATAACCCCCGCACTAAACTAGCCGCCTTAGTTTATTACCGGCTCAGCCAGATCGGGTTTAAAAAAGGGGATACCGCAGGGGCAAAAGAGTATTTAGATAAATTAAAGAATAACTTTCCTGCTAATCTAGAGCTAAGGCTGAATAGCGAGTTATCCAATCTTTCGGATATCTATTATACCGTACAAGTGGGCTCTTTTGCTAAGATGACAAATGCCAGGAATCTCTGCGATAAGCTAATCAATAAAGGTTATAATGCTTATGTAGAGGAGGCAGAAATGAATGGCAGCAAGACCTATCGGGTCAAAGTCGGTAAATTAAAATCACGGCCAGAAGCAGCACTATTGCAAGATAAACTTTCAGGCGGGGGTTATCCTACAAAAATCATTCCTTAAGTTTCTATGAAACCAAGAATAGTATTTCTGGTTGGTCCTACCGCAGCCGGCAAGACCGACGTCGCCGTAGCCTTAGCCAAAAAGATTAAAGCTGAGATTATTTCCTGCGATTCCATGCAAGTTTACAGGGGTATGGATATCCTTACCTCAAGGCCACCCTTGACTTTTAGCAAGAGCATACCGCACTACCTGCTAAATATCATCTCTCCGGAGAAAGAATATAATGTTTCCAGATACCGTAAGGACGCTACACTTAAGATTAAAGAGATTATAAAGCGCCGTAAAGTCCCACTTATCGTAGGTGGCAGCGGACTTTATATGTCCATATTGATTGATGGTATATTTAAAGGTAACCCTGTCGCTAAGGCCATGCGCAATCGTCTTTATCAGGAGGCCAAGGTAAAAGGCAGTAAATATTTATATGAGCGACTTAAAGATTTTGACCCGGATGCAGCTATAAAAATTCATCCCCATGACACTAAGCGTATCATACGGGCATTAGAGGTATTTGAGGCTACAGGTAAGCCTATATCTTATCTACAAAGACAACGTAGGGGCTTAGCGGATGAATATAAGATAAAGATTTTTTGCCTTAATATGCAGCGCGATAAACTTTACCGCAGAATTGAAGAACGCGTAGAGAGAATGTTTGCCCGCGGCGCAGTCCCAGAAGTGAAAAAGTTACTGAAATTAAAGTTAAGTAAAACCGCCAGGTATGCCTTGGGCATAAGGGAAATAAAGGGTTATTTAGAGGGCGTATATGATTTAAAAGAGGCAAAGTGTTTGATGAAAAGGAATACCCGCTTATACGCTAAGCGGCAGCTGACCTGGTTTAGAAAAGATAAGCGGATTCAGTGGGTGGAGGTAAAGGGTGGAGAAAAAACCGCTTCCATCGCGAATAGGATAATCAAGAATTTAGCTACATAATGAATCTGGCGAATTTTCGAGTGAATGAAAGACCTTTGGCGTTAAGAAGCCGACTTTGAGCGAGAAAATCGACAGATTCATTTATAGATCAGTAGATTTTTAGCGGGTGGCTTGGACTGATTTCAAGCGGGGCGTCCGAGGAACCCGAGTGGGCATGGTTCACCCGCTATTATACTTGTCGGTGAGAACGAAGGTCCGCAGGCGAGCGAAATTTTGCCTCGCTGGGGCAAAATGAGCGTCCCCGCGAGAAACAGACCAAGGACACCCCGCTAATTTAAGGAGTATTATGGAACGAGCTTTATTGGTGACGATAAAATTAAAATCTGAAAAAGACGGCTGGCGCCTAGAGGATATAGCTGAAGAATTAGAGGAGTTGTCAGGGACTTGCGGGGTAGAGGTTATGGATAATATTACCTGTATCTGCGATAAGCCCACGCCCAATTTTTTTATCGGCAGGGGCAAGGCTCAGGAGATAGCCTTAATTGCCGAAGAAGAGGGTGTAGATACGGTGATTTTCGGCCATGATTTATCAGGGACGCAACAGCGCAATCTAGAAGAGGTAATTAATAAGAAGACCCTTGACCGTACACAGCTGATCCTGAATATATTTGCCCTGCACGCCAAGAGCCCGCAGGGTAAGATGCAGGTAGAGTTGGCGCAATTGCAGTATCTTATGCCCAGGCTCATCGGTAAAGGAATAATCCTTTCGCGTTTAGGAGGCGGTATCGGCACAAGTGGGCCAGGCGAACAGAAGTTGGAAGTAGACCGCAGGCGTATCAGAAAGAAAATTGATAAGCTACGGGATGATTTAAGGCAGCTGACACAGCATCGCCTAACCCTGCGCAAAAAAAGAAAGGATAGCGCCATACCCGCCGTGGCATTAATAGGTTATACTAGCGCTGGTAAGTCTACGTTGCTTAATGCGTTAACTGATGCAGGCCAGATAGTGGCAGAGAGTTTATTTACTACGCTTGATCCTTTATCCAAGAGTTTAAAGTTAGATAATGGAGAGCAGGTTATCATTTCGGATACGGTAGGATTTTTACATAATCTTCCCCATCATCTGATAGAGGCGTTTAAAGCTACGTTAGAAGAAGTCAGAGAAGCAGATTTATTGATCCACGTTTTAGATATAAACCATCCCCGCGTGCATGAACATAACCAGGCTGTGCTTAGCGTACTGAAAGAATTACAGGCAGACAATAAGCCTATGATCACCGTCTTGAATAAGATCGATTTACTACTAGACCAGAGTTGGCTAGAGATACAGAAAGCAGATTTTCCTAATTCCTTGACAATCTCGGCCAAATCAAAACAGAATCTGGATCTTTTAACAAAGAGAATAGAGGATAACTTCTCAGACAGAATGATTCTTCTAGAATTGTTGATTCCTTCTAATCGGATGGACTTGGTAGATCTATGTTATCGTCAAGGTAAGGTAAAAGAGGTAAAATACCTGCAAAAAGGTATAAAAATTAAATTAAATCTACCCGTAATTCTGTCTCGTAAATTATTACATAATAAAGAGATAGAAGAAATCAATTAGAATACCTAATAAATTTTATTAATTTTACTTGACAAGTCTATTATTTAATGTTATCTTAACTTCTGGGATAAAAAAGTTGCGGGAGGCAAGAAGATGCCTTTATTTGATATTTATATCAGTCCTGATGAACCGGTTTACGTAATCAGCGTGGTAAGTAAGCTTGTAGATTTGCCACTATGGACACTGCGTCAGTTAGATAAATCAAAGGTAGTCTGTCCTAAGAGGATAGGTAAAAAAAGCCGCCTTTATTCTTTAAAAGATATAAAAAAATTAGAGTACGTGCATTATTTAATGCAAGACAGGCGCGTGAATATCCATGGCATAAAAATAATTTTAGATAAAGAGAAAGAAGAATAAATTTTTTTGTATTATTGTTAGCACTCTCTTGGTTAGAGCGCCAATCTGTTGCAGGTAGGAAAAAGGAATTTTAGAGAAATGAATCATTTGACAAAGCATAGTTTTATGTTAGAATCATCCTTTAGCATTCTTAGGGTAGGAGTGCTAAAAGGAGAAGAAAAAGATGGTTAGAACAGTAGATTACGAGTCTAGGAGAAGGGCAGTCCTTACCGCTACCATAAACAAATATATTCAGAACGCAGAGCCTGTGGCTTCTGAGGATATTGCCAGAGATTTTGACTTAAGCCCGGCCACCGTAAGAAATATATTAGCGGAATTAGAAGAATCCAAATATCTTACGCATCCTTATACTTCCGGAGGAAGGATTCCTACGGTTAAAGGATACCGTTATTATGTAGATTTTCTGCTCTCGCAAATGGAACTTTTGGCAGATGAGAAAGAACACATTGCCAAGGAATATAAGAAAAAAATAAATCGTTTAGAGGATATCTTAGATAAGACCTCACAGATCATTTCTGAAATTACCCATTATACCGGTATATCCTATTTTCCCGAGTGGCAGGACAGGTTTTTTTATAAAGGCATCGGCCTGGTTTTAAGCCAGCCGGAATTTCAGGATTCAGGAAGGATTCGCCTTTTAATTAAGGCTATCGAAGATAAACAATACCTGATCCGTATTATCAACCGCGACTTTACCGATAAAGTCAAGGTCTATATCGGCGAAGAATTAGGTTGCCCTGAGATGAGCGGCTGCGCATTAATCGTTTCTACTTACCGCTTAAAAGATAAAGATGCGGGCAGGCTTGCGGTTTTAGGCCCGATGCGCATGGAGTATGAACATACCATTCCCGCGCTAGTATATATATCGGATGCGTTAACAGAAGTTATGAGCAGCATTTAGAGGTTATTATGACCGGAAAACAGGACCAGCAAGAGATTAAGAAACACCAGCAGCCGGAGCAAGGAGAAGAAAAAACCGTCTCCTTAAAAGAGTCCGAATATCTGAAGTTAAAAGAAGAGGCAGATAAGGCCAAGGAGCACTGGGATAGATTGCTTCGGCTTCAGGCGGATTTTGATAATACGCGTAAGCGCCTGGAGAAAGAAAAACAGGATTTTGTAAAGTTTGCTAATGAAGGTATTATTCTGGAGTTATTAAACATACTGGATGATTTAGAGCGCACCGTGGAATTGGCCCAATCTCAGCACCAGGATTTATCCGCATTCTTAAAAGGGGTAGAGATGATACTGGTGCACCTCTATGAGATGTTAAAGGAATACGGGGTTAAACCCATTGACGCAGAAGGTAAGTTATTCGATCCGCATTACCATGAAGCGTTGATGCAGGCAGAAAACAAAGATGCGCCGGAGCATACCGTGATGGAGGAATTACAAAAAGGTTATCTATTAAATGATCGGGTGATTAGGACCGCAAAAGTAAAAGTTTCTAAAAAATCTATGTAAAATAATTTTCCCCCTCGCAGGGGCTCGGGGTCATTTTTCCCCAAGCGCCGGAGGCTGGGGAAAAATGAGGAGGTTAATATGGCAAAAGTAATTGGTATTGATTTAGGGACGTCTAACTCCGCAGCCGCGGTAATGGAAGGTGGTAGGCCTGTAATTATTCCTTCTGCTGAAGGCGCAGGTGTAGCCTCAGGCAAGGCCTTTCCTTCTTACGTTGCCTTTACTAAGGATGGTCAACGCCTGGTGGGTGAACCAGCCAGGCGCCAGGCAGCCATTAATGCCGAGGGTACTATTCAGGCAGCCAAACGCAAAATGGGGACGGACTATAAATTTAAAGTCTTGGGGAAAGAATATACCCCTCAGCAGATTTCTGCTTTTATCCTGCAAAAGATCAAGCAGGATGCCGAGGCGTATTTAGGAGATAAAGTAGAGGAAGCGGTAATAACCTGTCCGGCCTATTTCGATGATAATCAAAGGACGGCGACAAAGGATGCCGGAGAGATTGCCGGTTTAAAAGTGTTAAGGATTATCAATGAGCCGACGGCAGCGTGCCTGGCGTATGGTCTAGAGAAATCGCAAAAGGAACAGAAGATTATGGTCTTTGACTTAGGCGGCGGAACTCTGGATGTCACCATAATGGAGATGGCCCAAGGCGTATTTCATGTGCAGTCAACTTCTGGGGATACGCAGCTAGGCGGTACAGATATGGATAAGTTATTATTAGAGCATATTGCCGGCCAGTTTAAACGTGAGACCGGAATAGATCTGCTCAATGATAAAATGGCAATACAGAGGTTACGCGAGGCAGTGGAGAAGGCAAAGATTGAATTATCTTCTACGGTAAGCACGGATATCAACTTGCCTTTTATTACAGCAGATGCTACGGGCCCTAAGCATTTAACCATGTCTATTACCCGTTCGAAGCTAGAAGATTTAATTTCACCCATAATCGATAGATGCCGCCACCCCATGGAGCAGGCAATCAGCGATGCTAAATTAACCCCCCGCGATGTAAACCGGATTATTATGGTCGGCGGCCCTACGCGCATGCCTTGCGTGCAGAAATTTGTCGAAGATTATGTAGGTAAGAAAATCGAACGTGGAGTGGATCCTATGGAATGTGTAGCCTTGGGAGCTGCTATCCAGGCAGCGATTATTACAGGCGAAGTAAAAGATGTGTTGCTTTTGGATGTTACCCCGCTTTCGCTGGGTATTGAGACCCTCGGGGGAGTGAATACAAAATTAATTGAAAGAAACGCATCTATCCCTACGCAAAAGAGCCAGGTTTTCTCTACAGCCGCGGATAATCAGACTGCGGTTACTATTCGTGTCCTTCAGGGCGAGCGGCAAATGGCAAACGATAATGTGGAGTTAGGGAGGTTTGATTTAGTCGGCATCCCTGCTGCACCGCGCGGCGTTCCGCAGGTCGAAGTAAAATTCGATATTGATAGGGACGGCATTGTGCATGTTTCGGCAAAAGACTTAGGGACCGGTAAGGAACAATCTATTCGTATTACCGCACCTAAAAAGCTTTCTAAAGAAGAGATTGATAAGATGGTCAAAGAAGCCGAAAAATTCGCGGCAGACGATGTGAAGAAGAGGGAAGAGATAGAGGCCATCAATCAGGCAGATAACCTGGTTTATGCCACGGAAAAATCCCTTAAAGAATTCGGCGATAAAGTTAGCCAGGCTGAGCGCGCTGATATCGAAGCAAGGGTAAACGACTTAAAGCAAGCGATAAAAGATAAGAATGTAGACAGGATAAAAAAATCTTCAGAAGATTTGACCAAGGTTTCGCATAAGTTAGCAGAGGAGATCTATAAGCAGGCGGCAGCGAAACAGCAACAGCAGCAAGGAGGGGCAGCAGGCGGTAGGGCTCAGGGGGCTACTGAGGAACCAGGGGATAAGGAGTCCGCCAAGGGCGGATCCGCCTCCGGCGGAAAGGCCGAAGACATCATTGATGCGGAATATAAAGAAGAAGGCGATAAAAAATAATGATGGCGACAAAACGCGATTATTACGAGATTTTAGGAGTCCAGAAGAATGCTACCCTAGATGAGATAAAAAAAGCCTATAGGGAATTAGCCTTACGTTACCATCCTGATCGCGTGCCTGCCGAACAGAAAAAGGGGGCGGAAGAGAAATTTAAAGAGATCTCAGAGGCTTACGCGGTTTTGTCTGATTCACAGAAGCGCGCCCTTTATGACCAATACGGCCATTCCGGGATAGACCAGAAATACGCCTATGAAGATATCTTTAAAGGAGCAGATTTTAGCAGCGTATTCCGCGACCTGGGGGATTTTGGTGTCGGCGGAGGGTTATTTGAGGATATATTCAGTGATTTAGGTTTTGATATATCCGGCGCAAGGGGAAGAAGCGGCAGGGGCCGTGCCCGTCGCGGACGAGATTTAGAAATAGCAGTAGCGATAACATTAGAGGAGGCAGCCAGCGGCACAGAAAAAACTATCAACGTGCCGCGTTATGAAGAATGTTCAACATGCGGGGGTAGCGGTGCAAAGCCGGGGACTAAAAAAGTTACCTGTTCTCAGTGTAAGGGCGCAGGTCAGACAGTAGTTTCTAACGGCTTCTTTCAATTGCGCCAGGCTTGTCCGCGCTGTCGCGGAGAAGGTTCCGTCATGCAGACACCTTGCTTGGGGTGCCGCGGAGAAGGCAGGATGAGGGTAACCCGTAAGATTAAAGTAAAAGTTCCCGCAGGCGTAGATACGGGTTCGCAATTAAGGATAAGGGGTGAAGGGGAAGCAGGCGCTGCCGGACGGGGCGATTTGTATGTTAGTATGGAAGTAAGGCCGCATCCTGTTTTCCAGAGACGCGATAATGATATATTAACCGAAATTAGCATTAGCATCTCCAAGGCAATACTGGGCTCTGAGATAGAAGTACCCACGCTTAACAGTAAGGTTAAAATGAAGATACCCCCGGGCACGCAAAGCGGCAGGATTTTTCGTCTTAAGGAGAAAGGTATACCCGATGTGCATGCCAGGGGAATAGGAGATGAATTGGTGAGAGTTATTGTAGAGATTCCCGCACGCTTAACCTCAGAACAGCGTCGGCTCATCGAGGAATTTGCCAGGTTATCAGGCGAAGACATAAACAAAGATAGTTTTTCCGATAAGATAAAGAAGGCTTTTAAATAAGGAGAGAGAAGTGCCAACTTACGACTATGAATGTACACATTGCAAGCATAAATTTGAGATATCTCAGAAAATGACCGATAGGGCACTGGATAAATGCCCTAAATGTAACCAAAAATTAAAGCGGCTTATCGGTTCGGGTTCGGGTGTAATCTTTAAGGGTAAGGGGTTTTATGCTACGGATTATCGTAAGGATAAGCCCACCTCTACTGATAATAGCCAGAATAATACCTGCCCTAACATTAAAAAAGGCTGTAAAGACTGTCAGTCCCAATAGGCCTTCTTGATTATCTATGGCAAAAATAGAGCCATTTCAAGCGGTTGTCTATAACCAGGAAGAAAACAAGGACCTTTCTTCTGTTGTCTGTCCGCCCTACGACGTAATCTCAGCCAGCCAGCAGCAGCGTTATCACGATAATCACCCCTATAATTTTATCCGTATACTCTTAGGTAAAGATATCCCCGGTGAAGATAAATATCGCCGGGCAGCCCAAATCTTTAAGGGTTGGCAGAAAAATAAAGTACTCATTCAGGATAAAGCCCCCGCTATATATTTTTACAGTCAGCAGTATAATCTTAAAGGAGAAAAGAAATACCGCTTTGGGTTTATCGCCCGGTTGTATCTAGAAGACAAGAATTCAGCTATATACGGCCATGAACACACGCGCATCGAGCCCAAAGAAGACAGGCTAAAACTCCTTAAGAGTGTTAAAGCGAATTTAAGCCCCATATTTGTTATTTTCCCCGACCAAAAACGCATCATCCAGCATCTCTGCCAATATACTCAGGATAAAAAGCCTTTCGTCGATTTAGTAGACAATGATAAGGTTAGCCATAAGTTATGGAGATTGGATGAACAGCCCATCCTGAATAAATTACAGGCTGATATGCAAAAGGAGAATATTTTCATTGCCGATGGCCACCACCGTTATGAGGTAGCCCGTATTTATAGAGACGAAATACGAAAAAGGCTGGGTAAAGTAACTCCGGAGGCAGGTTCTAATTATATCCTGGCCTATTTTACGAATACCAATGCCAGCGGACTTACAATACTACCTATCCACCGTCTCCTGAAATTAGATTCTAGATTAGATATGGATCATTTTAGGACAAAGATCAGGGATTATTTTGATCTAGAAGAGATTAAAGATAAAGTACGCTTTTTCTTCCTCATGGAGAAGGGTGGACAGAGTGAGCATGTCTTGGGGATGTATTATGACAGGAGATATTGGCTCTTACGTTTAAAGAATATTAGGATTTTGGATAAGATAATCAACGATAAGCCCCCTGAGGTAAGGACTCTAGATGTGTCTATTTTAAATCAAATAGTTTTAAAAAAAGTACTGGGGATAAACTTAGAAAATAAAGATAATCTTACTTTTAGTCCGCATACCGAGGAGTTGATTGATAAGGTGGATACCGATAGCACCTATGTCGCCTTCTTTTTAAATCCGGTAAAGGTCCAGCAGATAATTTCTGTGGCGCTTAGAGGCGAGAAGATGCCCGCTAAATCAACTTATTTTTATCCTAAGGTTTTATCGGGGATGCTGATCAACAAATACGAGGAGATTTAACCGTGGCGTTATTTGGTAAACCCAAGTATACGATTGTCAGGGTTAAAAAGAAGGAGATTCCCGATGGCCTCTGGACTAAGTGTGAAGGATGCTCTGAGGCATTATACAACAAGACTCTCGAGGAAAACTTAAAGGTCTGCCCGAAATGTAACTACCATGTTATCTTGGGCGCCTATGAGAGAATAAATATTCTTTTAGATAAAGATACATTTCGTGAATATGACCAGGAGATGTTACCGCGCGATATTTTGGGATTTAAGGGCCCTAAAACGTATCTGGAGAAACTATCCCAGGACCAGAACGCTACAGGTCTAAAGGACGCGGTAGTCACCGGCGAAGGGCTTTTGGATAACAAGCAGGTGATTATTGCAGTTACGGATTCACGTTTTATTATGGGTTCGATGGGCGCGGTGGTAGGAGAAAAAATAACCCGCGCTATTGAGACGGCAACGAAAAAAAAGCTCCCCATGATTATTGTTTCCGGTTCAGGCGGCGGGGCGAGGATGTATGAAGGTATGTTTAGTCTGATGCAGATGGCCAAGACATCAGCCGCACTTTATTATCACCACAAAGAAAAGCTCCCCTATATCTCCGTATTGACTAATCCTACTATGGCCGGAGTCATGGCTTCCTTCGCCGGCCTAGGCGATATAATTATCGCAGAACCCAAGGCATTAATCGGGTTTACGGGCCCCAGAGTTATCGAACAGACTATCAGGCAGAAATTACCGCCCGGTTTTCAGCGCTCGGAATTTCTTCTGGAACACGGTCTGATTGATATGATAGTGCCGCGTAAGAACTTAAAGGCGACACTAAGCCAGCTGGTAGACTATCTTGGGTTGACATAACCCCAAAATTTAAGTATAATCTGACTACTTAATTTAACGATAAGAATTCAAGCGAAGCGGATAGGTATGGCACAGGTAAGCCTAAAGAATGTTTCCAAGGTTTTTAGTAATGGAATAAAGGTGGTAAGTAATATAGATTTGGAGGTAGAGAACAAGGAATTTATGGTTTTGGTTGGCCCCTCCGGATGCGGTAAATCTACGACCTTAAGGATGATTGCCGGATTAGAGGAGACGAGCGAAGGCCAGATATACATCGGCGACAAGCTGGTGAATGATATCCCCGCAAAAGACCGCGACATCGCCATGGTTTTCCAAAACTACGCTATTTATCCGCACTTTAGTGTTTTTGATAATATGGCCTTTGGCCTTAAGCTAAGGGGTTATCCCAAAAAAGAGATTCTGCGCAGGGTTAGCGAAGGAGCGGATATTTTGGGCATAAAACACCTGCTTAGCCGTAAACCCCGTGAACTCTCCGGCGGCGAGAGGCAGCGCGTTGCCGTAGGCCGGGCAATCGTAAGAAAGCCTGCAGTCTTCTTATTTGATGAACCCTTGAGTAACCTTGATGCAAAATTAAGGGTTCAGATGCGCACAGAGATACACAAGCTGCATATCAGGCTACAATCAACGATAATATATGTTACCCATGACCAGGTAGAGGCTATGACTATGGGCGATAGGATTGCGATAATGCAGGACGGCGTTCTGCAGCAGGTAGCAGATCCGATGACTGTTTACGATAGACCGAAGAATAAGTTTATCGCTGGTTTTATCGGTTCGCCTCCCATGAGTTTCATGCAGGGAAAGATTATTAAAAAGAACGGCCGGATGTATTTCGATGAGGGCAAGGTCACGGTGAAAATAGTGGATGAGATGTCTACGAAACTCTCTTCATATGTAGGGCAAGAAATAATTTTTGGTATCCGTTCAGAAGATATCTATGATAAATTATTTGTTTCTGAGGCCCCGCCGGAAAATATCGTCAGGGTGAACTGCGAAGTGGTCGAGCTCATGGGTTCAGAGGTCTACCTGTATCTGAATACGGGAAGACACTCCCTTATCGCCCGCGCAGGAGCGCACAACAGGCCCCAGATTAACCAGAATATGGATGTAGTCTTTGATATGAGCAAGGCACATTTTTTTGATAAAAAGACCGAAGAAACAATAGTATAAGTAAAGTGCCATATTTCTCGCCTAAAGCTTCTCTAAAAGCTTAAGATTAACCACATGCCTTACGCTTTTTTAAAACCCCTGATTTATACGGATATCCCGCCGCTTAAGTTGCTGCTGTTTTTCTTCCTGATTAACGCCCTTAGCGTTTATTATCTGCTGCAAAGGTATTCCAAGCGCAGGCAATACCTTAAGATCGAAACTCAGCACTTCCAGGAGAAAATAAATATATTAAGTACCGAGAATATCAAGGAAGGGAAAAGCAAATCTGCCATTGAAGAAAAAATAAAGCGTTATAATAAACTAAAAGAGATTACCGAAGAAATAGACCGGAGCCTGGACTTAGAAGATATAGGTGATAAACTTACGTCAATCGCCTTCTCTCTTATCGCGAGGGACAAGGGCACCTGTATATTATATTTATTAGATAGCCGCACCCAGACCCTAAGCCTTTTTAAGACAAAAAAAGAAGATAAGGATTTGATTATTAAGGCCAAAGAGGGCGTTATATTCGACTTTTGGGTACTAAGGCACGCCAGCCCCCTGTTGATAGAGGATATCAAGAAAGATTTCCGCTTTGATTTAGAGAAAATAGAAGCCCAGCACATCAGGCCTGTTTCTTCCTTAATCAGCGCGCCGCTGATCAGCGAGCGTAAGCCTATGGGGATATTAAGGCTGGATAATTCTTCCCCCAGTTTTTATACGCAGGATGATTTAAGGTTGTTAATGGCTATCTGCGATTTAGGGGCGGTGGCCTTAGAGAACGGCCAGCTCTTCCAAAGGACTAAAGATCTGGCTATACACGATGAACTGACTTCGCTTTTTACCAGGACTTATTTTTCGGAGCGCTTAAAAGAAGAATGCGCCAGAGGCTTTAGGCAGGATATTGTTTTTTCCTTGTTGATGCTGGATATTGATTACTTCAAGAACTATAACGATAAATTCGGTCATACCTCTGGCGATATTGTATTAAAAAACTTAAGCCGTAATATCACTGATTTTTTTAAGGATAGCGATAGCCTGATAAGCCGTTTCGGCGGAGAGGAATTCTGCATAATCTTACCCTTTGTAAATAAAGCTAAAGCCCATAAGATGGCTAATGAGCTAAGGAAGAGAATAGAGAAGTCCAGGATCGTTTTGCGTAAGCAGGAGACCCACATTACTGTATCTATTGGAGTGGCCTCTTTTCCGGAAGATGCAAGCGATGCTAATCAACTCATACTAAAATCGGACAAGGCAATGTATGAAGCAAAACAAAAAGGAAGAAACAGGGTATGCGTAATTTGAGCTTTTTAGTTTTCCTAACCATACTTTTATTCTTTTGGCTTAAGCGCAGGCTAGCTAAAAACCTCTTGGATATGCCTGATTATGCCCGCGCTAAAGACGAATACGATAAAATACTCTCCGAGAGCATAAGGTTAAAGGAGGCTAATCGTAATCTGCAGGGTACACTCGATAGCACCATCGCCCTCTATGATATAACCGAAGAGATATGTAAATCCCTGGATGCGGATAAAGTTTTCAGTAATTTCAAAGAAGGGATAAAAAAGTATATCGAGGTAGGCGATTGTCAATTTATTAAAGGGCAAGCCGATTTATCTGGGTATAAAGACTATACAACCCTGCCCTTAAAAATACAAGATAGGCTTATCGGTTATTTGCTGGTAGGCACATTAAAGGGCGAAGATAAAGAAAAATTTTATATCTTAGCGCAGCAGTTTCTCCTGGGAATTAAAAGGGCCGTCCTTTATCAGGATATCCAGGAACTGGCGATTATAGACGGCCTGACCAAGATCTTTAACCGCAGATATTATCTGGAGCGTTTTAAGGAAGAATTAGAGCGTTCGCAAAAATTTAACTATATTTTTTCTTGCCTGATGATCGATATAGACTATTTCAAAAATTATAATGACCGCTACGGCCATATCGTAGGAGACGCCATATTAAGGGAGCTCTCCAAGACAATCCAGGAAACGATAAGACAGATAGATATGGTGGGTAGGTATGGCGGAGAAGAATTTTCCGTTGTTTTAAGCGAAACAGATAAAGAAGCAGCCCAATTTGCCGCAGAACGTATCCGCCAAGCCATAGAAGAGAGGCGCATTAAGGTCTATGATGAAGAGCTAAAAATCACGGTCAGTATCGGTATTTCTACTTTCCCAGGGGACGGTAAAGACATAAAGGCACTCATTGACCGGGCAGATTCAGCTTTATACCGCGCAAAAGAAACCGGTAGGAATAAAGTCTGCATTTACCCAAGGCAATAGCAACATTATCCCTTGCAATTACAATCAGTTTAATATAAAATACAAAGCTATGCCAAAGAAATTTGTGATCGCTATTGATTTGGGTGGCACTAATCTGAAGATTGCGCTTCTGGACTCAGAGTACAGGATTCAGGATAGGGGGGTCTTAAGTACAAAAAAATTTATTAAAAAAGAAAGCCTGATTTGCGCCATTGTTGATTCCGTAAATAATATTATAGAGAGCAATAACTTAAAGATAATAAATATCTTAGGTATTGGTTTGGGTCTACCCGGACCGATAGATATTGCCAGGGGTATAGTCCATTTTTTCCCCAATATTCCCGGGTGGAAAAAGGTTAATCTCAAGAGTATCCTTAAGAAAAGGCTAGGGTTAGCCGTTTTTCTGGATAACGACGCTAAGCTAATGTGTCTGGCTGAGCATAAGCTGGGGGCTGCAAGGGGTGCCCGGAGCGCTGTCTGCTTGACTTTAGGTACAGGTGTGGGTGGAGCGATTATCATCAACGGGGAGCTTTATCGCGGGTCAAGTAATGCAGCCGGAGAAATAGGCCATTTCCCTTTGAATGAAAGAGGCCCTCGTTGTAATTGCGGCGCACAGGCTTGCCTTGAGGCTTATATTGGTAATAATAGGGTATTGCAAGAAGCAAAGAAATTATTTAGGCGGGATGTTTCTTTAGAAGAATTAAGCTCCTTGGCTAAAAAACAAAATAAGAAAGCCCTAAGTATCTGGTCAGGTGTAGCCAGAAGATTGGGGGTTACCCTTTCCGGAGTAGTGAATCTACTTAATCCTGATTGTATTGTTATCGGTGGGGGTATGGCAGGAGCCGGCAGGGCGCTGCTGGATAATCTAAGAAAGGTTATACTCAAAAGGGCGATGAGCGTACAGGCAAGGCAGGTAAAGGTATATGCGGCGAAATTAGGTAATGATGCCGGGTTAATCGGCGCAGCAATACTTGTAAGAGAGGCAACAGGAGAATGAAGATCTTTATAGACAGCGCAAATATAAAAGAGATAAGAGAGGCTGTTGCCTTAGGGGTAATAGACGGCGTAACTACTAATCCTAGTTTAATCGCCAGAGAAAATCGTAAAGCCCCTGATTTATTAAAAGAAATCTGTGCCCTAGTTTCCGGGCCGGTGAGCGCAGAAGTTATCAGCCTTGAATATGAGAATATGGTTAGCGAAGCATCCGACCTTTGTAAGATTGCCAAGAATATTGTAATTAAAATACCACTGATCAAAGAGGGCCTTAAGGCGGCAAAAGTTCTTTCGACAAGAGGCATAAAAACCAATGTCACCTTGTGTTTTTCGCCTTCGCAGGCCCTATTAGCAGCCAAGGCAGGAGCGGATTATATATCGCCATTTATCGGTAGATTAGACGATATCGGCCAGGTGGGTATGGATCTTATCCGTGATATAAAACAGATCTACTCTAATTATAAGTTTAAGACCGAGATTATTGTAGCGTCCGTTCGTAATCCCTTGCACGTAGTAGATGCAGCTAAGATCGGCGCAGATATCGCTACTATTCCATTTACGGTAATCGAGCAACTGATAAAGCACCCCTTGACCGATATTGGCATTCAGAGATTCCTGGAAGACTACAAGAAAATCCCCAAGTAATGAAAATTTACCTTTTAGGGAAATGGCCAATTTTACTAGTTACGAGTTACTGTTTACTAGTTACTATAGCCTATGCCCAGGAGAAGAAGGATGAGTCAATTATTGTTAACGGCGATATAGTAGAGTATTCTACCGATGCCAAAGAGGTTACTGCCAGCGGAAATGTATCAGTAATGTATAAAGGGAGTAAATTAACCTGCCAAAAATTGACCGTAAATACCCAGACCAAAGATGCGTTGGCTGAGGGTAATGCGAGACTGGAAGATGCCAAGGGGGTAGTGGAAGGTACAAAAATGTTCTACAATTTCCAGACCAAGGTAGGTACAATTATAGACTCGCAATTCAGGGCTAACCCTTATTTTGGCAAGGCAGAAAAGACCGAGAAAGTAAGCGATAGTGAATTCATCGCCAAGCGAGGGTATTTTACTACCTGTAATTACGATAAACCGCATTACCGCATAAAGTCGCGCAAGATCAACGTCTTTCCGGATGACAAGATACAGTCTAAGGACGATGTCTTCTATCTTGGTAGCGTCCCTTTAGCCTACTTACCCAAATATAACCATAGCCTTAGGGATCCTATTATGCATGTGCAGTTAATGGCCGGGAAGAAGAAGGATTGGGGCCCTTATACGCTCAGCGCCTGGAGGTATAACCTTACAGATAATATCAGCGGAAGGATTTATGCTGACTATAGAAGTAAACTCGGGGTGGCAGAAGGTTTTGGGGCTAATTATAAAAGTGAAGAGTTCGGCAAGGGTGATTTTAAGTATTATTATATGCAGGAGAGATCGAGGTGGTTTGATGAAGGCGTTCCCGCGGAATTTCAGCGCTATTTTATCCGCTGGCGCCATAAATGGGTTATAGATGAGCGCACGGACCTGGTCTCGGAATATTATAAAATAGTAGATTCCAAGATGGCCATACACGGCAGCCAGTATAATCTTCTGAAAGATTATTTTTATCGTGAATACGAAAAGGACTCTCAGCCGTTATCTTATACCTCATTGCACCATGTTTTCAATTATGGTAGCTTAGATTTTCTTATGCAGAAACGCACTAACCGCTGGTACAACCCAGGATATCTAGAAAAGCTCCCCGAGATAAAATATACCCTCTCTTCACTTCCGATTGGTGGATCCCAGTTTTATATCAACAATGATTCGTCTATCGGTAGTTTTAATAAGAAGAATACAAGCACCATGACGCCCACTGCAAATGATACTAATCCCGATGCGCATGTAAATAGATTTGATACCAGCAATAAACTGTCATTAGCTATGAAGGCGGCTTTTATTAACCTTACACCTTTTGTGATGATCCGGCAGACTTTTTACGACCATAGAGTTAGCACTTCTACTATTGCTCCCCGGAATATTTTTTATAGCGGTTTAGATATGAGTACAAAGTTTTACCGCCTATTTAATATCAGCTCTAATTTCTTAGGCCTGGATATAAACGGCTTAAGGCATATTATTACGCCTACGGTAGGATATTCTTTTAATCATGAACCTAGCGTGCTAGCTAGTAAACTCCGACAAATAGACGGCGTTGATTCTCTTAGCCGCAGCAATTCCGCTTCTTTAGGGTTAACTAATAAACTTCAGACAAAGCGCGATAATAAGAGCTACGATTTTCTCAATTTTAACATAACCAGCAATTATTCTTTTATTAATCCTACAACCTCTGCCAGGAGAGGGGGGGGCCTTTCTGATTTTTTATTTGATTTAGAGTTAATTCCCTATTCCTGGATGCGCATAGATGCTGACGCAACTTATACTCATTCCGGGGACCGTTCTGACCCCAAATACAATCATTTTTCTAATGCCAACTATGATATTGCTTTTAATTGGGGGAAGGATCGTTCTTTTGGCGTAGGGCAGCGCTATCAGATCAAGGGCGGCAATGATATAACCTATAATTTAAAATGGCGCTTGAACCCAAAATGGAGAGTTTCGGCTTATCAAAGGTACTATAGAGGCCATGAAGTAAGCAAGGCCAGGGGCCTAAGAGAGTATGAATATAGCGTATCTAGAGATCTGCATTGCTGGACCTGGGATCTAACCTATAACGTTAAAAGAGGCTATGGCGATACCATCTGGTTTGTTTTTACGCTAAAGGCATTTCCTGAGATGCAGTTTAATTTTAATAAGGATTATCGTGCGCCGAAGACCGGGTCGCAAGCGCCGGAATTAGTCCGCTAGAGGCAAGTGTATCCGGATAAGATGACTTATTATTTAAAAAGAGAAGGTAAACGATGAATATTTCTATTATTGGTACAGGTTATGTGGGGTTAGTCACAGGAGCTTGTTTTGCGGAATTAGGTAATAAGGTTATTTGCGCTGACAATAATTCTAAAAAGATAGCAGGCCTTAAGAAGGGTATAATTCCTATATATGAACCGGGCCTTGAGGAACTAGTAAAGATTAACGTAAAAAAGAAGAGGATCTCCTTTACCGCCAGTATTAAAGAAGCAGTGCAGAAGTCAGAGGTGATATTTATTGCTGTTGGGACGCCTTCTTTAGAAAACGGCGAAGCAGATTTGACGGGTGTTGAGGATGTGGCGCATAATATAGCGCTAAATTTGACCGGGTACCGGCTTATTGTGGAAAAATCTACGGTCCCGGTTGAGACGGGTAACTGGGTAAAACAGACCATCGCCGCCCATGTTAAGCATAAAATTAAATTTGATATTGCCTCTAACCCGGAATTCTTAAGAGAAGGCCAGGCAATAAATGATTTTATGCATCCAGATAGAGTTGTTATAGGCGTAGAATCCAGAAAGGCAAAGGAGATACTCCTTAACTTATACAAACCCTTGAATGCGCCGCTAGTGGTTACGGATATTAAATCTGCGGAGCTAATTAAACACGCCTCCAATTCTTTCCTGGCCACTAAGATATCTTTTATTAACGCCATCTCCCAGATTTGCGATAAGGTGGGTGCAGATGCAGCAGAAGTGGCGCAGGGGATGGGTATGGATAAAAGGATCGGCCCGGGCTTCTTGAACGCAGGTATAGGTTATGGTGGTTCATGTTTCCCGAAAGATGTGGATGCTTTTATCACCATATCGGAGAAGTTAGGCTGTAGTTTTGATTTACTTAAGAAGGTCAGGGAGATTAATCAGCAGCAAAAAGAGTTATTTTTAAACAAAATCAAGGATGCGCTCTGGATAATCAAAGATAAGACCATAGGAATACTGGGCCTGTCGTTTAAGCCAAACACCGACGATATACGTAGTGCTCCGGCAATAGATATAATCCGCGCCCTGCAGTCAGAAGGCGCTAAAATAAAAGCCTACGATCCCTGCGCTATGGAGAAAGCAAAAGAGGTACTGGAGAAGATCAAGTTTTGTAAAGACCCCTATGAAGCAGCCAAAGAAAGCGACTGCCTACTGGGTCTTACGGAATGGGATGAGTTTAAGGAATTAGATTTTGTTAAGATCAAGAAGTTGCTCAAGAGGCCTTTTTTTATAGATGGCCGCAATATCTATGAGCCCCAGCGCATGAAAGAGCTGGGTTTTAATTATATTGCTATAGGCAGGGCAAGGGGTTTTAAAAAGTAACTAAAAATATGAATAATTTTATTAGGGAATTTAAGAGAAGAATTAACAGGAAAGAAATCAGGGTTTCTGTTATAGGCCTGGGTTATGTGGGTTTACCATTGGCTATGGAATTTAGCAAGAAAGGATTTCATGTTTTAGGTATAGATATTGATAAAGACAGGTTGGCCCATATTAAAAGAAAAGAATCCTACATCAGCGATATTACTACGAGTAAATTGAGGCAGGTTATAGCATCAGGTAGGTTTAGCGCCACCAGTAAATTCCAGGCCCTAAGGCAGATAGATGTAGTGATTATCTGTGTCCCTACTCCTTTAAAGAGAAAATATTACCCGGATATCTCCTACATTAAACAGGCAGTAAAATCCATAGCCAAAAATATGAAGAGGGGGAGCCTGGTGATTTTAGAGAGTACTACCTATCCGGGCACAACCGAAGAGGTGATCTTGCCGCTTCTAGAATCAAAAGGGTTAAAGTGCGGCAAGGATTTTTACCTGGCCTTTTCTCCGGAAAGGATAGATCCGGGTAATACCAGATACCCAGTCAGTAAAATTCCCAAGGTTATCGGTGGTGTAACGCCGCAAGCTACAGAACTAACCGCTACTCTTTATAGAAACGTAATCGACAGGGTTGTTCCGGTTTCTTCCTCCAGGGTCGCAGAGGCGGTTAAATTATTAGAGAATACTTTTCGTCTGATCAATATCGGCCTCATCAATGAGTTAGCCATGATGGCACATAAGATGGATATTAATATCTGGGAAGTTATTGAAGCAGCCAAGACTAAGCCCTTTGGTTTTATGCCTTTTTATCCGGGGCCTGGCGTAGGCGGACATTGCATACCCAAGGACCCCCTGTATCTTTATTGGAAGGCTAAACTGCATGGTTTTAAACCCCGCTTTATTAAACTCGCTTCAGAAATTATTACCAACATGCCGGAATATGTGGTAGAGCGTTTAAGCCAGATTTTAGATAAGCAGGATATTGTTTTAAGCAAAGCCAAAATTCTTCTCGTCGGCGTTACTTATAAAAAAGATATCAAAGATTTAAGGAAGTCCCCGGCCTTAGATATTATTGAAATTTTACAAAAAAATAATATTTCTGTTTCTTACTACGATCCATTAATCCCTTATTTGAAATTTAACCATACTAACCTTAAGTCTATTAGATTAAACAGGGGGAATTTGAAGAAGTTTGACTGCGTAGTTATCAGTACGGAACACTCTAATATAGATTATCAGTTCTTACTAAAGAATTCCCGGGCTATATTCGATACGCGTAACGTCCTTAAGGGCATCAAAAACGAGAAAGTAGTCAGACTATGAGCAAATTTTTAGTTACCGGAGGCGCAGGGTTTATCGGCTCGCATATTGTTGAGGCCCTTCTACAAAAAAGGCATTTCGTGCGGGTATTGGATAATTTTTCATCCGGTAAACAAGGAAATTTAGAATTTACAAAAGAGCTTAAGAGTGGGCGAACTTATGAACTGATAAAGGGCGATATTCGTTCAGCGCATACCTGCTTAGAGGCGACTAAGGGCATTGATTTTGTTCTGCATCAGGCAGCCTTAAGAAGCGTTCCGAAGTCAATGAAGAATCCAGGGGAATATAATGAAGTAAATATAAACGGTACCCTGAATATGCTGGAGGCGGCATTAAAGAATAAGGTGAAGTCTTTTGTTTTTGCTTCTTCCAGTTCAGTCTATGGTGATGTAAAAATTTTTCCGGAGAAAGAAGATTTTATCCCTTTACCAATTTCACCTTATGCTTTAACTAAGTTAGCCGGCGAACATTATTGCCGGATATTCAGCCAGCACTATGGCCTGCCGACAGTGTCGTTACGTTATTTCAATGTCTTCGGGCCCCGGCAGTCTCTCGACGATGAATATGCGGTAGTCATACCAAAATTTATC